>SVPF01000053.1 GCA_015066005.1 Oscillospiraceae bacterium
TATGGTCTGGGCATACCTCCCCTTCAATTATTTCTACACCTTTCCATTCGCAGAGCTTTCGCAATATTTCTCGTATCTCTAACCGTTTATCTGCGTAAAAAACTTTTCGCCTGTACTTTGGCGCAAAAACTATATGGTACTTGCAATTCCACTTTGTGTGTGCTAAACTATTTGTACTGATTTCTTCTTTTTTCATTTATAAATCCTCCATTTGTGTTTTAGCTTGACTGGCAGGTCTCTGCTATTTTATCACAAATGGAGGATTTTGTTTTTGTTCATCGGTAAACCTTCACTGAACCACGCGACTATCGCGTGGTTTTCGTTATACAAAAATACCCAAGCGTATAAAACGCTTGGGTAAAAAATTCAATTACAGCATTACTTAAAAGGTTAATAATCAATTAGGCATAATAATCATCAAGTGTTTTAAATTCATAACCTTGCTGATGGGCTATATCTATCATTTCGGCAAGACCGTCAGCATTGGCTTGTGATACGGCGTGAAGTAAAATTACCGCACCGTTATGATAACGCGATGTAACGGTATTTACAGCGCTTTCTTTAGTGGGTTGCTTAGCAGTATCCCAGTCAGCATAAGCTAAAGACCAAAAAATTGATTTGTAGCCCATTGAAGATACTAATTCAAGCGAACATACGCTGTGTTCGCCCGACGGAAAACGGAAATAGGGTGAAGAATAATTAAAATTGGTTTTTAGATAATCTTCAAGCTGCCAAATTTCCTTTGCCATTTTTTCGCGATTAATTGACGGAAAGCTTTTGTGCCCCCAACTGTGATTACCGATAATATGACCTTCCTCAATCATTCTTTTAACAAACGGGTGATTTTTCTTAGCATAATCACCTGTTATAAAAAAAGCGGCTTTAACATTCTTTTCCTTTAATGTATCTAAAATATCAGCTGTAAGGTTTTTATATTCATAACCGCAGTCAAAGGTTAAATACATACGCTTATCACTGCATTTATTATCATAAGCCAAGGCCTCAACGTTTGACATTCCGTCAAAACGTTTTTGGTTGTTAACCGACATACTATGTGGCTGACCGTTTTTGGCAACCCCAAAGCCGAAGCCCGATTTTGTGGTGCTTAAACCCCTCGAATTTAGCGCATCATAAATTTCATAGGGGCCAACAGTTACATTTGTAAGCTGTGGTTTAACTGTTGATGTAACCGCTGAACTGCTTGCTGGCGGGGTGCTTTCGGGTTTACTTTCTTCCTGGCTTTCGGGCTGACTTTCAACTGTGCTTTCAGGTAATGATGAAACAACGCTTTCATTAACAGAGTTATTATCTGACACAGTATTATCCGTATTACCGCAAGCTGATAAAACCAAACTAAATGATAAAAGTAATGCAAAAATTGTTATATATTTTTTCATAATATTTTTACTTCCCTTAATTTATTAAGCCTCTTTTAAAAACTTCTATAAATAAAACAATAACACCAGTGAAAATGATGAAAACACTTTTCTTATAATATTATAAAACAAATTTTTAAGACTTGCAATATTAAACAGACAGTTTTTTAAAAAAATAAACCATAAAAAAACAACCGCTAAAAGCGGTTGTTTTGAAAAAATTATTCTACTGAATTATTAACATTAACTGTCGCAGCCTCAGATGAGGGTGTGCTTTCGAAAACAATTTCTTTTTCAGGCAAGGGTTGCTTTTTCATTAAGGTGTAAAGATAACCGGTACGAATTAAATCAAAGGGTAAAAGTGCATCTATTACAGTAATAATTATTGACGTTGTGTTATTGGATTTTTTATCCTCTTTAAATATATCAAGCAAGTCACGAAGATAAACATATTCAATCCAAGCACAAGCGGCTGTGGGAATTAAACCTAAAACTAACGAAATTGAACCAACAATAGGTATAACCATACTTGCCACACCTGAAATGACAGCAACTATTAAGCCCGCAAAATTTTTAATTAAAACATAAGCTAAAAATGAAAGCTTGCGGTTTTCAATTTTAAATTTTCCAAGCTTGGGCACAAAGGGCTTGTTACCTGCAATTCCGCATAATACAAAAAGGCGGAAATAATCATGGAATATTGGCACCCAAGAAAGCCACGCATACTTTAAGCCAACCTTTTTTGCAAGAGAATAAACAGGAATTGACTGGAATATGTAAAGTGCTATAGCAACTAGACCGGTTACAATTGCGGTAATAATTGCAACAATTGCACCAACACCCATTGAAGCTACCGAAAATATACCTGCAATACTGCCTAAAATACTTTCAATATCACCAAGCATATTGCTTGACTGCTCTAAAGCGGATTCAACATCCTGCATTGAGCCTGCAAATTCGTTCATATAATAACCCCCAAAAATGATTTATATGTTAATTATATAATATACGCAATAATTTGTCAAATAGTGGTGTAATTTTTTTGTAATATTGGTATTCTATGCGTCAGACATAAATTACTGCAGTTTTGCGTATGAATTTGAACTCTTGCATAAATCACGGCGAAAGCCGTGTATATCATCCGCAACTTGTTGCAGTATATCATCAGCCCGTATGGCTGTATATCATCAAGCCGCAGATAGATGCACGCTGGCGCGTGATGAGATACAAGGGCGGCTTGCCGCCCTTGATGATATCCACGACTGCGTCGTGATGATATGCCAAGCCTGCGGCTTGGATAAAAAAAGATATTTTCGGCTTTTTTGCGTATGAATTCGAACTCTTGCAGAAAATGAAATCCGTGCAAGCACGGATGAAATCTGCTATGCAGATGAAATCTTCGGCTACGCCTCAGATGAAATTAAATCCACCCATCCGCCGTCGAGGCGGATTTCACC
>SVPF01000032.1 GCA_015066005.1 Oscillospiraceae bacterium
TCTTTTACACGCTATGCGTGGCAAGGTTTTGGGGCACCCTTTCAAAATCTCTGATTTTGTCAAAGGGTCAAGTTCTTATTCTTTCTTATTTATTATTTAATCGCGCAGCGATAAACTATAATTTGAATAACACAAAGCATATAAAAAACGCTCACCAAAAAGGTGAGCGTTTTGATTTAATTACATTTTAGCAAGATTTGCTTTAAGAGTTTCGAGCTGCTGACGAAGTTCTACAGGGAGCTTGTCGCCAAACTTCTTGTAATGTTCTTCAATTTCAGCTGCTTCTTTTTCCCAAACTGCCTTATCAACAGTTAAGATATCCTTAAGTGTTTCGATATCCATATCCAAATCGGTAAGGTCAATATCTTCGGGCTTAGGAACATAACCGATAGCGGTTTCATCAGCGTCAGCCTTGCCTTCGCAACGGTCAATAATCCAGTTAAGAACACGCATATTGTCGCCAAAGCCGGGCCATACGAAGTTGCCTTCATCATCGGTACGGAACCAGTTAACGTTGAAAATCTTAGGAGCCTTGTCACCAAGCTTTTCGCCCATTTCGAGCCAATGCTTGAAGTAGTCGCCCATATGGTAACCGCAGAAAGGAAGCATAGCCATGGGGTCACGACGAACAACACCAACAGCACCTGCTGCAGCAGCGGTGGTTTCAGAAGCCATTGCTGAGCCTACGAATACACCGTTAACCCAATCCTTTGATTGATATACGAGAGGCGCGCACTTAGCACGACGGCCGCCGAAGATGATTGCAGAAATCGGAACGCCTTCACCCTTGTTGAATTCTTCAGAAATGCAGGGGCAATTTTCAGCAGGAGCAGTAAAGCGTGAGTTGGGGTGAGCAGCATAGGTTGACTTGTCAGCCTTATCAAACTTAGAAGGATCCCAAGGATTGCCGAGCCAGTCAATTGCATTTTCGGGTAAATTCTTGTTAAGGCCTTCCCACCAAACAGTGTTGTCGTTCATATCGTGAGCAACGTTGGTGAAAATTGTGCCCTTCTTGGTGCTTTCAAGAGCGTTGAAGTTTGACTTTTCGTTGGTACCGGGAGCAACACCGAAGAAGCCGTTTTCGGGGTTGATAGCATAAAGACGACCGTCAGGACCTATCTTCATCCAAGAAATATCGTCACCTACAGTCCAAATCTTATAGCCCTTTTCACGCAAGTATGCGGGAGGAATAAGCATTGCAAGGTTGGTCTTACCGCAAGCAGAGGGGAATGCAGCTGCAACATACTTAACTTCGCCCTTGGGATTTTCAAGACCTAAGATAAGCATATGCTCAGCCATCCAGCCTTCCTTCCAGCCCTGATAAGAAGCGATACGAAGCGCAAAGCACTTTTTACCTAAAAGAACGTTACCGCCGTAGCCCGAGTTAACAGAAATGATGGTGTTATCCTGCGGGAAGTGGCAGATATATCTCTTTTCAGGGTCAATATCGCAGCGTGAATGTAAACCGCGTACCCAGTCATTGCTGTCGCCGAGAACTTCCATAACCTTGGGGCTAACACGGGTCATAATAAGCATATTAAGAACAACGTAAACCGAATCAGTTACTTCAATACCGATTTTAGCAATAGGTGAGCCGATGGGACCCATTGAGTAAGGAATTACATACATTGTGCGGCCCTTGTAGCTGCCACGGGCAATATCGTAAAGCTTTTTGTACATTTCTTGAGGTTCACACCAATTGTTTGTGGGGCCTGCTTCTTCCTTAGTTGTGGTACAAATAAATGTACGGTCCTCTACACGAGCAACGTCGTTGGGCTTTGTTCTGTGAAGATAGCAATCCGGAAGCTTTTCAGGGTTCAAAGCTTCTAATTCGCCAAGCTCAACAGCAAGCTTACGAAGCTCTTCGGTTTGTTCGGCCGAACCGTCAACCCATACAACCTTATCAGGTGTAAGAAGGTCCTTCATTTCGTCCAACCACTTAAGCACTGTCTTGTTAGTTGTCATTTTTATTCTCCTTTTAAAAAATCAATTTTTTCCTTTTTACAGTATACCCTAAAACGACCTATAATGCAAGTAAATTGTTATGAATTTAACAATATTTTTACAAATTGGGCTCATAAGCGGGTATTGGCTCTAATTTGAAACGGTTTAACCTGTAAAGGCGGTCAAATTTTGCCTTAAGCTCGCTGTCCTCACAAACACCTGTACGTATATATTTATCCAAAACAGCATAAGAAAAGCCAAGATTTTCTTCATCACTTTTTCCGCTTAGGCCATCAATAGGGGTTTTATTAACCAAATTTTCGGGCAGTCCCAAAAGCTTTCCGATTATTTTAACCTCCTCAACCGTAAGGCGAGAAATTGGGCTGAAGTCACCTGCGGCATCACCGTAACGGGTTGAATAACCCACATAATCCTCCGACAAATTGCAGGTGTTGGCCACCCTGCCGTTATTGCTTTGACTTACTGCATAAAGCGTTGCCATTCTTATTCTGGCAGGTAAGTTTGTTTTGGTTTGTTTTGTAATTTCCATATCAGCGGGTAATGCCGACAAAACACCGTCAACCGCCGCTTTAATGTTAACTGTGTAATTTTTAATACCCAAAAATTCTACAAGCTGAACCGAGCAATCAATATCACTTTGTTCACCGCAAGGCATTAAAACGCCGATAACGCGGTCCCTTCCAAGTGCTTCCACACATAATGCCGCCACAACCGAGCTATCCTTACCGCCCGAAATACCTACAACCGCATTACAATCTTTACCGTTTTCTTCGAAAAAATCCCTTATCCAGTTTATACATTCGTTTTTAATTTTTTCAGCCTCGAACACAAAAACACCACCATAAATAATATAAAATTATTATACACCAACCGCACAAATAAATCAATTATAAAAACCCTCTAAGGCAGTTTTTACACCTTAGAGAGTTTTTTAACGAACCTATTCATTTTTTAATTCATATTAACAAACTGCGCACGGCTGTGGTCACGCTCAAGCTTTGAAATTCGCCTGTCGGCATTTTTTTGCTTTTCTTCCACTACGGGCAATTTTGCCGCTACCGCCGAAACCGCTTCAAGCTTTTTTTCAAGCTGTGTTAAACGGTATTCGGTAAGCTTTGCCGAAGCCACAATACCGCCTGCCGTACCAAGCAGCGTTCCCCCGAAGGAGATTAGCGCAACAATTACCGTACTTTCCATTTTAATCCCTCTTTTTTAAATATTCCGTTAAGCTATCACGCTGCGACTTAAATTCGGCTTCACTGCTTGTAAGGGATGAATACGAAAAATAAACATATCCACTAACCTTGTCACTGCCATCAAGCAGCTCTACCTGTCGCTTTATTATATCCCCATTTTGTTGCCATTCGGGTATATCGGCCGAAAGGGTTGGTTTGGATTTATAAAACGCAAGACCGATATACAGCTTAACATCTGGGTTAACATCCGAAATATCCTGCCAAGTTTTTAAAAGCTTTTCAAATTTAAAGCTATCGTCGGGATAATCAAACCCAAAATATAGCTGAGGTATTATTACATCAACAAAGCCGTTATCCACCCACAAGCGAACATCGGCATAAAGGCTTTGAAAATTATTTTCAACCGATGCCGCGGGGCTTATTGAAAACACAACATCACGCTTTAAATACTTTATTGCATTGTATGTACCGCTTAACAGCAAATCAACGTTAAGCCTTCGCCAAGAAGCCAAATCCAGCGGGGACGGGTTTTCGTTTAGATACGCCTCATAAGAGGCTTTGTCAAAAGTCTCGCTTTGTGTGGGATAAAAGTAATCATCAAAATGAATTCCGTCAACATCATAATTAGCGACAATTTCCCTTACCCCGCTAATAATAAGCTGCTGAACCTCACTTTCAGCAGGGTTTAAATATATGCCGTTTGAAAAACAGACATTTTTGTCGTTTTCGGTATCTTGGTCGTGAAGCCATAAATACGCAGGGCTGTCAGGATTTATCTCCTCAATGTTTTGGGTGGCAGTCGAAATTCTGTAGGGATTTATCCAAGCGTGCACCGCAATATTGTTTTGGTGGCAAGCAGTAATTACATATTCTAAAACATCAAAATCGTACTTTACCGCCTGTTCGTTTTGCGGAAAAACACTTGATTTATAAAGCGAATCGCCAAAGGCCCTTACATGAATATACAAATTGTTAATTTCAAGGTCTTGACAGTTTTTTATAAGGGACTGAAGTTGGGCCTTAAAATCACCGTCTAGCATTGTGTTTACTTCACTGTAGGAAAGCCAAACCCCGCTGTGCTTTTGCTTTTTTTCTTCGGCTTTTTTATTGCACCCAACCAAAAGCAGAAGCATTATTAAAACCGCCAAGGCCTTTTTCATAAAATCAACCCATTTTCCTGTAAAAAATTTCAATATCCCCAACTGCAAAATCACAATCGGATGAAATGTAAAGCTTAAACCTTTCGGTATCGTAAAGGTGGGGTTTCAGCATTACGGTTTTGTATTCGCCCTTGTCGTAATCATCGGTAGAATAGCGCAAATCCACTAAGGCTAACGACCTGTTATTGACCTTAATTTCTACCCTGCCCTTACCCGACACGGCAATATAAACACTTTCAATCATATTTTTTTGGTTCATACCCGAAAAAGCATAATAAGGGGTTTCAAAAAAGCCTTCAATTTTTATTGGGCAGGCTTCAATATTTCCATCCTCATCATAATACATTTCAATATCACTTTCACCCGAAAGAGATGCAATATAAAAAATACCGCTGTTTTGGGCATTACACAAAAACCACAGGTTACCGTTTCGGTAAAAACCGCCGCAAAGAGTATCCCCCTTGCCGAATTTCCACATATACCATTTGGGATTTTTAAAATCGCAAAGCTCGCAAACGAAGGCTTTGTTTCCTGCGCTTAAAATATAATAGCTTCCGTCACTTACCGCAAAGGAATCCATATATTCGTAAGAACTGTCAGCCTTTAAACTACCTGACAGCCTTCTTACACTGTCAAAGCCAATGCTATCAAGCACATAAACCTCGCAATCCTGACCAAGCCATACGGTTTTATCACCGATTTTACACACCGTGTTTTTAAATTCGCACCCAACCGCCTTTGAAATAAGCTCAGGTGTTAGAGTATCTGCCGATTTAAAAAGCTTGTCGTTATCGGCAAGAAGGCCGATTTCGTTTATGCGGTCTCCTTTGCGAAGGGTTACAAAATAGCTTTCACTTTTTTTAAGCGCAATGATTTTCTTATTTTGTATTGAAAGCGCAGTAATAGGCTCCATTCCGCCAACATCAGTGGTAGATTTTTGCGGGAAATAAAGCGGATTTTCGGTTTTGGCAAGCATTAAAATGTTGCCGTTTTTTCCGCCGCTTAAGTATATTCGCCCATCGGCCGCAAGTGAACAGGTTGAATCCACAACCTGTGCAAAGCCGTCATTGGTTTCCTTGGTGGCGGTAATTTTAATGTTGTTTTCATTATAGGTCGGCATTATGGGTATAGCGTAAGCCTCTCCCGCCCTTCTAAACGAAAGTGTACCTTTTTCACGGTCAACCTCAAGCATAATATCACTGCCCATAAAGCTTTGTGTGTCAACAATTGACTGTCCGCTTATAACCCATTCGCAATAAAGTGAGGTGGTGTAATTTATGCGACAGACAACGCTGTCAAAGGATAATTCCGTTACGGGAAGTCTGAACACATTTGAACGACCGTCAGAGGTGTAATAGGCATAAAACCTTCCGTTTAAAAGATTTTGCGATTCCAGCGTCTTTGGGCTTTGATAATCAACCAAGCCTTCGGCATAGGCAATATCATAATTATTGCCCCGCCCGTTTATTAAAACGGTTGGTACATAAAAATCATACACGCGCTGCCATTCATTGAATTCGGAATTTATTTCATAAAAGTTATAATTTTTATCATTAGGCTTTTCCACATTCTTAAGGCTTATAAGGGCAAAAATGCCACCGCCCGTTTGAGCTTTTCCCGTGTAAAAGTTAATGTTTTCGGGGATTTTATAGCTGTCGGATGAAAGACGCAAAAACTGCAGGCTTCCGACCGATAAAATGTTATATTCGCTTGCCACAAAATAAATATAAAGGGTATACATAAAATCATCACTGTTTACCCCAATTGTCGCAATTTTATAATCGGTATCAAGGTAATTTACCGTAACATCGTGTATGCGATAGTCGAATTCGTCATAATAGCTGTTTTTGGGTACCGTGTGAGCGCTTTCACCTTTGGCAAAAATGCCCGGACGTGTTTTTAAACGGCCGTCCTTAAACCAAAGATTTTGACTTTTTAAAAGGCAATTTAAATCTTGTCCGTTTATGTCGGTACCGCCGTTAAGCTTTGGCAGCTTGAAGCACTTAAGCTGTTGTGGAGTTATGTGGTTATATTTCAAATCAAATCGCTCCCCCGTCAACATTAGGCATTGCATCCAAAACAGTATCAACCTCACTTAAAGCGGCACTTCGTTTTGAATTATAAATATTAGTAAAAAGGCGGTTTCTTTCACCATCACCGCCGACAAGCGCAAGCAGCATTGCAACGCCGTATATAAGCGCTTCCGCATGGGCCTTTGGAATATTTATTGTGTCGTTCATGCTTTCGATTTCATTTTGCTTTAAATCAAGCAAAATTTGGTTAATGGCGTAAATTGCACGATTGTAAAGCGCACTGTCCGAGGTTACACTGTCATCATTGTTAATGTACCCCAAAAGATTTAAAACCCTTTTGTAAACCTCATAACCCCTCATCAACATTCCCTCCTGCAATAGCTTCATTAAGCAGTTGTTTTTTATCGGTTATAACTCCATCCGGCAGGCGCTCAATAAGCTGCTTTTTATCAATAACACCCTTTTCAAACAAATTAAGCAGTGTTTCAAGTCTTTCACCGTCGCCGTAAAGCGCACCCGCACTTACCTCAACCTTTGCAGTAAAAAATAAGTCTTTGTATCTTCTCGCATCAAAAGGCATATAACGTGAGCTTGACGCCTCATTGATTTTCAGCGCGCGCTTTTCATATTTGGTTATCCAAAAATCAGCCCAAATTCGCGCGGTGTCCTCCACAAAAGCATAAAAGCGGTTTTTGGTAATTATAAGCGGCATAAGACTGGCTTCGCGCATTGTACGCAGTGCCGAATTATTATCTGCCCTATGGTCACCAAGTGCAACCTCGTTAGCACCGCTTTGGGTTAAGGTATTTTCAACCAAGGCTTTAATTGTAGCTTCGTATTCCTGACTGAAAACCGGCGGTGATAAATATTTAACCGCGCCGGTAACATCCTCGTTACTGCCGTAAACCTTAATAATTTGCCCGGGCTCGTTGGTGATTTTTTGAGTTACGGTATCACCGTTTACAAGCATTATCGGCATACCCGTTGTCATGGCCGACCATACGCTTGCGGTTATCATTCGGTTTATGGCAATTTGATTGGGTATTAAGTATGTAATTTCGCTTTCTCCGTAGGGTGAATTATTTTTTCTTTCCCACTTAAAAAGCGATAATGGGTAAAGTCGCAGGCATGTATCAAATTCGGGTCTGATAACTGCATTTTCGCACACCTTTACACCCTTTATTGTATGACTTCCGTCCTTTTTATATTCCTTAAAAAGCTTGGTTAAGGTTAAAACCTTACCGTCTATTGCGGTGTTTTCAATATTACGAAGCGCTTCAATATTTGCGCCGTTAAGTCTTGCTTCCTTTAAAGCATCGCTTAACGGTAAATTTGACGCAATAATAATATACGGTTGGGACTGTATATCCTCAATATATTCATCCCCAAAATAAATATCGTCAACATCCAAAACCTCACAGCTGATATCCCCCATAATTTCGCTTGTCTTTTTATCATCGGCAAAAAGCCCTGTTTTTAAATTTGGGTTCCAATAGGTGTAAAGCACACCGCTTCCCGTAATATACGCATTACGCAAAAGCTTTTCCTGCAGGCTTTCAAAATCAAGACGTTCGGCGGTTACATCAAAATACTTACCAAAAGCATTGCTTAAGGAATTTACCTCATCATCATTTATTTTTCCGCTTGGCATGGCTGTTATAGGTTGAATTTCGTTAAGCCTTGGCACACCCTCGACCGAAAAGTCGACCGTTATGGGACTGCTCAGTATTTGCGACATTTTATAGTCCCCAATACGTTTAATAACATTATATCTTACAAGCGGGCGGTCGTTACCGCACTTTGCACCGTGCCATTGGTCACCTATAAAAAAGCGTTCGTTAATTTTGTTTTGCTCAAAAAGACCGTGTCTGCCAAGTGATGATTTATACTGCACGCCCTTTTCGTATTCCATAAAAATTTCATTAGGCTGTAGCTTCATTTAAGTTACCTTCCCTTTTCACCTACGGGGCGGTTTCCCACCCCGTAAGCCTTTAATTTAGGCAACAGTTACAACTGCTGCTTCGGATTCGCTTGCGGCTGCGCCGTCAACAATAATCTTTACAAAGAAGTAATGCTGACCATTTTCAAGCTCTTCAGGAATGTTAAGTGTTGCAGTATTAGCGCCTGCAACCTTTACAGCGCCTGATTTATTTTCATCCTTACACTTGTACCACTGGTATGTAAGAGTGCCTTCACTTGTGGCGGTAACGGTTAAGCTTTCGCTGATGTTGCCTTCGTCTACTGTAATGCTTTCGGGCTGTGCAGTAATATTAACTGTGGGAGATACCCAACCCCATACCGCATCAAGACCGCTTTTGTTTACAAATACATCGTAATAAATGCGGTAGTCAAACTTGTAAGCGTCGGCATCAATGTTTTGTTCGGGTGTAAAAATGCGCATATTTTCAGTTTTCTTTACAAGGTGCGCTGCAGTTTTTGGAAGCACAAGCATATAAATTTCGCGGGCATTTGAAAGGGGCTTAAAGCCACCAAGATTACCGCCGTTAAAGGTATAAGCGGTTTTCATTCTTTCGCTTACAACGGGAATAATGCTAACACCGTTAATGGATTTCACCTTAAGATTAACATCACCCTGCTTAAAGTCGCTAACGGTAATCATTTTTGAAATTTCTGCTGAATTTTGCAAAGCGGCAAACATATAGCCGTCAACAAAAGCAACAAGCTCCTCGTCATAACCCACAACCGACTGAACCTCGTTAATAAGCTGGCATAATGCTTCATAAGGCTTTGCAACGTCGCCGTTTACAACATTACTTCTGCTAAGTGCCAAACCGCCAAGCTTGGAAAGCACGTAAGCGTCACATTCGGGCACAACCTTTGTACGAACGTATTCGCCCAAAATTTTACCTGCTAAGTTTGCAATACCGGTTTCGTCCATATCCTCACGGTCAATTTGCAATGAACGGGCACGGTCCATAGCCATTGTGTAAGAGGTGTTCGAAACGGTAATTGCGCCCTTGGTGTAGCCTGCATCTCGGTCATAATCGGCAAGGCCCTGAAAATCCACATCGGGAATAATTACGGTTTTTGCGCCCACAAACTTGGTTGCAAGCGCATTGTCGGCAAAAAAGCCGGTTGCACTTTTTTGTGCAAACATTTTATCAAGCTCGGTTGAATATCTTACTGCATTTTCAATTGAATTAATTGCCATTTTAATTTCTCCTTAAAATTATTTTCGCCAAAGTCCCTTTAAAAACTCGGCGGCCTCGGGGTTGTCGCCCCTTGATTTGTTTAGCTGAGACCCTGCGGTTGTTGCCTTTCCCCTTTGCTGTGACAAAAGGTTTTCCTTTACGGCCTTTTCTTGTTCTAAACGGTAACGCAAATATTCGTCTAAAAGGGGACGGCCGCAAAGCTTTGCGTTTTCCAAAACGCTTTCGGGCAAATCATCAATGCCTTTTATTTCGGGAAAGCTTTCCTGAAGCTCCGAAAAATCGGCATCCTCTTTACCGCCCTTTTGTTCGAAAACTCGCAAAACCTCGTTTGCAAGAAAGGTATCATCACCGCATTTTTCTATAAGGGAATTAACGGTAGAATTTTGTTTTTCAGCCTTTAAGGAATTTAAAAACTGCATAACGGTTTTGCCGCTATCGTTAGCTAATTGCTTTAAAAGCTCCAATTCGTTTGCAAGGGCTTCAAATTTCATACCCTTTTGCGCCAATTCCCCTGCCCTTTCAATACTTAAATTTATAACTTCCTTATTGTATTTTACGGGGATAACCACATCCGCTGAATTTTGTGCTGTGGTGGGCGCTTCAGGGGCTTCGGTGTCCTGTGGTGAGGACACTTTTTCAATATTATCATTCATAAAATCACCTGCTCGGCACCCTATTGCTGTTCGGTGCCATCATAATTTAAAAAGTTTTCATACTCCTTTTGAATACGAGCATAATCGTCATCAAGTTTTATTTTTTTAGCGCTTGACGGCTTGTACGACACCGTACCCAAAACAAAGCCAATTAAAAAGGCGGTAATTGCTAAAAGCAAAAATAGAAAAATCATTAGTCCCAGCCTCCTTTAAAATCTCTTTCGGTAATTGCGCCCTCACTTGTAGTTTTTCGGTTTTCAGCCAGCGGCTTAAAAAACTTAACATCCTCAAAGCCGTAGCGCAGCGCATCACAAAGGTGGTTTTCGCTATCCTTCGGAAGTCTTAACCCACCTTCACCTCGGCGTTCATCATATACGTAAGAGGATAATTCCCTTATCATATTAACGCACCGCGGGTGAACCGTAATTTTATATTCGCTTATGGCCGCAATACCGTTTAAAATGCTGTCCCGCCCTTTGTAAGACGGGGCAATTCGGCTAATGCCAAGCCGCCTTAAATCATCATTCGATTTCGGCTCGGCACAGTCGGCGCGAATGCGTTCCTTAGAAAAGCCCATTTCTTTGATTTTTTGGGCAATATCACTGTTTAGCATTCGCTTTTGATAAAATTCGTTATATATATAAATTTGTTTGTCAATAGGGTTTACCTTAAAGGCTACAAAGGCGGTAGGGTCGTTGGTATAGCCATAATCAAGCCCAAAAAAGCTTTTCCACTTAAATTCGTTTTGTGGCTCAATATCCACATTCCCCACACTCCAATTTTCAAAAACAAGCCCGTCGGTAACACCCCAGTTACCAAGACCCGCAACCTCATACCGCCTGCGGTTTTGCTTTTTCATTCTTTCAAAAACCGCACGGTCACAGTCATCCAAAAATTCGTTTATAAGATAATTGGTTGAAAAGGTATCAACGTCACGGCTTTTTTGGTCAAAAAAGCGTTTTTTAAGCCAATGGGCTTCACTCCAAGGGTTAAAGGTCAGGGTGGTTTGCTTGTAAAGCGGCGGCGGTATTTTTCCTCTCGGGACCGAAAGGTCTAATTTGTCAAAATCAGCTTCTTTTGCAATTTCAAAGGCTTCCTCTATCCAGACATAGTTTAAATATCCCTGCGGTACCGTGGTAGAAGCCAGCTTTAAAACGTCATCAAATCCGCGAAACAGAATTTTTTGACCTGTGGGCTTATAGGTCATTTCAAGGGGACTAACGGTATTAACCCAATACTCGCTTACCCCTAATTTTTCCTGTGCCCATTTAAGCTGTGCAAAGGTGCTGTCCCTGTGGGTATTCATAACCTGCCGCACAACCAATAGGTTGGATTTTTCCTCGCTCATAAGCCGAAAAATAAAGTTAAGCGCCGTCGTTGCCGATTTTTTAGAGCCCTTACCGCCCTTTAAAACGCGGTAACGCTTTTTACTGTTCCAAAATTTGTCATAACCGCCGCCCACAATTTCAGACATCTTTATTTCGGATGTCGTCAATAATCATCACCGCTTTTTCGCCGGTCGGCTTTTCAATGTTTTTTTCGCTCACGATAGAACGTAACTCCTTTATAGCTGAAAGGTCCCCCGCCGATGCTTTTTTATAAAGCGCCACCATAACAGCCGTTTTTCTTGTGGGATTTTTAATTTCAAACCCCTCTTCCCTAAGGGACTGGGCTTCCTGCGGTGACAGCTTTTCATTTAAAAGCGTCTTAAGGGTTTTATAAAGCAGTTTATCATTCTCTCGCAAAGCAATTCCTCCTTCAGCGCCTTTATTTTAGCAAATAAAAAACCGACATTCACCGACATAAATTTAACCCCCTAACATAGTTAGGGGGTTAAAAAATAAGTAAGCACCCTAAAAGAGTGCTTACCTTTGATTTATTTCGCTTAAATTTATTATATTATCACACAAATTAAGATTTGAGGTGCGGTGGGTAACTAAAATAACCGTTTTGCCCGCCATATCCTTAATATTGCGAAGCACCTTGGCTTCGGTGGGCTTGTCTAATGCCGAGGTAGCCTCATCCAAAAGCAAAATTGGGGCATTGGCAGCAATTGCGCGGGCAATTGCAACACGCTGAAGCTGACCCTCAGACATACCCGCGCCCTTTTCGGAAAGCTCAGTATCGAGCCCGTGCGGAAGGGATACCACAAAATCATAAATTTCAGCAATTTTAAGTGCGTTAATAATTTCGTCCTCACTAGCCTTTGGGCAACACATCAAAATATTGTCACGCACACTGCCCGAAATTATCATATTCCCCTGCGGAACGTACGAAAACATACCCCGAACCGACGCATCAACCGCTGTTTTGCCGTTAAAGGTAATACTGCCGCTTTCCACATCATAAAGCCCTAAAAGCAGCTTAAACAGGGTGCTCTTACCCGTGCCGCTTTCGCCCAAAATAGCAGTCATACTGCCGCGTTCAATTTCAAACGAGCAGCCGTTAAGCACCTGTTCACCATCGTACGAAAAATGAACATCACAACCATTGATAAATTTAAATTCATCACAGCATTTTTGAAGCTTTTCAGCTTCAAGGGCGGCCTTTTCGTTATCAACCGTTTCAATTTCCATAAGGCGTTCAGCCGAAGCTACACAGGCGTAATACTGCGGCAAAAGGCCCGAAATGTTTTGAAGGGGTGCCCGAAGCTGTGAAATAAGCTGTAAAAATGCCATAAGCGTACCATAGGTGAAGGCGGTTTTTGGATTTGCAATTTGCATTGCGCCCCAAACCAAAACCCCGTAATAACCAATGGTAAACAAGGAATAAAGACTTAAATGTATAATAACCGAAACAACCGAGCGCTTCATTTTAAGCTTAAAGTTTTTGTTTAAATATTCACTTAAGCGGTCGCTTATAGCTTTATTTGAGGTAAAGGTTTTCATAACCGACAAGCTGCCAAAGCATTCCTGCATAAACGACCTTGAAAGACCCTCGGTACGCTGTGCTTCCTTATGTAAGTGCCTGTACCTATTGCTGAGCAGTCTGCCAAGTGCAGGCACCAAAACACCGATAACCAACACTAAACCCGCTACTAAAGGCTCAAGCAAAATAAGGGCTGCCACACAGCCAATAATTTTTGTAACCATTGAAACCGCATTGGGAATAGTGTTAACTATGCAGGTTTGCAGCACGTCAACATCACTTGTTATGCGATTAAGCAAATCACCCGAATGGTATTTCGAAATTTCGCCAAACTTTTTACGACCGATTTCGTTAAACAAATATTGCCTTAAGGAAATTATAAGCCTGCCCGAAACCCGTGCCTTTAAACAGCTTTCAAGCCCCGAAAAAACAACCTGAAAAACCACTAACAGCGCAAGGGCTGTACCATACTGCAAAAAGCTGCCTGACTTATCACCTGTTGCAACCTCTAACACCGATTTGGAAATTAAAGCCAGTCCAACCACCTGAACCGAAACCAAGGCCGATAAAAGTGATATTAAAAAAACTGCAGGTAAAAAACGCTTAACACGCTTATAAATCCAGCTTAAAACCGGCTTATTACTCTTTTTACTCATTATTAAATAATACCGTATTCCTTCATTTTTTTAATAAAATAATCAATTTCGCCAAGGGCTAAAACCGTGGAAATATCAAAACGGTCAAGTGTTTCATCAAGCATTTGCGTTTTTGTTACTTCACGACCCTTTGAAAGCTCCCATAAAAACATTTTAATTTCGTTAAAGTCAGCCGCTCCGCAAATTTTACCGCTTATACTGTCAACAATAACGCTGTGTCCATTAACCTTTTCAATTTTAAACTTATCATTTATTTTCAATTTCCACACCCCTTTATTAAAAATAATTATATACTATAATTTTAACTATTGCAAGTAGCAACCGTTTTGTAGTATAATATAAAAAACATTTTTATTTGGAGTAGAATTATGGATACCTTTTTTGAACAAATTGTAAGCATTAAAAAAAGCGGCAAAGCAATTGCACTGTTTTTATTTGTATGGATATTAGCCTTAATACTTTGTGCATTAATTCTTTTATTCGGCATCCCCTTTGCACCCGTTTTGGTGATTGGTCTTGGCTATGGCGCGTGGTGGCTTACCGCAAAGCTTAATGTTGAGTATGAATACATCGTAACCAACGGCACGATGGATATTGACAAAATTGTAAACAAGTCATCCCGCCAGCGTGTTTCCAGCTTTGAAATTGCCAAGGTTGAACGTGTTGAAAAATACAATCCCAGCCTTTTAAATAATGTTAAGAAGGAAAATTTGGTTTTCGCTTGTAACCAAAACGACCCCAACGCTTATTTAATTGTTGCTTCCCGTGAGGATGCAAAGGTAAATTACATTGTGTTTTCACCAAACGAAAAGCTTCAGGAAGCAATTAAAAAATCGCTTCCCAAATTTATTGCAAATTCTGCTTTTAAATAATATAGGATGTGTCGCCGCTATGAACGTATTAACTCGTGATTTGATAAGAAAATCTGAGGAAAATGCCGTAAACTGCGGCGATTTTTCTTTTCTAAAGCTTATGGAAATTGCAGGCAGTAAGGCCGCCGATGTAATTTTAAAGCATTATGATGTTAAGAACAAAAGGGTTTTAGTGCTTTGCGGCAACGGCAATAACGGTGGTGACGGCTTTGTAATTGCAAATAAACTTTTACAAAACGGCGCCAATGTTTCGGTGTTTTTACCGCTCGGTGCTCCCAAAACCGAAAGTGCGGCGTATTATTTTTCACTTTTACCGCAAAATATTGTTTGTAACAACCTTTTAAGCGAATTTGATTTGATAATTGACGCCATTTTCGGCATAGGTCTTTGCCGCCCGCTTAATAAAGAGCTTTCACAGTTAATTGATAAAATCAATAATTGGTCAGGCATTAAAATTGCGGTTGATATTCCGTCAGGCATAAACTGTGACAGCGGCGAGGTTTTGGGTAAAGCCTTTAAATCCGATTTAACTATCACCTTTATTGCGCCAAAGCCCTGCTTTTATTTACCGCCCGCGGCCGATTATTATAAAACCCTTGAGGTTGTGGATATCGGCGTTACACCGCTTGAAAGCAATATTAAACTGCTTTCAGCCCCCACCCTTCCCGAAAGGCCAAAAAGCTCGCACAAGGGCACCTTTGGAACAGCCCTTTTGGTTTGTGGAAGCTACGGTATGGCAGGTGCGGCAATTTTAGCCACCCGCGCCGCCCTTAAAAGCGGTGTCGGTATTGCAAAATGCTTAATTCCAAAATCGATTTATAAAATTTTAACCGTTGCTGTACCCGAAGCGGTTTGCTTGCCGAAAACCAACACCCTTAAAGGCGGTTTATCTGCTTTTATAAATATTAAACCCGCCCTACAAAAAACAAGTGCTGTGCTTTTTGGCTGCGGTCTTTCAAATACCAAACACACCAAAATACTTTTACAAAAGCTTATAAAAAATACCAATTGTCCCATTGTTATTGATGCTGATGGCATAAATGCGTTGGCCTGTTGCATAGATTTATTAAAAAAGGCCAATGCTCCGATTATATTAACACCCCACCCTGCTGAAATGGCGCGCCTTATAAAAAGTGACGTAAAAACCGTTGAGGCAAACCGCATTACCATTGCCACTGATTTTGCAAAACAGTATAACTGCATTTTAGTGCTTAAGGGCGCTAACACCATTGTTGCCGACCCTTCGGGAGAAATTTATTTTAACACCCTTGGCAACAGCGGTATGGCAACGGGCGGCAGCGGTGATGTGCTAAGCGGTATTACCGTTTCTCTTTTAGCACAGGGCTTAACACCTGTTGAAGCCGCAAAGGCGGCGGTTTACCTTCACAGTCTTGCCGCTGATAAGGCCGCAAAAATCACAGGTGAGGCCGCACTGCTTCCAAGCGATATAATCGAAGCCCTTTAGCCAAAAGGGGCGTTATGCTTTGAAAAAATTTTTATGCATTGCTTTGCTTTTTTTACTTGTGGGCTGTACCGCCAAAAGTAACATTAAACCTGTTACGCGTAATATTGCCTTTACTGCCGAAATGACATATTATAACGAATATTACGAAATGTCGGTAGAAATTTTAAAAAACGGCAATGCCAAAATTTCACTAACCCACCCTGAAGAACTGAACGGACTTACATTTAATATTAAAAACAACAGCCTTGAGGGTGAATTTAACGGCATTAAAATTGAAACGGGCGACAGCTTTAAAACCGCCGCTGTAAATTTTCTTTATGCGGCTTTTAAGGATGAAAACCAAACGGTTTTTAAAAACGATAACCGCTTTTTTACAAAGGGCAAATGTGACGGCGGCGAATATACAATGTATTTATCGGGCACGGGCCTGCCGCTTAAAATTTGTGACAGTGCCGACCGTTTTGAAATTATTATTAAAAACACAACAATACATAAAGAAAAACAACCGTAGGAAAAACCTACGGCTGTTTTTCTTTTTAAGGGGTTTGAGGAGAGGACTTCTTCTTACGAAAAAGCCATACCTTGAAGGTTGCGGCTTCCTTCTTGGTACAAGTATACTATAAACCATAAATTTTAATACAATATGAACAATTTTTTAATTTTTTTAAAGAATATAAAAAAGGTTTTGGGTCAATAATACTTTTGAAAGGAAGGATAAAAAATGACCTACGAGCCTTATTCCCAAAAGAAAAAGGGGAATTATGTTTTTTATATAATCATAATTATAGCACTTTTACTAATTGCAGTTGTTGCTTGGATTGGTCTTTCAAATATGAGTGACCCCGCCGCCGACCCCGACACATCAATGAACGAAACACCCAATTTGGATGATGATAATTCGCAGGAATATGAAAGCAACGATTCTTCATATAATGATAATAGCATCCCCTCAAAGCCGGATGATATTATTTCCGAAGTGATGCCCTCAACCCCGACCGATGACACCGTTAAGGATGAGCCCTACACCAAAAGCTATACAATGCCAATTAACGGTGAAATTTTAAAGGATTTCAGTGCCGACACGCTACAGTTTTCACAAACCTTTGGTGATATGCGCCTTCACGCCGCAGTTGATATCGCCTGTAAGGAGGGCACATTTATAAGCGCCCTTACCGACGGCAAGGTGCTGTCGGTTGAAGAAAGCGCGGCACTTGGGAATGTTATAACAATCGACCACGGTGACGGCTTAATTGTAAAATACGCATGTGTTAAGGATTCTAAGGTAAAAGCGGGCGCCACCGTTAAGAGCGGCGATTTAATCGGTAAGGTTGGAACAATTCCCAATGAATCAAGCGACCAGCCGCACCTTCATATTGAAGCCACAAAAACCAACAAGCCCATATCTATTTTAGATTTCTTTAAGTAAATACTGCTACTGCCCTCGGCTTAAATTCGTTTAGGGGCAAAAGAGATACCGCACTTTTTTTGCGGTATCTCTTGTTTTTTTGGTAAAACTATGTTAATATATTTTCATAAAATTTTAGGAGGTATTTACTATGTCCAAATATGCAGGTACACAAACCGAAAAAAATCTTGAAGCCGCTTTTGCAGGCGAATCTCAGGCAAGAAATAAATATACTTACTTTGCTTCAAAGGCAAAAAAGGAAGGCTTTGAACAAATTGCAGCCCTTTTCCTTAAAACCGCTGAAAATGAAAAGGAACACGCTAAATTGTGGTTTAAGGAGCTTAACGGCATTGGCGACACTGCTGAAAATTTAGCTCATGCTGCCGAAGGCGAAAACTATGAATGGACCGATATGTACGCAGGCTTTGCAAAAACCGCTGAGGAAGAAGGCTTCCCCGAGCTTGCCGCAAAGTTCCGTCTTGTTGCCGCAATTGAAAAGCATCACGAGGAACGCTATCGCGCACTTCTTAAAAATGTTGAAACCGCCGCTGTTTTCGAAAAGAGCGAGGTTAAGGTTTGGGAATGCCGCAACTGCGGTCACTTAGTTGTTGGTACAAAAGCACCTGAAATTTGCCCCACCTGCGCACACCCCAAAGCATACTTCGAAGTTCACGCTGAAAATTATTAAACAACGTTAAACCCCAAAAGCAAACTGCTTTTGGGGTTATTTTATGCCATTAAATTTGGGTTTATGGGGCTAACGCCCAAAAGAAAAAAGAATAAAGAAAAAATAATAAATAATAAAAAATGTGTGCCTACGGCACAATATATAAATCCGTCGGCAAAGCCGACACCGATTTTATTCTTTTACACGCTATGCGTGGCAAGGTTTTGGGGCACCCTTTCAAAATCTCTGATTTTGTCAAAGGGTCAAGTTCTTATTCTTTCTTATTTATTATTTAATCGCGCAGCGATAAACTATAATTTGAACCACCATTCCACATTGTTCACATTAAATTCATTGACAAATTGTGACAAAAGCCTTACAATGTACGTAGATATTGATTTGAGGTGACGGCTTGGAAAACTATATTATTTTATATAATCCCCATTCAGGTGGCGGTAAAGGTCTTAACATTGCTAAGGAAATTGAACCACTTATGGGCCCACATAATTATATCTATCAGGATATGACCAATATTTCTGATTATGATAGCTTTTTTGCTCAGCTGCCCCTTGGTACCGATATTATTTTAACGGGCGGCGACGGCACTTTAAATAGTTTTATCAATAATACCGATTGTGATAATTTAAAGCAAAAGCTTTATTTTTATGCATCAGGCAGCGGGAATGACTTTGCACGCGATATAAAATATCCCAAGCGTACAAAACCCCTTTGCATTAAT
Source organism: Oscillospiraceae bacterium (assembly GCA_015066005.1). Classification (GTDB taxonomy): domain Bacteria; phylum Bacillota; class Clostridia; order Oscillospirales; family Acutalibacteraceae; genus UBA737. The sequence goes on from SVPF01000032.1 coordinate 18,853, forward strand.
GAATTTGTTAAAAATCTTCCCACCGCAAAAATTAAGGATAAGGTTTATAAATTTATAAACTGCGTCGGCAGCGGTATGGACGGCTATTGCTGCGCCGAGGTTGAGCGTTTGCGTGCTTTAGGTAAAAAACGTGCAAATTATACACTTGTTGCAATAAAAGGCCTGCTTGGCGCATATAAGCCCTGCGATGCAACCGTTACGGTCGACGGAGTCACAAAAACCTATAAGCATGCTTGGCTTGTCCCCACAATGAACGGTCGTTTTTTCGGCGGCGGCTTTATGTCCGCGCCAAATCAAGACCGACTGAATAGTGAAAAATCCTTAACCGTCGTTGCAATGTATAGCAATAACTTCTTTAAAATTGTTGTTGCATTTCTTCGCCTTATGAAAGGCACACATGTTAAAATGAAATCAATGATTGATATTATTGAAGGACATAATATTTCAGTTAAGCTTTCAAAGCCTGCACCGCTTCAGCTTGACGGTGAAATTATTGGTGAATTTTCCGAATATACAGTACATAGTGCAAAAGCAATAATCACAGCATAAAATGTTTATTAGCCCAACCTCTTAAAAGGTTGGGCATTTTATTAAACCTTAACAAATCGAAAACCGATTATACTCCGCACACAATATCGGGAAATGCAAATCACCTTTTGATAGAATGAAGGCAGACAAGGAGGGATAATATGGACTGGATTGTTGGAATGCAAAAAGCTATAGACTATATTGAAAATCATTTGACCGAAAAAATTGATTACGATATGGTCGCAGCGCAGAGCTTTTCATCAAGCTATCACTTTCAGCGTGTGTTTAGTATTCTTTGTGGTTTCACCATCGGCGAATATATCCGCAATCGCAGATTGTCACTTGCTGGTTCAGAGCTTGCAACAACAGACGCAAAGGTTATTGACATTGCTCTGAAGTACGGTTATGAAAGTCCGGACAGCTTTACAAAAGCGTTTAAGCAATTTCACGGTATACTACCATCTCAAGTTAAAAATAATGGTAGCATACTAAAATCCTTTGCACCCCTTGTTCTGAAAATATCTTTGGAAGGTGGTTCTGCTATGAATTATAGAATCGAAGAAAAACCCGAAATGATACTAACAGGATACAAAACTCGTTTTACCGGTGTCCCTTATGGTGAAGAAAGAAAAAACCAAGAAGGTCAGTTGTTTGTATCAACAAGGGCAAAACAATGGTTGTTACGTGGTGCAAAGGGTTCGTCAAGTGACACAACTACAGATATGTGTCTAATAACCAATATTGATGATGAAGGTTATGATTTTTATTATGTTGCTGAGCTTGACAAGTACGAGCGTGACAATATGTATAACACAGAAGTTACAGGATTTGATTATATGCATGAGTTCGGTTTTGAAAATATTGTGGTTCCAAAACAGACCTATGCTATTTTCACCACAGAGGAACAATCATATCCTGTGAACGACTATATGGATATTAGAAAGCGCATTGTTTCAGAGTGGTTACCTGCGAACTCCTATGAAATAAAAGATGCACCGGAAATATCTGTTTATCATTGGTTCCCTAAGTATGCTAAAGAAAAAAGATATATTGAGATATGGTTGCCAATAGAAAAAGCTGAAAGATAATCATGACTACCGGCTAAGTCGGTAGTTTGCTCTGCGGCTGTAAGCCGCTGTTACTGGCCGGACTGAAAGTCCACTGAATAATCTGCCTTTTGCAAAAATGCCCCACTGCCGTATATACGGCAATCAGCCTCCATCTGATGAGGGAGGTGGATTTTTGCCATAAGGCAAAAAGACGGAGGGAGAGAAAAG
>SVPF01000002.1 GCA_015066005.1 Oscillospiraceae bacterium
GGATTTTTGCGTAGCAAAAAGACTGAGGGAGAGCGCATATAAACGCATTCTCCTTCCGTCAAAACCTTCGGTTTTGCCACCTTCCTCCCGGAGGAAGGCTTACGGGCGATTCGTGAATCGCCCCTACAGATACACAATTTAATTTGTACAGTAATTACGAATTACGCATTGGCCTTCGTCCCCATAACTCCCGATTTTAATCCGTCGCGAAGCGACACCGAACCTCTTCACTATTACCTCTTACTTATTACCTCGCGTAAGCGATAAACCCTAATTTAACATTTATAAAAAAATGCCCTTTGCGGTGAAGCAAAGGGCATTAAAAAATTATTCAATTACAACGCTTACATTGTGTACCTTGCCGTCATTATAATCGGGGAGAGTATCGCCGTCAATAACATTACCGTCCACGGTGATAACCGCTTTTCCGTTGGGGTTGCGGTTTAAAATGCGGATTTCATAGGTTGCATTTCTGAATACGCGGTGAACGCTAACATCGGTCCATTCGTCAGGTAAAACAGGGCGGATTGCAAGACCGTCAAAATCGGCCTGAACACCAAGCATATATTCTACAACGCCCTTAAATAGCCAACCGCAAGTACCTGTTACCCAGTGCTGAACGGTTTCGCCTGCGCGGAATTCATTTTCGGGTCCTAAGAACATATTGGTAAATGCATAAGGCTCAACACCCGAATGGTCATAGTGATTGTCGGGGTTGTCGGGCATCATTTTCTTAAAGGTTTTCAAAGCGGCATTACCGTTGCCCAAATGACAGTCAGCCACAAGCTTAAATGCACAGCCATGGTTATAAACCGAGCCGTTTTCATAACAGCCCTTTTGGAAATATGTCATTCTGCCAACATGTGGGTCACCCTTGCTGTAGCTTGGAAGCTGCTGGATATAACCGTATTCACATTGTAGATTATTTTCAACAAATTCCATAAGCTTTTGGGCTTCTTCGCCTGTAACGATATCAGCAAGAATTGCCCAGGTTTGTGGGTTAAGGTACATTTGACCCTGTTCGGTATCGTACGAGCCAACCCTTTCGCCGTAATCGTTAAAGCCGTAAATAAAGTGGTCCTTATCCCAACCGTGCTTTAGTATGGCGGCCTTCATCGTGTCTATTTTAGCCTGAATTGCATTGGCCTCATCATTTTTGCCAAGGCGGTTAAGTAATTCAACAAATTCACCGCAGAACTTAACGGTGGCTTCGGCCAACCATAAGCTTTCGCCCTTGCCTAAAATGCCGCAAGCATCGATAGAATCGTTCCAGTCCGAGCCGCCCCAAAGGGTGAAGCCCTTTTCGCCAACGCCCTCCTGTAAGAAGGAGGCTGCCCTGAACATATGGTCTAAAACGGTGCCTGTTTCATCCGATTCATAATAGGGACAAACTTCATCAAGAATGGTGTAATCGTTAGTTTCCTTTATGTACTGAATAACGGTTGAAAGCATCCAAGATGAGCAGTCGCGTGCATCGGTTAAGGTTATGGGCATCCAACCGCGAATATAGTTGCCGTTTGGCATAATAAACTGCATTGAATGTACAATTTTTTTGCGGGCATCCTCGGTATCCATTGCAACAAAGGCCGAAATGTCCTGCATCATATCGCGCGAGCCACGGAACCACAAGCGTGTCCAGGTTTTGCCAAGCTCTAACTGGCGCTTAAGCCAAATATTAACGCGGCGGTCAATTTCCTCATCACCTGTTGATACGCAGATTTTATCGTTGTACATATCGGCTTGCTGCTTTTGGTATTCAAGATTTTGTGTAAATACTTTTTCGTTTAGAAGTGCTTTATGGCGGGCGGCATCCTCAACCGAGTTAGCGGCACCCATACCAAAGCGGTAAACCTTTTCTTCACCTGCTTTGAGCTCAAGGTCAAACTGTAAAGCAACGCCGTTTTCAGCGTCAAAGCAAGAACCGCGGTTTAAAAGCTTTTTATTCTTAAGACCTTGCGGGTTTGTAAGATTGCCGTAAACACCAAGGAAGTATCTGTCCGACGCTTCGAAGGCCACGGGCTTTTCTTCTGAAGCCAAGAATTCGTAAACGTAGTCGGTAGGCTCGTTCATACCCTCTTCAGAAACCAAAACACCGTTTAAAGCGTCGCAATAATCGCCCTTAACATAGCCGATGTAATGGGTGATGGTTGAGAAGAAATGAGCATAAGGGTAAACAGATAAGGATTTAATCCTATCTGTTTTATTTGTAAGCTTTACTTCCCAACATTCCATAGTTGCATCAAGCGGAACGAAAATAGTCATTTCAAAAAGAAGACCGTTATATTCCGAAATTATTTTTGTATAACCCATACCCACATGGGTTTCGTGAATAGTAAAGGGGAGATCATTATAATTGCGGTTAGCGGAATAGCTTTCGCCTGTTATATTGTCACGAATAAAAACGTGGCGGTTGTCACCGCTTTGCATAATATTGCGGAGCTTGTCGTATTTGTCACGAACCAGACTTAAGCCAAAGCCAAATTGGTCAAAATCTGAAATAAATTTATCATTCCAAATAAAGTTATACCAAGGCCTCTTGGGTGCCAAAAGGTCAGTAATAACATATTCTTTTTTTGCATCATTAAAATATCCGGTAGTCATATTGTCCTCCTGTTAAGTATTATGGGTTTTTATACAAAAATACATATGTATTATACCATTTGAAAGAATGTAAATCAATCTTGTTTTGTTATGAAAATATAATGTAATGTTTAAGTATGTTGCACTAATGCTTGGATTCGATGAATTCCATTACAAGCTGTCCGAATATGCTGTGGCCGTTTTTGTCCAAGGTATTAACATAAGCACAGTGACCTCCGTGCATAACCTTTAATTGTACGGTCTCGGAATACCCAAACTGCTTTAAGGTAGAAATTAAAAGCATGGTTTGCTCATAACGATTTGGCAAATCATTGTCTGATACAATAATAAGCATCGGCGGATAATTTTCACTTTCGCCAATATGGTATAGAGGGGCGGATTCATCAATAATTACTTTGCGTGTATCTAGACCTCTTTCGTGAAGTACATTAAAATGGCAGGTGGGTTGCCCTGCGTCGTGAATAAAGCCTGAAATATCGGTGGCCGTAATACCGTGTTTTGAAAGCCATTTTCCATCAAAGCACAGCATTTGTGAAATATAACCGCCTGCGGAGCTTCCGCCTATGTATATACCCTTAATTTTGCCGTATTTATTCATATTGCTTAACATCCACGCGACAGCATCCGCGGCATCGTTTAAATAATCGGGGTATGCCGCATTGGGATACATTCGATAATTTGCGCTTACTACGGCGATGTTGTTAGAAGCCAAATAATTAAATAAATTTTTATCATTGGTTTTATCACCGGATACAAGCCCGCCGCCGTGAAAATATAAAAACACCGAAAATTCATCGGCTTCGGGCAAATAAATATCTAAACATTGGTTAGTTCGTTCATTATAGCAAATATCAAAAATGGTTTTCATCTTTATCTTCCTTTTTGTTTGGTGCGCACCCAATTATAGCACATTATATATATACAATCAATGCGGCTAATAGTTTTAAACAAAAAAATGCACCCCTTCATAAAAATGAAAGGGCGTCTGCTTATTATTTAAAAGAATTGGCAGAATTAAAATTCTGCGTTGCGAATTACACGTTCCGAATGGCTTTTAACAACCCTGAAGGCTTTGCGGCGGAAGTATGCCTTTATTTTGCGTTCGAACGCTACAAGGCGATGCTCGTTAAAAATGCACCAAACAAGTGTGCCAACAAGTGAAAATTCAAAAATTGTGCTTAAAATATCAAATAATGTCATTTCTAATTCCTCCCGAACATTTGTTCGTTATTTGTATTATAACCCGATTTTTGCGCTTTGTCAAGCATTTTTTAACTTTTTTCGGTGTATTTATTATATAACGGGTTAAGTGACGTTTTTGGGACACAAGAAAAAATATTTTTTTCAAAATATACAGTTGACAACAGGGCAAAGGTGTTGTATAATAATTGTGAATTATAGTAAATGGTGTTTTGTGACGAGTTAGTGCGTTAGTAAACGCTTAAGGAGGTTTTGAAATGAAATTTGAATTCCCTGAGGTTAATAAAATTTCCTTTGAATCAAAGGAGTCTATCGCGCTTATTATTGAAGATCCTGAAATCTCTTTCACACAAAGCGGCGAAGAAATCTAAAAAAGGATGCTCGGTAGTAATACCGAGCATTTTTTGACAATAATAAAATGTTATTTTAAAGTGAGCTAAGAATGAAAAAATACTCTATTTGCGGCTTAAATGTTTTGATGGATGCGGGTGAAATTACTTCCCGTCAGGCAGAAAAATATTTAAGTCCGGAAGGCTTTGAAAAAGCTGATATTACCGTTGTTCCTACTAAGGAAGCAATTGAAGCTTATACTGCACGCTGTAAAACCACTGATGAAATTTCGTCTTATATGGTGGAAGCAGGTATTTTTTATCGTCAGCTTTTAAATTTTGACGGTGTGTTTTTGCATGCATCGGCTGTGGTGTATAACGACAGGGCATACTTGTTTTCTGCACCCTGCGGTACGGGTAAGTCAACACATACATCGCTGTGGCTTGAGTTATTGGGCGACAGGGCTTATATTTTAAATGATGATAAGCCTGCCATTCGTGTTTTAGGTGATGGTATTTATGCCTACGGTACCCCCTTCAGCGGTAAGCATGATATAAGCGTGCCAAAGGCCGTAAAGCTTGGCGGTGTTTGTTTTATAAGCCGCGGTGAAGAGGATAAGGTATCTCGTATGGAGAACCGCGAGGCTGTGCTTAAAATGTACCACGCTTCTCTTCGTAAAATTGATGAACAGCAGCTTGATAAGGAACTTGAAGTTTTACAAAAAATTGCGATGAATATACCCGTTTATAAAATGGAGTGCACACCAACCCTTAATGCCGCAAGGGTAGCGGTTGAAGCTATGACTAAAGGAGAATAAGATATGAAGCGCAATGAAAATTATGTAGTTAAAGAGTTAATGGGAAGCTATGTTTTAGTACCCCTTGGGGAAGCCGCAATTGATTTTAACGGCGTTATAACTTTAAATGAAACCGCAAAATTTATGTGGGAAGCCGCAAAGGGCGATTTTACCGAGCAGGATTTACAGGCTGCTTTAATAAAGCAATACGGTATTGATGCCGAAACAGCAAAATCGGCTGTGGATAGCTTTGTAACAACTATGAAAGAGGAAGGCTGTATTGAATAAAAAGCGTGTTCCTATGGAGGAGCTTTATCCCGTAATGGCGGGAAAAATTGCCGACGGCGGCGAGGTCACCTTTAAGGTTTCGGGAAGAAGTATGCAGCCAATGGTTTTTCACCGTCGTGATACGGTAACCATTAAAAAGCATATCGGAAGGCTTAAAAAATATGATATTCCTTTTTACCGCCGTGATGACGGGAGCTTTATTTTGCACCGTGTAATAAAGCTGCAAAAAAACGGCAATTATACCTGCCGCGGCGATAATCAATGGGAAAAGGAATTTGACGTTCGTGACGACCAAATAATCGGTGTTGTAACCGCATTTACCCGCAACGGAAAGGCGGTTGATGTAAAGCTTTCCAAGGGTTATAAGCTTTATTGCAGGTTGTGGCCGTGGGTGCATTTTTTAAAGCCCTGCTATAAATATTATGTAAAATTTAAAAATTTGTTTAAGTGATTGTTAAAGGCTCAGGCGTTTTGGCGTGATACTCCAAACGGAGTATCACGCCAGTTTTATTCGCCTACGGTGAATTCTATTGCTACGCAGTGTTATTCGGCTTACGCCGAGTGATATTTGCTTCGCAAGTTTATGGCGAATAGAATATCACTGAAGCCGTAAGGCTTCAATATCACTTTCGCAAAGCGAAAATATCACGCTGACTTTAGTCAGCATATCACTTAATAGACAAAACAAAGAGAAGACTCGTTGAAGAGGCGCGCTCCGTAAGGAAGTGCGCCTCAGTCTTATTCGCCCAAGGCGAGTTTTATTGCTTCGCAGTGATATTCGACTACCGCCTAGTGTTATTCGCTTCGCGAGTTTAGGGGCGAATAAAATATCACTAAAACCGCAAGGTTTTAATATCACTTATTATTTTTATCTTTGAGATAGGTGATATTTTAAATACGTAACCTACTATGACACTTTCAAACAGAAAGTGTCAATTTTTATATAAAAAGAAAATGTGAAGAACACTTCCTTACGAAGTGTCTCCCAAAAACGAATCTTCTCTTCTCTTCTCTTTTCTTTTGTTAGTGGCTTGGGCTTTTTGTTTTGTGTTGAAAATTGGTTATAGATTTTAAAATTAAATATTTATTCATAAATAAATGAAAAAACCCCTTTATTTTTAGGGGGCTTTGTGATATAATTTACCGTGAATGATTATGTGCAATTTTATATTTAAAAGGAGGGCTCACAATGGTTAGAAAAATTGGTTTGGCGGCAGTTATAATGGCGCTTGTTTTAACACTTTGCGGTTGCGATTTTGTTAAGACCGATATGGCTGAGCTTTTTTCACCCCCAACCTTGACGGGCGACTTTAAATATATATCAAAAATTATTGAAAAAACTGCAGGAAGCGGTTATACACTTAAATATCCCGTTCGCGGTGAGCATCGTTCGGCGGTTGTTCAGTACGATATTGACGGTGACGGCAAAAATGAGGCTTTTGCCTTTTACAGTAAGGTTGAAGGTGACGTCACCACTATGACGGTACAGCTTGTTCGTGATGAAAAGGGCAAGTGGATCGATGGCGGCACACAAACAATTATTGCCTCAGGCGTGGATATGGTCCAGTTTTGCGACCTTGACAATAACGGAGTTAGTGAAATTCTTGTCGGTTGGCAAATTTACGGCTCAAGCGAAATGCAGTTGGCGGTTTACGGCTACAATAATAACACCTTTGTTCAGCGCCTTTTGCAAAAATATACAACCTTTATTACCTGTGACCTTAACGGCGACCAAAAAAGCGGGGTGCTGATTATTGATATTAACACAACCGAACAGCACAACACAGCGGCGCTTTACGCTTTAGATGATGAAGGTGTTATTCAAACAGGTATATGCGAGCTTGACAGCAAGCTGCAGTCTATCGGCAATCCGATTGTGTCCGAGCTTTCAAACGGCAGAAACGCGGTTTATCTTGATGCCGTAAAGGGTATGGGTGCCGTGACAGAGGTGCTTGTTGAAGATAAGGGCGGTCTTAGTAACCCGCTTTTTGATGTTGAAGCCCGCGAAAACCTTCGCACTCTGCGTTCCTCAAGCTTTTCGGTAACGGACATAAATAACGACGGCATTTTGGAAATTCCCGTGCAGGAAAACATACCCTCTGTTGCAAATGATGCCTTGGCCGAAAAGCTTTATCTTACAAATTGGTGTTCGTTTGACGGTGAAAACCTTACCGTGCAAACCACCACAATGATAAATGTTAACGACGGTTATTATTTTACAATACCTACAAAGTGGCGTAACCGAATTGCCGTTTTGAAGGATACCGAAAACCGTATTCGCGAAATTTATTTGTACGACTTTAAGCAGTCGGTTATAGGCGAAAGCCTTATATGCATTCGCGCCTTTAATAAAAAGAATTGGGAAGCAGGCAAATATAAGGAGCTTCGCATGAACGAAATTGCCCGTAATGATAATACGGTTTTTGCTTACAAGCTGAATGATGCAATAATTGAAATGGGCATAACCCACAGCGATGTTGAAAAAGCCTTTGTGCTTTACTGATAGGAGTGATTAGTTTGAAACGAATTATGATTGTTGAGGATGAGGCCGCTATCCGTGAATTTGAAGCCATAAACCTAAAGCGTGTTGGCTATTCGGTTGTTGAAGCGGGCTCGGCCGAGGAGGCACTTTATATATTTGATAACGACACCGAAGGCTTTGATATTGCCCTTTTGGATATTTCAATGCCGGGTATGGATGGCTTTACCCTCTGTAAAGAGCTTAGAAAGCGCACCGAAACGCTTGGCATAATTATGCTGACCGCCAGAACACAGGAAATGGACAAAATTACAGGTCTTATGAACGGTGCGGATGATTATATTACAAAGCCCTTCAGCCCTACCGAGCTTTTGGCCCGTGTGGATTCACTTTACCGCAGGGTTGAAATGTATGCGCCTAAAGCGGCGCCCGTTTCGGACGATATTACCTTGGGTGAATTCACCTTAAATCTTCGTAAGCGCACCCTGCTTAAAAACGGCAACAATATTGAGCTTACACAGGTTGAATTTCAAATGATTGAATATTTCTTCCAAAATCCAGACGTTGCTTTGGGCCGAACCGATATTCTTAATAAGGTTTGGGGCAGCAACTATTTTGGCGAAGAAAAAATTGTTGACGTTAACATTCGTCGCCTTCGTATGAAGGTTGAGGATGACCCTTCCGTACCTACAAGGCTTGTAACCGTTTGGGGTATGGGATATAAATGGAACACACATTAAGTTAAAATAAAAAATCAAGAAAGGAGAAGCTGATTTGAATTTAGAAATTAAATTTAAAAGTATAACTGTAAAATGGTTTTTTAATATATTTTTGGTTATTGCGGTTGTAATTTGTACTGCGGCAATTGGCTTCTCGGTTCTTTATAACGCACTTTACACCTCGCAAATGCAGTCCCTTGGTGATGATTACGCTTACGAATTTAAATCGCTTGAGGCGGCAAGCACCAAAACCTTTAACGATTCGGCCATAGCCTTGGTTGAAGGCTTTGCTTTTAAGGATAAGGTTGCCGTTCAGGTAACCGACAAAAACGGCAAGGTGGTTGCCACCACAACGGGCTTTCCTACCGTGGTTGAGGATATTCCCGAATATCAGCTTGTTATAAACAGCGGAAGAGCGCAGTCCTTCAGGGGTAAAACCGCCGACGGTGAGTCGATTATGGCGGTTACCACACCGATTTATGACAGTGAGGGTAATTTCCTTGGCACATACCGCTGGTCAACCTCTATGAATGAAGCCTATAAGGCTATTTACGGCGTAATCAGCATTATTGTGCTTGCTTGCTTTGCGGTGTTGCTGTTTAGTTGTTTTTCTGGTCTTTTCTTTGTGAAGTCAATTGTGCGCCCCATTCGCGATGTTAGTAACATTGCCCGCAAAATTGCAATGGGTAACTTTGATGAGCGCATTGAAATGACCAAAAATGATGAAATCGGTGAGCTGTGCGACACTATTAACTATATGGCGTCGGAGCTTAGTCAAGCGCAAAATATGAAAAACGATTTTATTTCATCGGTTTCGCACGAGCTTCGGACACCACTTACCGCAATAAGAGGTTGGGGCGAAACGGCTAAAATGTCACTTGGTACCGATGAGGAGCTTGTCCGCCGTGGCTTAGACGTTGTGTTGAGCGAATCGGACCGACTTTCAAGCCTTGTTGAAGAGCTGCTTGACTTTTCACGAATGGAAACGGGCCGCTTATCCCTTACAAGTCAGCCAATAAACGTTACAGCTATTTTAAATGATGCGGTTGATATGTACACCGAGCTTGCCAAAAAGCAGGAAATCGAGCTAGTGCTTACTAACCCCAACCCCGAGCTTATCGTTATGGGTGACCGCGACCGTTTAAAGCAGGTGTTTATAAACATTGTTGATAATGCGGTTAAGTACACCGTTGGCGCAGGTCAGGTTTTGGTTAGCGCCAATGTGGAGGAGGCTTGCGTGCGCATTACCGTTACCGACACAGGTGTGGGTATTCCCGCGCAGGACATTGACCGTGTTAAAGAAAAATTTTATAAAGCAAATAAAACCGTTCGCGGTTCGGGCATTGGCCTTGCCGTTGCGGATGAAATTATTAAGCAGATGAACGGTCTTTTATTTATTGAAAGTACCGAAAATGTAGGTACCAAGGTAACCATTGTGTTGCCGCTTTATGAAGAAGAAATTTTACCCCAAGAAGAAGGAAATGTTGATGGCAAATAAATATACCTCTATCGGTGGTCAGGCCTTAATTGAAGGCATTATGATGAAAAGCACCGAAAAAACCGCAATTGCAGTACGCACACCCGATAAAAGCATTGATATAAGCTATATGAACGGTAAAAGCGTGCGCGAAAAATATAAAATTTTGGCGCTTCCCATTGTGCGCGGCGTTGTAGGCTTTGTGGAATCAATGCTTCAGGGCTACAAGGCTTTAAGCATTTCGGCTGATAAGTCGGGCTTTGCTGATGAGGAAGCAAGTGAGCCCAAAACCGAAGAGCAAAAGAAAAAGGACAGCCGGTTTGTAAACATTGTAATGGTTATCGGCGCTGTTCTTGGCGTGGTTTTGGCACTTGGCCTTTTTATGTATTTACCTCGCCTTTGTGTAAGCGGTATTGAATGGCTTATAGGGGGCGAAATAACCTCTAAGCTTTTAAGGTCGGTTATTGAACAGGCCCTAAAAATGACAATTTTTGTCGGCTATGTAATGCTTGTCTCACTTATGAAGGACATTAAGCGTGTTTATATGTACCACGGGGCCGAGCATAAGACCATTTTCTGTTATGAAAAAGGCCTAGACCTAACGGTTGAAAATGTAAGAAAGCAAAAGCGCTTTCACCCACGCTGCGGTACATCGTTTATGATTTTGATGATTTTAATAAGCATAATATTATCAATCGTTTTACAGTTTACCTTTAAAGGTATTTATGACAATGCGTTGGTATGGACTCTTGCTAAGGTTTTAATGGTGCCTCTTACCTGCGGTATTGGTTTTGAGGTTTTAAAAATTTGCGGCAAGTATGATAATTTTATAACCCGCATAATTTCGGCACCTGGTCTTTGGCTACAGCGTGTAACCACTAAGGAGCCCGAGGATGATATGATAGAAATTGCAATTGCAGCGCTAAAGGCTTGCGAGCCCGAGGTGCCCGATGTTGACAGAACGGGGTGCTGTAATGACAATATTTGAAGCCTACAACAATACTAAAAAGCGCCTTGCTGCCGCAGGGGTAGAGGACAGCGTTTTTGAAGCAAAGGCAATTATCCGCCATATAACAGGGCTTTCCAATACCGAAATTTTAACAAGCTATATGAACGATTTAACCGAATTTCAGGAAAATAACCTGACCGCAATTATGCGCCAGCGCGAAATTCGTTACCCGCTTCAATATATAATAGGTACTTGGGGCTTTTATAAGTATAAATTTAATGTTGGTGTTGGGGTGCTTATTCCCCGAAGTGATACTGAGGTTTTGGTTGAAACTGCAAGCGAATTTTTAAAGGATAAACAAAACCCACAAATTTTAGATTTATGCGCAGGCAGCGGCTGTATAGGTATTTCGCTGGCTAAGGATTATCCTGATTCGGCCGTGGTTATGGTGGAAAAGTTTGATGAAGCCATAAGGTATATCGACCAAAATATAAAGCTAAACGAAGCCTATAACACACTTGTGATAAAGGGTGACGCTTTAGAGGGTGACGGCAAGGAAAATAAGTATGATATTATTGTTTCCAATCCGCCTTACATTCCCGAAAGTGAAATTCCGCTTATGAATGCCGAAACTAAGTTTGAGCCCGAAACCGCACTTTTATGCGAAGGCGACGGTCTTAAGTTTTACCGTGCAATTGCCGAAATTTATAAGGCTTCGCTTAAAGAGGGCGGTATGCTTGCTTTTGAGGTGGGCTATAAGCAGGCCGACAGCGTTTGTGAAATTCTAAAGCAGAACGGCTATAACAATGTTAAAGCAGTGAAGGACTATAACGGCATAAACCGTGTGGTTTGTGCAATAAAATAAACGGAGGATGAGTAAAAATGGCAAAATCGGCTATTAAACCCGTCGTTAAGGCGGTTGAAAACGAAGAAAAGCAAAAGGCTTTAAAAACCGCAATGGACCAAATTGAAAAGCAGTTCGGTAAGGGCGCGGTTATGCGCCTTGGCGAAAATCAGGCAATGAATGTTGAGCACATTAAAACAGGCTCACTTACATTGGACGTGGCACTCGGTATCGGCGGTATTCCGAAGGGCAGAATTGTTGAAATTTACGGTCCCGAATCTTCAGGTAAAACCACCGTTGCGCTTCACTGTGTTGCCGAAGCACAAAAGGCAGGCGGCACCGCAGCATTTATTGACGTTGAACACGCTTTAGACCCCGTTTATGCCGCAAATTTGGGGGTTGATATTGATTCATTATTGGTTTCTCAGCCCGATTCGGGTGAGCAAGCCCTTGAAATTGCCGACGCTTTGGTGCGCTCGGGCGCAATTGATATTATTGTTATTGACTCGGTAGCGGCTTTGGTTACCCGTGCCGAAATTGAGGGCGAAATGGGCGACAATCACGTTGGTCAGCTTGCCCGCCTTATGTCACAGGCTTTAAGAAAATTAACAGGCAGTCTTTCAAAAGCAAACTGTGCCGCAATTTTTATTAACCAGCTTCGTGAAAAAATCGGCGTAATGTACGGCAATCCCGAGGTTACCACAGGCGGCCGCGCTTTAAAATTCTATTCTTCTGTTCGTATTGACGTTCGCAAGGGCGAGCCTATTAAGGACGGCAGTGAAATTATCGGTGTTCACACCAAGGCTAAAATTGTTAAAAATAAGGTAGCGCCTCCCTTTAAGGTTGCCGAATTTGACATTATGTACGGTAAGGGCATTTCCCACACAGGCGAAATTGTTGACGCGGGTGTTGAAACGGGCGTTATTAAAAAATCAGGCGCGTGGTTCTATTACGGTGAAACCCGTTTGGGTCAGGGCCGTGACAATGTTAAAAAGTTGTTTGAGGATAATGCCGAAATGGCCGAAAAAATCGAAAATGAAATTATGGCAGTTATTACTAACAAGGCGCAGGATGCTCCCGCACCCGTTATGGATGATGAGGATGTTATAATGCCGACCGAGCCGATTGCACGCCCCCACAAGTCAATTGATATTGATATTGCGGTTGACGACTAATGCAAATAACCGACATTAAAAAGGATAAGCTTCACCTTACTAGAATGTTTCTTTCCAACGGGGAAGAGGTGCTTATTGATAACGATGTTTACAGTGAGCATTGTTTGAAAAAGGGTGACGCTTTAACCGAAGAAAAGCTTAACGATTTAATTTTTCAGTCGCAATACCTCAGGGCAAAATCCCGTGCGGTGTGGTACCTTGACCGAAAGGACCGCACCTCGAAGGATTTATACAATAAGCTGTGTCAGGCAGGGTTTGACAAAAAAGCCTGCGCAAAGGTTATTGCCAGACTTCAAGAGGTTGGTCTTATTGATGACCGCCGCTTTGCCGAAAATTACGCCAACCGCTTAATTGAAGGGAACACATCCAAAAGGGAAGCGCTTCAAAAAATGCTTCAAAAGGGCGTGCCTTACGATATGGCAAAGGATGTTTTGGCAAGCTGTGATGCTGACGAGGCTGAGCAAATTAACGCGTTAATTGATAAAAAATACCGCACAAGGCTTTTAAGTGACGGCGGCGCACAAAAGGTTTATGCCGCACTTATTCGCAAGGGCTTTTCCTATGATGCGGTAAGGACAGCACTTAAGAATTATACAGAATTTGAGGATTAGTATGTACAAGGTTAGTATGGTGTCACTTGGTTGCCCTAAAAATCAGGTCGATGCCGAGCAAATGCTTTACACATTGCAAAGCGCAGGGTTTGAGCTTACCCCCGCCGAAGCTGAAGCTGATGCAATTATAATTAACACCTGCGGGTTTATTGAATCGGCCAAGGCGGAAGCTATTGAAAATATTTTAGAAGCCGCAAAATATAAGGATGAAGGAAACTGCAAGGCGCTTATAGTTACGGGCTGTTTGGCTGAAAGATACCAAAACGATGTCACCGAAGAAATTCCCGAGGTTGATGCCTGCGTTGGTATTGGCTCGAACGGTAAAATTGCCGAAATTGTAAAAAATGCAATTGAAGGCAGGTGTGAAAATTCCTTTGGCGCAAAAGAAAATTTGGATTTAAACTCAAAACGAATTTTAGGCGGTTATCCATTTACGGCATATTTAAAGGTGGCTGATGGCTGTAACAATTGCTGTACCTATTGCGCAATACCAAAAATTCGCGGTAAAATGCGCAGCCGTAGAATTGAGGATTGTGTGGCTGAAGCCAAGGAGCTTGCAATGGGCGGTGTAAGGGAGCTTATTGTTGTCGCACAGGACACTACCGCTTATGGCAGTGACATTTACGGTAAACCGATGCTGGCTACACTTTTAAAAGAGCTTTGCAAAATTGACGGTATCCATTGGGTGCGTACCCTGTACACCTACCCCGATAAAATTGACGACGAGCTTTTAGAAACTATAAAAAATGAAGAAAAGCTTATAAAATATCTTGACATTCCTATTCAGCATGTTAACAGTGATATTTTAAAGAAAATGAACCGTAAGGGCAGTCGTGAGGATTTAGAAAGCCTTATTAAGAAAATAAGAAAAGAAATTCCCGACATCACTTTAAGAACAACCCTTATTACAGGTTTCCCCGGGGAAAGTGAAGAACAGTTTGAGGATCTTTGCGAATTTGTAAAGGAAACCCGCTTTGACCGCCTTGGCTGTTTTGCCTACTCACCCGAGGAGGACACGGTAGCGGCTGAAATGCCAAACCAAATAGATGAGCAAACCAAGGTGTCCCGCGCGGAAAACATTATGGAAATGCAAATGGACATTATGCGCGAGAAAAACGAGGAAAAAATCGGCACAGTGCTTGAGGTTATAATTGAAGGCTGGGACGATTATATAAAATGTTATTTTGGCAGAACCGTTTGCGATGCGCCCGAGGTTGACGGCAAAATTTTCTTTATGTCAGATAGACCTCTTATTATAGGTGATTTTGCAAATGTGCAAATAAACGACTGTTTAGATTATGATTTGTTAGGAGAGTTAAAAATATGAATACACCCAATAAATTAACCTTGGCCCGTATGATAGCAACCCCAATTTTTATGGCAGTAATGCTTATTGATTTTCCTTATCATTATTTAATTTCTCTTGTATTATTTATTGCCGCTTCTTTAACCGATATGATAGACGGTAAAATGGCAAGAAAATATAATATGGTAACCGATTTCGGTAAGTTTATGGATCCCTTGGCAGACAAAATGCTTACCACCTCGGCTTATCTTGGCTTTATGTTTATTTACGGCGGTACACGATACGCTTGGCATATTGTGGTTATAACCTTTATTGTTTTGTTCCGCGAATTTGCAGTTTCTTCAATCCGCTTGGTAGCAGTAACTGCAGGCGGCAAGGTTGTTGCCGCTAATATGTGGGGCAAGTGTAAAACCGTTAGCCAAATGGCAGGTATAATTCTTTCCTTGGCAGTTTACGGCGCCAATGAAATTGTTACCCTTCCTTCAAACGTTTTTGTTATTGCCGACGTCGTAATCGTTACTTTGTTCTGGATTTCGGCTATTTTATGTGTTATTTCAGGTGTTATTTACATCTGGGGTGGCCGCGAATATATTAAAAACGCAAAATAAACAGTAGGTGACTTGCTTGTTTAAAAGAATTATTGAAGACGTAAACGCAGTGCGCGAACGCGACCCTGCCGCCCGCAGCTTTTGGGAGGTTTTCTTCCTTTACCCAGGCGTTAAGGCAATTCGTATGCATCGTCGCGCGCACTTTTACTATAAACACAACTTAAAATTTTTGGCTCGCTTTGTGTCACAGCGTGCGGTTAGAAAAACGGGTATTGAAATTCACCCTGGCGCTACCATCGGCCGCCGCCTGGTTATTGACCACGGCGTTGGTATTGTTATTGGTGAAACAACCGAAATCGGTGACGATGTGCTCATTTATCAGGGTGTTACCCTTGGCGGTACAGGTAAGGATGTTGGAAAACGCCATCCCACCATTGGTAATAACGTTATGATAAGTGCAGGCGCTAAGGTTTTGGGCCCGTTTAAAATCGGCGATAATTCCCGCGTGGCCGCAGGTGCTGTGGTTTTAAGCGAGGTTCCGCCAAATTCTACCGTTGTGGGTGTACCTGCAAGGGTAGTAAAGCAGGACGGCAAGCGTGTTGCGCTTGACCAAATTCACATTCCCGACCCCGTCAAGCAAAAAATGGATGCTTTGGAAGAACGCATTTTATTGCTTGAAGCAGCTTTAAAGGAGAAATAGTTTTATGAAAATTTTTAACACATTAACCCGTCAAAAAGATGAATTTGTACCCATTAACGAGGGCGAGGTAAAAATTTATGCCTGCGGCCCTACCGTTTATAACTATATTCACATCGGTAATGCGCGCCCCCTTTGCGTGTTTGATGTTTTGCGCCGTTATTTTGAATGGCGTGGCTTCAAGGTGAATTTTGTTCAAAACTTTACCGATATTGATGATAAGCTTATCAATAAAGCAAATGCCGAAGGCATTACCGTGCCCGAGGTGGCAGAACGCTTTATAGGCGAATTTTGGACCGATGCTAAGGGTCTTAATGTGCGCGAAGCAACAGTTCATCCCAGAGCTACCGAAAATATTGCTCAAATTCAGGGCATTATTTCGGAACTTATTGAAAAGGGCTACGCTTATGAGGCCGCAGGCGACGTTTACTACCGCGCTAAAAAGTTCCAAGAATACGGCAAGCTTTCACATCAACCTTTAGAAGATTTGGAAGCAGGCGCCCGTATTGAAACAGGCGATATTAAGGAAGACCCTATGGACTTTTGTCTTTGGAAGGGCGCAAAGCCCGGTGAGCCCTTTTGGGAATCTCCTTGGGGCAAGGGTCGTCCCGGCTGGCATATTGAATGCTCGGCAATGGCAGGCAGATACCTTGGCAAAACCATTGACATTCACTGCGGCGGCTTAGACCTTATTTTCCCCCACCACGAAAACGAAATCGCTCAAAGTGAGGCCGCAAACGGCTGTGACTTTGCGCATTATTGGATGCACAACGGCTTTATAAATGTTGACAACCACAAAATGTCAAAGTCCTTAAATAACTTCTTTACCGTTCGTGACGTTGCCGAAAAATACGGCTATGAAGCAATTCGTTACTTCCTTGTTTCTTCACAGTACAGAAGCCCCATTAACTATTCGGTTGAAATTATCGAGCAGGCCAAAAATTCGCTTGAACGCCTTTACACCTGCCGTGATAATCTTGACTTTGCAATTAAAAATGCTGCTGACGGCGGCGAAATCCCTGCATTTATTGAAACCGCAAAGAACGATTTTATAACCGCTATGGAGGATGACCTCAACACTGCTGATGCTTTGGCCGCAATTTTCACATTAGTTCGTGAAATTAACACAGCTATTGCAAACGGTTTGGAAAAGAACGGTCTTTTAGCGTGTGCTGATATGTTTGACCAGCTAACAGGCGTTTTGGGTCTTGTTTACAACCGCAAGGAAGAGGTTTTGGACAGTGACATTCAGGCGCTTATTGATAAACGAAGTGAAGCCAGAAAGAACCGTGACTTTAAGACGGCCGATGAAATTCGCGATCAGCTTAAAGCAATGGGCATTGTGCTTGAGGACACACCTCGGGGCGTAAAATGGAGCCGAGCTTAATGAAATTTGAGCCACTCGGTAACGGCTTTGGTCTTTGGGTGTCTGAAAATCACATTTTCGGAACCGATGCCATTTTGCTCAGCCATTTTGCTAACGCTAAAAAAAGCGATAAAATGGTGGACTTAGGCACTGGCTGTGGTATAATTCCGCTTTTAATGCTTAGGGACGGCAATTTGCAAAGTGCTGTCGGTGTTGATATAAGCGATGAGGCTACCGCTTTGGCCCAAAAAACCAAGGAACAGCTAAATTTGGAAAAATTTACCGTTATAAATGCCGATTTAAAGGATTTAAAGGGTAAGGTGCAATTTGGGTGTAACACCCTTGTTACCTGTAACCCACCATATAAAGCCAACGGCGCAGGGCTTCAAAACCCAAATGAACGCCACAAGGTTGCAAGGCATGAGGTTGAGTGCTCTTTAGAGGATATTATTAAGGTATCAGCAAAGCTTTTACAAACTACGGGCAGGCTGTGTATGTGCCACCGCCCTGAAAGGCTTTGTGAATTACTAAAGCTTATGAGCGATAATAAAATCGAGCCCAAGCGCCTTCGCCTTGTTTGCCAAAGAAAAGGGGAGGAGCCTTGGCTTGTGTTGGTCGAGGGCAAGCGCTGTGCCAATTCGGGTATGCGCATTGAACCTGTACTTTATGTCGAAGAAAACGGACAATTTTCAGAAGAAATGGTTAAAATTTACGGAAAGTATAAGGAGGAATATTTGCCTTGAGCGGAAAACTTTATATTGTCGGCACGCCTATAGGCAATTTGTCCGACTTTTCACCCCGTGCCATCGAAACGCTAAGTAAGGTTGACTTTTTAGCGGTCGAGGACACCCGTGTAACCGTAAAGCTTTTAAATCATTTTAATATAAAAAAAGAAATGCTCGCTTATTACGAGCATAATAAAAACAGCAAGGGCAATTTAATAATTACCCGCCTTTTAAATGGTGAAAGCTGTGCGCTTGTGTCGGATGCGGGTATGCCCGCCATTTCCGATCCGGGTGAAGACTTGGTGCGTCAAGCCTATGAAAACGGCATTGAGGTGGAATCGGTTCCGGGTCCAAGCGCGGTTATAACTGCGCTTGCAATTTCGGGTATGCCAAGCGGCCGTTTTTGCTTTGAAGGCTTTTTGACTATGAACAAAATCGGCAGGCGTGAGCATCTGGAATCTTTAAAAAACGAAACCAGAACTATGATTTTTTACGAAGCGCCCCATAAGCTTTGCGCCACTTTACAGGATATGCTTAAAT
This sequence comes from Oscillospiraceae bacterium, assembly GCA_015066005.1. Classification (GTDB taxonomy): domain Bacteria; phylum Bacillota; class Clostridia; order Oscillospirales; family Acutalibacteraceae; genus UBA737. The sequence goes on from SVPF01000002.1 coordinate 18,652, forward strand.
ATTTCGGCAACCGCAAAATTGCCATTGTGCGCGAGCTTACAAAGCTTCACGAAGGTGTTACACACACCAGTTTAGAGGAAGCGGTTGCGTATTATAACGAAAACGACCCCCGTGGCGAATTTGTGCTTATTGTGTCGGGCGCGGACAAGCAGCAGGAAAGCTACACTATTGAGGACGCAATAAAAATTGCACAAGGGCTTATAAATGAAGGTCAGTCAACCTCTTCGGCCGCTAAGGAAGCCGCCGCTATTACAGGGCATAAAAAGGGCGAAATTTATAAGCGCATTTTAAGCGAGTAAGGGAAAGGAACGAAAAATGGAAGAAAGAAAAGAATTTGAAGATATAGTTTCCGATACAGCGTTTAAGAATGGCGCTTTTGTAGATATTTCTTCAGCGAGTGCAGAATATAAAAAGAAAAACTTTCAAAAGAAAAAGCACGGCGTTGCAGGCTTTTTTCAGCGCTTAGGTAACGGCTGGAAAAATTTGCGCCGTTGGAAAAAGGCGGTTATCATAAGCTGTGTTGCGGTTGTTACGGCCGTTTCAATTGGTGTTGGCGTATTTTTGGACACCTTCAGCTATGATTATAACCCCGATATAGATAAAAAGCCCCCGCAGGAATTGGGCTTTGAAAATGTTATTGACCAAAGAGTTGTTAATGTTGCGCTTTTCGGTATAGATTCGCGCAGTAAGGGCTTTAAAGGTAATTCCGACTCGATTATGGTGTTAAGCATTGATACTGAGGCCAAAACCGTAAAAATTGTGTCTATCGTGCGTGACACCTTGGTGCCCATTGAACGCAACGGCACTGTAAAATACCGCAAAATTAACACCGCTTACGCTTGGGGCGGACCCGAGCTTGCAATTAAAACCATTAACCAAAACTTTGGGCTTGATATTTCGGAATATGCAACCGTAAACTTTAACGGTATGGCCGAAATTATTGATGCTGTCGGTGGTATTGATGCCGAATTGGTTGCGGGCGAGGTTGTGCCCGTAAGCAAAAGCATTTATGCTTTAAACGGCTGTATTAAGGATGTTTGCGACCGCCTTAAAATTGACCCCACACCTTATTATATATTAGAGCCCGGCAAGCACCACCTAAACGGTATTCAGGCGGTGGCTTATTCCCGCATTCGTAAAACTAAAAACGTTTGGGGCACTAATAATGACTATGGCCGTACCGACCGTCAGCGTTATGTTATGGAGCAGCTTTTCAACAAGGCTTTATCCCTGCCTAAAACCGAATATGTTAAGCTTGCAAAGGCCTTAATGCCTTACACCCAAACCTCCCTTTCATATACTGAAATTATGGGTCTGGCGTGGGATGTAATGTTAAAGTCACCAACATTTTCGCAATCCCGCGTGCCGCTTACCGACTATCAAATGCCGGGTAAGAGCATTAAGGGTGTAGGCGACTGCGTTTATTACGACCTTGACTATGCCAAGGACCTTTTATATGCATATTTTTATCAGCAAATAACACCCGAGGATTACATCGCGCAAAACGGTGTAAGAAAGAACGACTGGTATGCTCAGGCAATGGGCGGCGGCACAACATCAACGCCGTCAACACCATCGACGCCTTCCACACCTTCTACGCCCGATACCTCAACCCCTGACGATACTACTAGCGATGAGCAGCAGGGCGGCACCACCCCTGACGACACCGTAACACCGCCCAAAAACCCCGAGGAAGAGGGCGGCGAAACACCACCCGAAAATCAAGGCGGGGAAGAATAATTATGAAAAGTAATTGCGAAAACTGTTCAAACTATATTTACGATGATGAGGACGATTGCTATTATTGCAACGTTAATTTGGATGAGGATGAAATGCAGCGGTTTTTAACCTCGCCCAAGTTTGAATGTCCCTATTTTAATTTTTACGACGAATATTCAATTGTTCGTAAGCAAAATTAGAGGTATAAAATGGTTTATTTTTATTTAATTGCCGCAGGCGCATTGTTGCCTATACTTAATAACTTTTTCCCCATTTTTGAAAAGGGCTATTCCTGGTGGCTGGCACCGATTTTATACGTAGTGTTTCTATTTGGCTTAATGTTAATTCAAATTGGGCTTATGTTTTTGGTGTTTGCTGTAGTCAGCCCAAATTCAACATCAAAAAGGGCAACAAAATTTTATCGCTTTATGGTAAAATACAGCTTGCCGCTTATAATTTGGCTTGCAAAGGTTAAAATTAACGTTACAGGTATCGACCCCGATGATGTACCAAAGGACCGCAAAATGCTGTTTGTTTGTAACCACCAGCACGATTTTGACCCCGCGGTAATCTTTTCGGTTTTTCCCGATAACGAAATTGGCTTTATCGGCAAAAAGGATATTATTAAAAAGCTGCCCTTTATAGCCAAAATAATGAAGCTGCTCGGCGGCTTGTTTATCGACCGCGAAAACGACCGCGAAGCCGCAAAAACCATTATTGAAGCCACACGCATTTTAAAGGAGGAAAAATCTTCCATTGGGCTTTTCCCCGAAGGCTACACAAGCAAAACCTGCGAGCTTCTACCATTTAGAAACGGTGGCTTTAAAATGGCCTTAAAGGCTAAGGTGCCGATTGTTGTTTGTGTAATTAACAACACCCGCGCAATACCTAAGCGTATGTGCCGCCTTACCACCAAGGTTGATTTTAAAATCGTTGATGTTATCTACCCCGAAGCTTTCGAGGGTATGAACACGGCCGAGATTGGTGATATGATTCACGAAAAAATGGAAAACGCATATAACGAAATCAGAAATAGGTAAAATTTAAGACCTTGAAGCAAACGCTTCAAGGTCTTTTCTAAACATCAAGGTTATTTTTGATTTTTAATTACTAAAATCGTGTAACCAAAGGGTTCAAGTGTCTCCCTTGTCACAGTTAAAAAGGTTTGAACTTTATTATTGCATATATATTGTTTCTATGATAATATATTTATAGTAAAATTCTAAAGGGCAGGTGTAAAATTGTGAAAGAAAACGATAAGGAGTTATTGATTCTGGCTAATATTGAAAAAGACTTAAAACAAATATATAAAAATGCCGGTTCATTTTATATAACACTAACTGTCCCCGTGTCTCTTTTTAAGTTGCATTTTTAACCATGTTATAATGTTAATAAAATTATTTGCGAGGTATAAATATGAAAACAATAATAATTTTCCTTATGATTTTTCTAATATCTTTTTCTTTTAATGGTTGTATTAAAACTAATATCACTTCCCCCAATAACGATATTCAAGAAAGCGAAATAACAAACGAAGGTGGGAATGCAATGCCATATCAAGAATATGATAATATCTTACTTTCAGTATTGAACAATGAAAAGCCGTTTATTAATGCAAAAGATGAAACGGTTTACCTAAAAAATTATAAACCGCTTTCTAAATATCCCGAAGATACTGATTATTTCGAAAGAGAAAATGTTTTTGTGCCCAGCAAGTATGCTTTTGTGGATTTAGATAAAGACGGTCAAAATGAGCTTGTGATTTCAGAACTCCCCAATGGCGATACTTATCTAATTCTACATAAATTAAATGATAAAGTTTACGGCTATAGCTTATACGTTCGTTGGTTTGAGGAATTGAAAGTAGATGGAACTTTTTTGAGCTCGGGCGGTGCGTTTTCGCATAATTATAACAATATAAGTTTTGACGGAAACAAATATAATATCTCAACCTTTGCAAAATTTGATTTTGTAGGTGATGAAGAAAAGCCCTCATCTAACAAATATGGTTTTGAGCCTAATTATGATAAGTCAGTATTTGAAATAGATGGTAAAAAAGTTTCTTTTAAAGAAATTGTAGAATTTGAAGAAGAATGGGAAAATCGCCCAGAGGTTGATTGGATAAAGTTAAAATAACTAAAACTTTTTTCTTCAATCAATCTGTTTTGAACCACGCAACAATCGCATGTTTTTTGTTATGCAAAAACGCAGGCCAGTTGTAAAACTGACCTGCGTTTATTATTAAATTATGAAATTATACCAATAATTTGAATTACTTATTCTTTCTTCCAATTCAGGTACTCCAGGGTTTTCATAATTTCTCATAAAGACTTCTGTGAGCCAAGCTATAGACGCATTTGACTGTGTAAATTGCTTAAAGGTCATACCAGAATTTGCTCTATCAAGCCACTGTTCACTATTATTTTCAACTTCATAAAGAATACGTTGCAATTGATTGTAAATATTTTCCTTTGTCCATCCTTTTGATAGCGCCCAATTAATATATTTTGTCGCTGGTGTCCATTGTGTTAGCCCATAACCACCACTCATGTTATTTTCGCGGAGACCTTGCCAAAGACCGGGGTTTATGTGGCTTTCTCTTTCCATATTTCCAAGTAGCGCACAAATAGCTTTCTTTGTCCATCCATAACATCTTAAATAATCATAAATACATTGTGCGTTCACAGCCATTTCTGCTTTGCTTAAGTATCGATTGCAACAATAAACCCATTCTGTAGATGTTTCGTGAATATCTGTAAAGTATTTAAGGTCAGAAACAGCCCTAGCAGGTGTCTTATCATTTAAAGTTATAACCGTTTCGGTTTGAGTTGATGTTTCTTCTTCATCATCAGCGGAAAACACTACAATTTTGCTTTCATTAATTCCTATCGTGGCTATACCAAGATTAGTGTTTTTTATTGCCTCCTCTAAGGTACACTCTCTCCAACCCATATAATTATTAGTTGAAAAGATATCATATACCTCTCTAATAGTGCCGTGCGGAAGGGATACTCCCATATTGTTAAATATAGTTCTTACCACTTCAAGAGAATCGACCTTATCTTTGCAATCATATTGCAAAGAATGCTCAATAATGTTATTGTATTGTTTTTTATTCATTTTCACACCTCCTTTACCATAAACTCACAAGAACTTTTTCATCTTTGGCATAAACATTATTAACTTTGATTTTGTCAAATATTGTTTCGCCACAAAACCAAAATGACATATCATCAATTTCTAGGTCTGATGGACAAAATGGCGACCACTTTGTGGGAGTTTCATCAATCGCCGGTTCGGTAGCTGCAAATATAGCATCAAAATAATTCATGTTTTTTGTGGCGTTTACAAAGTGACCGGTTTGTCGATTAAAAGCAAAATTCTTACTAGAATCTGTGTTGCCAATAAATCCAGCAATGAAACCTTTTGCTTTTATTGCACTTGCAAAAGAAATCATCCAATTATGGTTTATACTCCAATCAGCTTTAATCTCTGCGAACAAAACAATCCCTTCGTTCACAGGAACACCTAATTCTAACGCAGCATTAACCACACGTTCAGCAGACAATACTCCGCTCATAGATGAAATTTCTTTTTCGGTAAAGTCGTTGTATATCAAACCGATTTTGCAACCTTTCGCCTTTAAGAACTCAATTTCCTCGGCAGTGATTTTATCTTCACCGCTAAGCATCCTCATGCAAAATGCAGGATAGCAATTTTTTCTTACTACCCATTCGTATAAAGTGTGACCATTTTTGAGTTTTTTATTAATTGGTGTAGCTGAACTAACACCGAAAATAGTTTTCATTTTATTTACCTCCTATAATTTTATTTTTTTGATTAAAATGTAACTATTTTTTTGAAATCAGCGTCCCGATTTCTTACAGCTGCAACCCCATTATAAAAATTAACCCTGACAACTAGTGTCAGGGTTAAAAATATTTTTCAGATTTTTCAAAAGAGAAGAAAACAGGCCATAAATAAGGAAAATTTCTAAACATTCTTTATACAATTAGTTTTTAGAGATGTCTCATAGTGATAAAATTTATATCTACACTATGCGGTTAAAAGAAAGTAAAATGCAAAAGTGAAGAATAAATAAAATCCACCCAAAAAAATTATTTCTTTGGGTGGTTTTTTATAATTGATATAAGAATTATTGATTTTTAATTACCAATATCGTGTAACCAAAGGGTTCAAGGGTTAAAACGCCGTCTTGTGAAGGCTTACCGAAAATAGCGGTTGCGGTATCAAATTCCTTCGGTACGTTAATTTCTATTTTTTCGTGCCAACGGGTAGCGGCAATTAAAACGGTATGGTTTTTGGATTTGCGCATATAAGCAATTTCGCCAAAGTTTGCATAAAAGGGGATAAACTCACCCGATTTAAAGGCGTTATAGCTTCGGCGGAACTGACCAAGCTTTTGGTAAAAGGCCAAAAGGTCCTGGTCCTCGTTACCCCAAGGGTAAGTCGCGCGGCAAAACGGGTCGCCATAACCCTCCATACCTGCTTCGTCACCATAGTAAAGGGAAGGCACACCGGGAAGTGTATACTGCAAAACCGCCGCAACCTTTAAAAGCTTAACGGCTTTTTCATATTGCTGAGGTGTCAGCCTTTGCTTTGCCTGCCATTCACGGGCGTTAACAAATTCGTTTTCACTACCTAAAACGGTAAGAATACGCTGTGTGTCGTGTGTGCCGATGTGGTTCATCAAAAGCTTGACCGCTTGCGGTGGATAATTTTCCAAAATTTCCAGCACGGTGTCAATTAAATCGCGGGAATTTCCGCCCTTTAAATAGTTTATAATTGCATTCGCAAAGGGGTAATTCATAACCGAATCAAGCTGCTTGCCCCGCAAAAAGCGGCGGCGGGCGTTGTAGCTTATTTTGTTTGTGGCATCCTCCCACACTTCGCCAAGCAGAAAGTTTTCGTTACTGTCGGCCTTAACGGCAATGCGCACCTTATCTAAAAATTGGTCGGGTAATTCATCGGCAACATCCAAACGGAAGCCCTTTACACCAAGCCTTAGCCAGTGGCGAATAACACCGTTTTCACCTGTAATATATTCCGAAAAAGAAGGGTCATTTTCCTGTGTTTCGGGAAGGGTTGAAACACCCCACCAGGATTCATAATCATCGTGGGTTTCGCCAAAGTCGTACCAGCTGCGGTAGGGGGACTCGTCACTGTTGTAGGCACCCAAGGTGTCATAACGGTTATATTTATTAAAATAAATACTGTCGTCGCCCGTGTGGGAAAAAACACCGTCCAAAATAATATAAATACCCTGCTTTTCAGCGGCTTTAATAAGGTTTTTCAGGTCCTTTTCATCGCCTAAAAGCGAATCAATTTTCATATAGTTTGCGGTGTTATAGCGGTGATTTGAATGCGCCTCAAAAATGGGGTTTAAATAAATGCAGTTAACACCCAGCTTTTTAAGGTATGGTAGCTTTTGCTGAATACCATTAAGGTCACCGCCGTAATAGTCGTTACCGAGATATTTTACCCCGTCACTTTCCTTTTTGGGTGTGTATTCGGGGGTTTTTGCCCAGTCGTTTACAATAAAGCGGTCATCGGGTACATTTTTCTTTTCTTTGTTTGATTTATAAAAACGGTCGGGGAAAATTTGGTAAATAATACCGCCGTCAAGCCACGACGGTGTTTGATAGCTTTTGTTATAAACGGTTAACTGCCACCAAGCACCCGTGGCAGAAACCTCACCTAAGGAATGGTCAAATTTTGTTACCCAATATTCCGTTTCGGCGGTGTTATATTTAAAGGCGTACCAATAAATGCCCTCAGGAAGGGAAAATTCACACTCCCAATAAAAGCAATCGTCTTTTTGTTCGCCCCTCTTCATTGAAATCTTCTCCAAATTGCCTGTTTGGTCGTTCCTTATCATCAAATAGGCACGGCCCACCCTTGCGCTTTCGGGTAAAAGCAGTCTAAGCCGAAGGGTTTCCCCTTCGGCTAAGGCACCAAGCTTGCTTTTATGGTTCTGATTTCTGGAATCAAAAGGATAAAAATTCATAATTATTCAACCGGTTTAATGTGCCAAATGTCGCGCGCATAGTCTTCAATAGAGCGGTCAGCCGCAAAAACGCCCGACTTGGCAATATTTGTAAGTGACATCTTGTTCCATACGTCACGGTCGTTATAAAGCGCGGAAGCCTTCTTTTGTGCTGCCTGATAATCGGCAAAGTCGGCAAGCGCCATATAAGTGTCGTTATATTTAAGTGTGTGGTAAATGCTGTCAAAGCTCATACCGCCGAAGCCCTTACCGATAAAGTCAAGCGCATCACGCAGTATGGGGTTATTGTTGTAATGCTCGCAAGGAGAATAGCCCTGCTTTTGAAGGCGAAGCACCTCGGGGGTCTGCATACCGAAAATAATAATGTTATCATCACCGACAGCACTGTGAATTTCAACATTAGCGCCGTCCTCGGTACCTAAGGTAATTGCACCGTTCATCATAAGCTTCATATTACCTGTGCCCGAAGCCTCGGTAGATGCAAGCGAAATTTGTTCGCTTATATCGGCCGACGGAATCATAAGCTCGGCCATGGTTACGCGGTAATCCTCAAGGAAAACTATCTTAAGTTTATCCTTAACGTCGGGGTCACGCTCCAAAAGCTGTGAAAGTTCCCAAATCATTTGGATTACCTGCTTTGCAAACAGATAACCGGGGGCAGCCTTTGCGCCGAAGATATAGGTCTTGGGGGTAAAGGGAGCGTTGGGGTTGTTTTTAATAAACTGATATTCGCTTATAATGTTTAAAACATTAAGGTGCTGGCGCTTATATTCGTGTAAGCGCTTAACCTGCATATCAAAAATAGAATCGGGGTTTAAAACAACGCCTGTGGTGTTTTTAATGTGCTTTGCAAAGCGTTCCTTGTTGGCGCGCTTAATTTTTGAAAGCTCATCCAAAACGGCCTTGTCATCCTTAAACTCCATAAGCTTTTCTAAATTGCGGGCATCCTTAATAAAGTCGTCGCCAATGGTTTCACTCAAGAAGCCTGTAAGCTTGGGGTTTGCACAGCAAAGCCAGCGTCTGTGGGCAATACCGTTGGTAACGTTGGTGAACTTTTCGGGTGTCATTGAAGCATAATCCTTGAAAAGCTCATCAACAATAATCTTACTGTGAAGCTTGGAAACGCCGTTAACGGTGTGGCAGGTAGCACAGCAAAGGTTTGCCATTCTAACAACGCCGTTTGAAATAACACTTGTGCGTTCAGCCAAAGCCAAGTCGCCTGTTTTGGCAATAACCTCACTGCGATAGCGGCGGTCAATTTCCTTAATAATTTGGTAAATGCGGGGAACACGTTCTTTAATAAGGCTTTCGGGCCAGCATTCAAGCGCTTCCTGCATAATGGTGTGGTTGGTGTATGCAACGGTACGGGTTACAATGCTCCACGCATCATCCCAAGTGTAGCCGCATTCATCAAGTAAGAAGCGCATAAGCTCGGGAATGGAAAGGGTGGGGTGTGTGTCGTTAATATGAATTGCAACCTTGTCGGGCAAATTGTCAAGTGTGTTGTAAACACGCAAATGGCGGTTTAAAATGTCCTGCACAGAGGCGGAAACAAGGAAATACTGCTGGCGAAGTCTTAACGATTTACCTTCATAGTGGTTGTCAGCAGGGTATAATACCTTAGAAATGTTTTCAGCCATTGCACGCTGTTCAATTGCACGAATATAATCACCCTGGTTAAAGGCCGACATATTAAATTCGCGACATTCAGCACTCCAAAGCCTGAGGGCATTTACCGTCTTGCCGTCCTTACCTGCAACCATAAGGTCGTAGGGAATAGCGCGCACGGTTTTATAGTCCTTATGCTCAAGGCGGTGCTGACCGTTTTCGTCCCACCATTCGTTTACATAGCCGTCAAAGTTAACATCCACGGCCGAGCCGGGTCTTGCTTCAAGCCAAACACCGCCGCCGGGAAGCCAAAAGTCAGGCATTTCTGTCTGCCAGCCGTCAACCAGCTTTTGACGGAAAATACCAAGCTCGTAGTTAATGCAATAGCCCATTGCAGAATAGCCACCGCTTGAAAGTGCATCCAAAAAGCAAGCAGCCAAACGGCCAAGACCACCGTTACCAAGACCTGCATCAGGTTCAAATTCATAAAGGCTGTCAAGCTTAACGCCGAATTTTTTAAGTGCCTTTTCCATGGTTGAAGTGAGGTCAAGGTTATAAAGGTTGTTCTTAAAGGAACGACCCATTAAAAATTCCATACTCAAATAATAAACGGTTTTAGCCTGTTGTTCGGCAGTAGCCTTTTTAAATTCGCTCCTGCGTTCCTTCATAATATCGAGAAGTGTTAAAACACTTGCTTTATAAAAAAGCTCGTCAGAAGCCTGTTCGGGTGTAACGCCAAAGTTGTGTGAAAGCTTTTTTTCTATAAGTGTGGCAAGCTTCGTTGAGGTAAGCTTTGTCATCGAATCATCTCCAGTAATATTTTATATTGAATATAATACAATATTCTTACAAAAATTTCTATTGCCTGTTAGCAGTAAATTTTGCCCCTTTTTTGTATAATTTCCACAAAAAATGGAAAACTAATTCACTTAAATGAACTTTTTTTGGCGAACAGCACAAAAAATCACCCTTTTGTCGATATAAGTAAAGGCTCCTCTCGGAGCCCTTAAAATCAGTCGTCAACCTCGGGGATGTCCTCAGCCTCGTCACATTCAAGATATTCGCCTTTAATGCGGTTTTTATTCTTGATTTTATCAATAATTACAAGTGCGCCAACCAAAGCGCCAAACAATGCTAAAATTGCAACAATTACTTTCCAAACGTTTTTCATAAAAGTAAGCCGCCTTTCTAAAAAATTCATTTACAAGGTTATTATAACAAAAGTATTGCCGCTTGTCAATTACATAAACGGCCCAAAAATGTGAAGCAGGGCTTGCTTTATTCGCACAAAAACCGAACGCTTTTTCCATTTTGAAAGTGAAATTTCCTTCGAAACGGCCAAAACCTCACGGAAGTGGTGCTTAATATCAAGCGCGGTTTTCTTGTCGCTAAGCCAAACACCGCATTCAAAGTGGAAAACAAAGCTGCGGTAATCCATATTAACCGAGCCTACCGTTGCAATGCTGTCATCCGACAAATACACCTTTGAATGAATAAAGCCGGGGGTGTATTCGTAAATTTTAACACCGCTTTTTAAAAGGTCTAAATAATGGTACTGCGTAACATTGTGAACATACCATTTATCAGGCACATGGGGCGTTACAATGCAAACCTCAATACCCGATTTCGCCGCCATACACAAGGCAGAGGTCATCATATCGTCAATGACCAGATAGGGCGTCATAATATAAACGTAACGCTGGGCGGAATTAAGTATCTGCATATAAATGCCTTCGGCGGGGTTTTTATCGTTTAAGGGACCGTCACTGTAGGGCACAACGAAGGCATCATCGTAGGAAAAGCCTTCGCCAAGGTGAGAATTAAAGTCAATGCGGTTGTTTGTTACAAATTCCCACATAATGCAAAACATACACAAAAAGCTCTTAACTGCCTTACCGTAAAGAATAATACCGCTGTCCATCCAATGCCCGAAGCGGCGTTCGCGGTTAATGTATTCATCCCCAATATTAACACCGCCCGTAAAGGCAACCTCGCCGTCAATAACCACAATTTTGCGGTGGCTGCGGTTGTTCATAAAAATGTTAAAAATGGGGTGAATTGGGTTGAACACAGCAATTTCAATATTTTCACGGCGAAGCTTTGTTAAAAAGCTTTGGCTTTGGCGCTTAATTGAACCAAAGTCGTCACAAATAATTTTAATTTCAACGCCCTGTTCGGCCTTGCGCTTTAAAATTTTATGAATTTCATCCCACATATATCCTTCCGCAAGGATAAAAAATTCAATATAAATATATTTTTGTGCGTTTTCAAGCTCGGCCAGTAAGCGTTCAAAAAACCTTTCGCCCGAAGGCAGATATTCACTTGAAGTACCGTCGTATAGGGGATAACCCGATTCGTTGGTTAAATAATCAGCCTGGCGCGAATGCATTATATCGTGATAACGAAGACGGTCGGTTATATCCTTATTATTCTCAAGAAAGGGCAAATAATGCGATTCACACACCCTCATTTTTTTGCGAAAATGCGGAATAAGGCTGTTGCCGCCCCACAAAAGATAAACCGAAATGCCAAAAATGGGGAAAAGCAAAATAAAAATAATCCAACTCATTTTATGGTCGGGGTTGCCGCGGCGGTTAATAATGAAAATAACCGTTACCATACCGACGATAGCTGACAGTACAAGCATACCTGCTGAATGAATTGTAAAATTGTAAAGTACCGCAAATAAAAACGCAAACTGTATTAGCAAAAGCAAGGCTGAAGCTATTACTCGTGCGGGAATTCTCAAACCGCGTTTATGCTGTCGTGCCAAAATATCACCTCTTTAAAGCATATTTTACCATATTTGCTTTAAATTTGCAACCAACTATAAAATTTTGAAATTTGTTTTGGTTTATAAATTGGGAGTTTATCGCTCGGTTTGATGGATATATCATTGGCTCCCTCTGACGAGGGAGCTGGCACGAGGAACTCGTGACTGAGGGAGAGAAAGTGCTTATTTACAGTGTTTTCGGTCTCTCCCTCCGTCTTTTTGCTACGCAAAAATCCACCTCCCTCATCAGATGGAGGCAAGGGGTTGTACAATAATTACGAATTACGCATTACGAATTACGCATTGGGCGTTAGCCCGACAAACTATAATTTGAATGTCTTATTAAATAAGTAGTAGCAAAAACAGCAAAACTGTGGTATAATTATTATAATTATATTTTTGAAACGGAGATTTTTTAAAGTGTCAGGAAAAATTGTTTCAATCGCTCAGGGTGTAGAAGGGTTGTTTATTGAAAATAACCGTTTTAACACTACTAGTATTTCATATAATTTTTACTTGCCTTTAAAGGAAGAAACTGTGGCTGAAAATGCCCTTTTACCTTTTATTTTAACGGCTTCAAGTAAAAAAAATCCCGACTTTTCGGCTCTTAATTTAAAGCTTGATAAGCTTTACGGCGCAAGGCTGGATGCAAGCGCCGAAAAATACGGCGACTGTCAGCTTTTATCAATGCGGATTTCATGTATAAATGACCGCTTCACCTTTGACAGCGATTCGCTTGTAAAATCGGCAAGCGATATGCTTTTGGGTCTGATTTTTGAGCCTAATACCGAAAACGGCGCTTTTATGGAAAACGATGTCGAGCGTGAAAAGCGTAAGGCGATTGAGCACATAAAGGGTGAAATTGCCGAAAAGCGTGTGTATGCCAAAAACCGCCTTATAAGCGAAATGTATAAGGGTGAAGCCTACGGCATTCAAAAATGCGGTACGGTTGAGCAGGTAGAAGCCATTACGGGTGAAAGCCTTTACAGTGCTTGGGTTAATATGCTGTCCTCGGCTTTTGTAAGGGTTCAGGTTATTGGCGAAAGCCTACCGCCCAAGTTTTTTGAAGGGGTTGCAGAAAAATTCGAAAACCTTTCCCGCGGCGATATTACCGACTGCCGTTTGTGTAAGCCCACTGCCCCTGCAAAAAAGGTTAAAACCGTTTTTGAAAAAATGGACGTTAAACAGGGTAAGCTTGTTATGGGCTTTTCAAGTGAAATGTACGGAGATGATGATATTTCGCTTCCCTTAATGGTTATGTGTGATATTTTCGGCGGTGCGCCCTATTCACGCCTTTTTACAAATGTGCGTGAAAAGATGAGCCTTTGTTATTATTGCGCGGCTTCTACCGTTCGTTATAAGGGTCTTTTAACGGTTGATTCGGGTGTCGAATGGCAAAATGCCGACAAGGCGGTAAATGAAATTTTAAATCAGCTTGAAATTATGCAAAAGGGCGAATTTACCGATTTTGAATTTGAATCCTCAATTAAAAGCATTTGCGATACCTTAAAGGGTAGCTATGACAGCCAAAACGGTATTGATTTGTGGTATGCTTTAAAAATTAACAACCGCCAGCTTTATTCACCCGAGGATATTATTGAAAAAATTAAAGCTATCACCCGTGAGGATGTAATCTACGCCGCAAGGGGTGTTAAGCTTCATACAATTTATAAGCTTTTACCGAAGGAGGGACCAATATGCTAAAGCAAGTTTTTGAAAGCGATTTCGGCGAAAGCTATATTAAGTGCGAGCACGAATCGGGGCTTAAAATTTACATTCTTGAAAAGCCGCTTTACAATTCGGCTTACGCCATTTTTGGCACAAAATACGGCTCGATTGATAACTGCTTTTCGGTAAACGGCGAAAAGGTAGAGGTGCCCGAGGGCATTGCCCACTTTTTAGAGCATAAGCTGTTTGAAAGTGAGGATGGCGACGCCTTTACCCGCTATGCCGAAACGGGCGCTTATGCAAACGCCTTTACTTCCTTTGACAAAACCTGTTATCTTTTCAGCTGCTCGTCCCGTTTTTACGACAATTTGGAAATTTTATTAGACTTTGTTCAAAGTCCATATTTTACCGCCGCAACTGTTGAGAAGGAGCAGGGCATTATCGGGCAGGAAATAAGAATGTACGATGACAGCCCGGGCTGGCGCGTAATGTTTAATATGCTGCTTGGTATGTATAAAAACCACCCTGTAAGAATTGATATTGCAGGCACGACCGACAGCATTGCCGAAATTACCGATGAGCTTTTATACAAGTGCTATAACACGTTTTATAATCCGCAAAATATGTTTTTGTGTATTGCGGGTAACGTTAACACCGAAAAAATTCTTAAAATGGTGGAAAACGGCATTAAGCCTAAGGAAAAATTTGACCTTTGCCGAATTATGCCAACCGAGCCTGATGAGGTTTTACAGCCCGAAATTGTTCAGGCTTTAGAGGTTGCAACCCCAATGTTTTGCTTTGGCTATAAGGAAAATGCTGACAGTATGCCAACCGTTAAGGAACGCATTTGCACCGCTGTGCTGCTTGAAATGATAGCGGGCGATGCTTCACCCCTTTACAAAAGCCTTACCGAGCAGGGTCTTATAAATGATGAATTCAGCTTTGAATATTTTAACGGCCCCGGTTATTCGGCAGTTATATTCGAGGGCGAATCGAGTAATCCCAAAAAGGTTGCCGATGAAATCAAGGCCGAAATTAACCGCCTTAAAGAAGAAGGGCTTAATAAAAAGCTTTTCACTGCCATTCGCAGTGGGCTTTACGGCAACGCAATACGCGGCTTTAACAGCATTGAAAATATTGCAATGGGTCTAGTGGACTGCGCTATGAATGACACCGACCTTTTTGATGATGTTAAGTATTTAAAGGCAATTACCGTTGATGATGTTTACAAGCGCCTTTCAAGGCTTGATGATGACAAAACGGTTTTATCGGTAATTGTACCTAAGGAGAAATAATAAATGAGCTATGATGTTACAATTTTTGGTATAGATATTACTTTAAAGCCCGTTGCATTCACTTTACCGATTGGTGACGGCTGGGATGTTTATTGGTACGGCATTATAATTGCAATAGGCTTTTTGGGTGCCCTTATTTACGCTTATACAAATTATAAACGCTTTAACTTAAATATCGACCGTGCGCTTGACGTTGTGCTTGTAACCACACCTGTGGCAATTTTGTGCGCAAGGGCCTATTACGTTATTTTTGACGGCGAAAAGCTTGAAAGCATTGGTGACTTTTTTGGTTTTGGTAATTCGTCGGGCTTTGCAGGGCTTGGCATTTACGGTGGTGTTATAGGCGCCTTTGTTACGGGCTTTTTAATGTGCAAAATCCGCAAGGTTAAAATTGGCGATATGTTTGACATCGCCGCCCTTGGCTTTTTAATCGGTCAGGGTGTGGGCCGTTGGGGCAACTTTATAAATCAGGAAGCCTACGGCGCGTTTACAGGCAGTGACTGGTGGGGTATGCAAAGTGACATTACTGTTATGGAAATGGGTCACGGCATGGTGCACCCCTGCTTTTTGTATGAATCTATCTGGTGCCTTACCGGCTTTGTGGTAATTCACTTCTTAAGCAAAAAGCGTAAATTCAGCGGTGAGGTATTTTTAATGTATCTCGCGTGGTACGGCTTTGGTCGCGCTATAATTGAAACACTTCGTACCGATAGCTTAATGATAGGTCCCTTTAAGGTATCTCTCTTGCTTGGTATTTTACTATGTATTGTAAGTGTTACTTTAATTGTTATTATTCGCAAAAAGCTAAAGGAAAAAGAAGCTGTTTATGAAAGCGTATTTTCTGATGAAGCTGAAGAGGCATTTGAGGAGGATATAGCGATTGAAGAATCTGAAATAGAAGAGGTTGAAGATAATGTACAAGCTGATTGACGGTAAGGTTATATCTGCCGCAGTTAAAGAACGGGTTAAAAACGAGGTTGCCGCTTTAAAGGAAAAGGGCATTACAACAGGTCTTGCGGTTATAATTGTTGGTGAGGACCCCGCATCGAAGGTGTATGTAAACAATAAGAAAAAGGCTTGCGAGGCGCTCGGCATAATTTCGGAAGAGTATGCCTTACCCGAAAACACCACACAGGAAGAATTATTGTCTCTTATTGATACATTAAATAAAAAAGAAAGCATTAACGGCATTTTGTGCCAGCTACCACTTCCCAAGCATTTAGATGAGGGCGCTGTTATAAATGCTATTTTACCCGAAAAGGATGTTGATGCTTTTCACCCCGTTAACGTTGGTAAAATTATGCAAGGCGATTATGATTTTGTGCCCTGCACCCCTGCAGGTATTATGGAAATGCTCGATTATGAGGGTATTGAAATTACGGGTAAAACCTGTGTTGTAATTGGCCGCAGTAATATTGTTGGCAAGCCAATGTCAATGCTTCTACTACACAAAAACGGCACGGTTACCATTTGCCATTCGAAAACCCAAAACCTTAAGGACGTTTGCAAAAATGCCGATATTTTGGTAGCGGCAGTTGGCAGACCGAATTTTGTAACTAATGATATGGTTAAGGATGGCGCAGTTGTTATTGACGTTGGTATTAACCGTGTTGACGGCAAATTGGTTGGCGATGTTAATTTCGGTGATGTGTGCGAAAAGGCTTCATATATAACCCCCGTACCCGGCGGTGTTGGACCTATGACTATTGCCATGCTTATGCAAAACACACTTACCGCCGCCAAAAAACAAAACAAGGTGATTTAAATTGCTTAAAAAATTACTTATAGCGGTTACGGTTCTTACTGTAATGCTTGTAAGCGTTGTTTCCGCCTTAGAAATCGGGGACGATTTTTACCTTTACGGCAGGGACAATAAAAAGCTTGCCGCCGCACTTTCAATGAGTGAGGCTGAGGTTACGGCTTATTGTAAGGAAAACTACATAACCTTACTGGCGGTAAATGCCGATAATACAAAGCAGATTCGTGAAACCACCCGCGAAACTGAATTTTCTAAAACGGTTAATAACCTTGCGGTACTAAGTGATAGCGAAATAGCTGACCTTACCTACCAGCTTTGCGGAATTGAAAACGTAAAGGGAAGGGTTATTGAAAAGGATTCTTATAAATACCTGAAAATAGAGGTTAAAAGTAAGGATAGCGGCGGCGAATATATTTTAACCCAGTATATTACCGTTAAGGGTGGCAAGTCGGTTGTGTTAAGCTTTTACACATCGGGTGGAAAGGACACCTCTTATACTGCGGATATTTTCAATTCACAGTTTAGTAATACCTCAGCTACAAAGGGCTGGCTTACTGCTGCTTTGGCTGTACTTCTTCTTATTTGCGCTACGCTGTCGCTTATGATAGTGCGTGACCTTAAAGCACCGAAAAGGGAAGAAATTGAAGATTAGTTAAATTGGGGTTTATCGCTTACGCGAAATGCGTAATTCGGAATGCGTAATTCGGAATTAACGAACAATTAAAATTATATATTCGTAGGGGCGAACTGTGTTCGCCCGCTTGCATCCACATTTTTTACGGGCGAACACAGTTCGCCCCTACGGGTTATATTAGTGAATATAGTATAATTTTATCGGACTCGGTTGTATTGGTGGCACATTGTAGGGAAGGGCCTTGGTCCTTCCGTTTAATCAATGTTTTTTACGGCAGGAGCAAGCCCCTGCCCTACAGTATCAGTAAAAATTCATCTTGCCCGATAAACTATAATTTGAAAATATTCAGTTATGTGATTCGTGCTATTAAGGAGAATAATATGTGTAGTAATGAGGATTGGCGTTTGTTCGGCCAAGAAAAATATTTGCAAAATGAAACGTTGACCTTTAAAAAGTGGACGCCTCGTCATAAGGATAACGACCACGACCATTGTGCGTTTTGTTTTGAAAAAATATCCGATATTCAAAACACGTTAAATTATGGTTATGTAACAACAAATGGCCAAACTTGGATTTGCGAAAAATGTTTCAATGATTTTAAAGAAAAATTTAATTGGCAAGTGAAATAATTTTTTGTGCAAAAAACGCACCTGTAATCAGGTGCGTTTAATTTTTAATTGGTTTCAATTTTTCCGTGCTTTTCTTCGTATTTCTCAATAGCGTCGCGTATAAGAATTAAAATCTGACTGTTTGCGCTTCGGCCTTCATAATCGGCAACAATATGCAATTTATTTAACATTTCTTCATCTATTCTGATGGACAAGCTTTTAATAGCCATAAAATAACTCCCTTTAAAATTTAATTTATGTTTATTTTAGGCATAAAATATGTTATAATGTTTAAAACGAACGCAAAATGTATTCAAAATATATTTAAAAGGGTGCTTTTATGCCAAGTTTAGTTAATGAAAGAATACGTTACTTAAGAAAGCAAAGAAAATATTCGCAAAAATATGTAGCGAAAAAAATGAATATGAAGGTCAGCACATATTCTCAAATGGAAAGAGAAGGGAATATAACCTGCACTCCTTAATTGCGTTGTGTGAAATTCTTGATGCGGATGTGTTAAATATTTTGTACGGTAAGGATATACCGCAAAAATATTATAAAGCCAATGAATTAACCGAAGTAGCCTTTTTGAAAAATTGGTTTTATATGCGCTTCGCAATTTGCCGAAAGAAGAAAAACAAGAGGTTTTCGAGCTAATTTCAAAATATATTGTTTTGTAATCCCGCATTTTTGAATGAATTAAAATAAACACTTGATTTTTGAAAGCGGTTGTGTTATAATCTTTGAGCATGTGATTTCACTCGGTCCTTACGAGTGGGTTCATTGCCGAAAAATTCGACATTGAAGCGGATGGTCCTCTGCCACTTGGTTTGGTTATGAACGTCTGTAAATTTTTAAGGAGGAAGAAAAATGGACGCAATTAAGGAATTAACTGCTGAACAGCTCAAAAAAGACGTTCCCGAAATCTTAATCGGTTCTACCGTTAAGGTTCACGTTCGCATTAAGGAAGGCGAAAAGGAAAGAATTCAGGTTTTCGAAGGCACTGTTATTGCTAAGAACAACAGCGGCATTGCCGAAACCTTCACCGTTCGTCGTGTTTCCTATGGCGTAGGCGTTGAACGTGTATTCCCTGTACATTCACCTTCAGTTGCTAAGGTTGAGCTTGTACGCAAGGGTAAGGTTCGCAGAGCTAAGCTCTACTATCTCCGTGATAGAGTTGGTAAAGCTGCAAAGGTTAAAGAAAAGATTTAATCTTGGAAGGGGGACGGGTAAGCACCTAGTCCCCCTTTGCTTTTATGTAAATTTTAGGTGAGGTATGCTATGCAAAACGGCACAAACAATTTTAACAACGGTTTTATAATTGATACCTCTTTTGTGGATAACGAGCTTCCCGAGGTGGAAAAGCTTGATCCTAAAAAGGAGCTTGTAGAATGGCTGGGCGTTGTCGCTTCGGCTTTAATAATTGTTGTTATTTTGTTCGGCTTTGTGTTCAGGGTTGCGGTTATCAGCGGCGACAGTATGAAAAACACCCTTTTCGGTGGCGATGTGGTGGTAATTACCAATTTGAATTGCACCCCAAAGGAAGGCGATATTGTTGTTGTTTCCCGTAATGCTGAAAATTCCCCCGAAAGCATGCGGGAGGAAAACGGCCCCATTATTAAGCGTGTAATTGCAACTGAATTTCAAGAGGTTAATATTGATTTTGAAACAGGTATCGTTTATGTGGATAATGTCCCTCTTAACGAGCCGTACATAAGCACACCCACTGTTGATCAGTATGATGTTAAGTTCCCCGTAACTGTGCCTGAAGGCTGCATTTTTGTGCTTGGTGATAACCGAGGTGTGTCACTTGACAGCCGCAGCAGCCGTATAGGGGACGGCGGTATGATTGATACACGCTATGTTTTGGGTCACGCAGTTTACAGGGTTTTCCCATTTAACCGAATGGGAGGGTTAGATAAAAAATGAGTGAAAATTCACAAAGCATTCAATGGTTTCCGGGGCATATGGCCAAAACCAAGCGCAAAATCAAAGAGGTTTTACCCATAATTGATGCCGTGGCCGAGGTGGTGGATGCAAGAATTCCGCTTTCCTCCCGCAACCCCGATTTATTTGATATTATTGAAAATAAGCCTTATATAATTTTGCTTAATAAGTGTGATATGGCCGACCCCGCCGCCACTAAGGAATGGATTGATTTTTATAAAGCACAGGGTATTACTGCAATTGCGGTCGACTGCAAAAGCGGTAAGGGTCTTAACACCTTTAAAGATAGTGTAAAAGCCACCCTTTCGGACAAGCTGGAAAGCTATAAAGAAAAGGGAATGGTGGGCAAGCCCCTTCGTGTAATGGTTGTGGGCATACCAAACGTTGGTAAATCGTCCTTTATAAACAAAATTTCGGGTAAAACCCGTGCCAAAGCCGAAAATCGCCCCGGTGTTACAAGGGGAAATCAATGGTTTACTATTGATAAACAGCTTGAATTATTGGACACCCCCGGTGTTTTATGGCCCAAGTTTGAGGACCAAACAGTTGGCGAGCATTTGGCAGTCACAGGCGCCGTTAAGGACAGAATTTTAGATACCGAGCTGTTGGCAATGCGCCTTATTGAAATTTTAAGTGAAGGCTATAGGGAGTTATTAATTGCGCGCTACGGTCAGTTGGATTTTGATGCCGACAGCTATGAAATTCTTTGTCAAATCGGTAAAAAGCGCGGAATGGTTATCCGTGGAGGAGAAACCGATACTGAACGTGCGGCAAATATGCTGCTTGAAGAATACCGAAACCAAAAAATCGGTAATATCACTTTAGAAAGGGTATGTGACAATGCCTGATTACAGTTATGAAAAAGCCGCTGCTACCAGCGGCTTTAAGTTGATATGTGGTGTTGATGAAGCGGGACGCGGTCCGTTGGCGGGCCCTGTTTGCGCCGCTGCCGTGATCTTGCCTGAGGATTTAGAAATTCCCGGTCTTAACGATTCTAAAAAGATTAGCGAAAAAAAGCGTGAACAGCTTTATGATGTAATAACCGAAAAGGCGCTTGCTTACTGTGTGGCCTACGGCACTTTAGAGGAAATTGAAGAAAAAAACATTCTCAAGGCGACATTTTTGGCAATGAACCGCGCTATTGAGGGCTTAAAAATTAAGGCCGATTTTGCCCTTATTGACGGCAATAAAATCCCTGACGGTATTAAGGTTCCTGCGGCGGCAATTGTTAAGGGGGATGCAAAGTCGATGTCAATTGCGGCGGCCTCCATTCTTGCAAAGGTCAGCCGTGACAGGCTTCTTATGGAATATGACCAAAAATACCCTGAATATCAGTTTGCAAAGCACAAGGGCTACGGCACAAAATTACATACCGATTTAATTAAAGAGCACGGCCCGTGCGAAATTCACCGCCTTTCATTTTTAAAGAACATTTTGGGTGAAAAGTAATGAATGTTGGTGAGGTCGGAATTCAGGGCGAAAAGCGGGTTGCACATTTTTTGCGACAGCGCGGCTTTAATGTTATAAAACGCAATTATCAGTGCCGATTCGGTGAAATTGACATAATTGCCGAAAACGGCGAATATATTCTTTTTGTTGAGGTTAAAACCCGCAAGCAAAACGCCTTAATTTCGGGTGTTGAAGCGGTTGACAGTCATAAGCAGTCACGCATTACCCTTTCTGCGCAGGACTATATTTCAAAAACCCTTTGCGAAAAGCAGCCGCGTTTTGACGTGGCCGAGGTCACTGTTTGTGAAAAAAGTGACGGCAGTGTGGGTTATAGCCTTAAATACATTGAAAATGCGTTTTAGGTGAGCTATGAATTTTTTTGATTTGCATTGTGACACGGCTTATAAAATGTATACTCAAAATCAAGGCTTTTATAAAAATAACCTTGCAGTTTCGGGTAAAAAGGGTGAAATTTTTGATAATTGGTATCAAACCCTTGCGGTGTGGCTGCCCGACCAAACCGAAAATCCCTTTGATTTTTATAAAGCGGTGCTTTCAAATTTAAAAAACAATTTAAGCGGTAAGGTTAATCCCGTTTTTTCGGTTGAAGGCGGTACCGTTTTGGAAAACAACGCCGACCGACTTTACGCCCTTAACGCCGACGGTATTAAATTTTTAACTCTTACCTGGAACGGCGAAAACGCTATTGCGGGAGGCAGTAAAAGTGATAAGGGACTAACAAGCTTCGGTAAAGCGGTTATTGAAAAAATGAACAGGCTTAATATGGCGGTGGATGTTTCACACCTTAACGATAAAAGCTTTTATAGGGTTATTGAGCTTTCCGAAAAACTGCTTGCAAGTCACAGCAATTGCCGCAGCGTTTGTAATGTTCCCCGTAATTTGAGTGATGAACAAATTAAGCTTATTTGCGAAAAAAACGGCATTATAGGGCTTAATTTTTACCCCGCATTTTTAGGGGAAAAGCCAATGGAAAAAATATATGAAAACATTTTTCATTTGTGTGAAATGGGACTTGAAAGCAATATTGCCATCGGGTCCGATTTTGATGGGGCCGATATGTGTGAAGATTTATCAAACATCACAAAAATCCCGAATTTATATGCCTTTCTAAAGAGTAAAGGGCTTAATGACAGCCTTCTTAATAAAATTTTTTATAAAAATGCCTATGAATTCTATTTAAACCTTTGACAAACGGGGTTTATTATAATAAAATAACAAGGTAGTTTAAATGTTAGGATGAAAATTTTATGAATTACATCAGTACAAGAAACAAGCAAGTAAAAACCACTGCCGCAGGCGCTATTTCTCAGGGTATTTCGGTTGAGGGCGGTCTTTTCGTGCCCGACAGCTTTCCCGTTTTTACAAAGGCTGATTTTGAAGCCCTTTGTGAAATGGATTACATCGGTCGCGCAAAGTATGTTTTAAAGAATTTTCTTAATGATTTTACCGATGATGAAATTGACTATTGCGTAAAGGGCGCATATACAGGCAGCTTTGATAATGAACAGCCTGCCCCCATCTCGCTTTTGGGTGAAAATGCAAATGTGTTAGAGCTTTGGCACGGCCCGACCTGTGCTTTTAAGGATTTGGCGCTTCAGCTTTTGCCTTATCTTTTAACCACATCGGCAAAAAAGGTGTCGGCAGGCAAAAAAATTGTAATTTTGGTTGCAACCTCGGGCGATACGGGTAAGGCCGCACTTGAAGGCTTTTGCGATGTTGAAAACACCGAAATTATGGTGTTTTACCCCAGTGACGGTGTAAGCCCAATGCAAAAATTACAAATGGATTCGCAAAAGGGTGAAAACGTTCACGTTTGCGCTATTAAGGGTAACTTTGACGATGCCCAAACAGGCGTTAAAAAGATTTTTACCAACAACGACGTTAAGGCCAAATTAGAGCAAAACAATATGCAGTTTTCTTCGGCAAACTCAATTAACTGGGGCCGACTTGCACCGCAAATTGTTTACTATGTTTCGGCTTATTGCGATTTGTTAAAGCGCGAGGGTGACTACCTTAAGGATGGCTTTAATATTGTTGTTCCCACAGGTAACTTCGGTAACATTCTTGCCGCTTACTATGCAAAGAAAATGGGTGTTCCGGTTAAAAAGCTTATTTGCGCTTCAAACCAGAATAATGTTTTAACCGACTTTATAAACACAGGTAAATACGATCGCAACCGCAGCTTCTTTACAACAATTTCACCTTCAATGGATATTTTAATTTCCTCTAACCTTGAAAGAATGTTGTTTGAGCTTAGCGGTGAGGATGATACTGCGGTAGCGGCAATGCAAAAGTCCCTTAGTGACAACGGCACCTTTACCGTAAGTGATGAAATTAAGGCTAAAATGAATGAAGTTTTCTGGGGCGGCTGCTGTGACGATGCCGAAACCCTTAAAACCATTGGCGATTTGTTTAATGAATACGGTTACCTTTGCGATACTCATACTGCTGTTGCCATGAATGTTTATAAGCAGTATATCGAAAAAACAGGGGATAACATTCCAACCGTTATTGCTTCAACCGCTTCTCCTTATAAGTTTGCTGCAAGCGTTTTGAATGCTGTAAGTGATAAAAAGGGCGAAAGTGAATTTGACACCGTTCGTGTGCTTTCGAATGAAACCAAGACCGAAATTCCCGCTCCAATCGCTGCGCTTGAAAACGCAACCGTTCGCTTTAAGGAAATTTGCGAAAAAGAAAATATGTTAAATGCTGTTTATTCGGCTTTAAATATCGAATAATAAAAAAGCCGCTGCTTATCACAGCGGCTTTTAAAAACTTGATTTATTTTGCTTTGAAGGTATCACAGCAGGTGTCTTCAGCGGAGGAAGCCATACCGTTACCAACGTGAATTTTGCCTGCTGAACAGGTGTTATTTGCTGCGTGGTACATACAGTTTTTTACATCGCAGGAAATGCATACATTACTTTCACATTTGTTTTCCATTTATAATCAAGTCCTTTCCGACCGTTACGGTCCTTACTATTATGCATTGAAATTTTAAAATTATACGAAAGGGGAGAATTTTTATTGAGCATTTATGCAATTTCGGATTTACATTTGTCCTTTGGAGGTAATAAACCAATGGATATTTTTCGCGGCTGGGGCAACCATACCGAAAGAATAAAGGCTAATTGGTGTCGTTTAATTAGCGAAAACGATACGGTAATTCTCCCGGGGGATTTTTCGTGGGGGTTAAAGCTGGCTGAAACCTTGGAGGATTTTAAATTTTTAGAAAGCCTGCCCGGCAAAAAGGTTATCTTAAAGGGTAATCACGATTTGTGGTGGTCAACTGTTAAAAAGCTACGCGAATTTTTTGAAGCAAATAACATAAAATCGGTTGAAATTTTGTTTAATAACACCGTCATCGCCGACGGCTACGCCATTGCGGGTACACGCGGCTGGTTTTATGATGATAAGGCTGATAAAAAAATAATTGCGCGCGAGGTTGGCAGGCTTGAAGCATCTTTAAAAGCCGCTGAAAGCACGAATCTTCCCGTTTTGGTGTTTTTACATTACCCGCCGGTATATAATCTTGATGTTTGCCACGAAATTTTTGACGTTATAAAGGCGCATAATGTTAAAACTGTTTATCACGGGCATATACACGGCGCAGGGCTTAACAATGCCGTTAAAGAATACGACGGTGTCGAATTTAAGCTTATTTCCTGTGATTGTGTCGATTTTACGCCTGTTTTTGTTGCTAAATAAATATATTTAAAATATTATTAAAAAAATAGTGGAAAAAATTGCAAGACTGTGGTATAATAGTTCGGCACAAAATTTGCATACTTTATGCGGAGGTATAAAAATGACTTTAAAAGAAACAAAAAATTTAAGCGCTAACAGATATGAGCTTACAATTGCTATCAGCGCTGAAGAATTAGCTGAAGGTGTTAGAAAGGCATATGAAAGCAGAAAGGCTGACATTTCTATCCCCGGTTTCCGTAAGGGTAAGGTTCCCTTTGCAATGGTTGTTAAAATGTACGGTGAGGAAGCATTTTATGAAGATGCTCTCAACATCCTTTATCCCGATGCAGTAGATGCTGCTATTAAGGAATCCGGCCTTAAGGTAATTAACGATAAAATGGATACTGATATTGAATCCATCTCTAAGGAAGAGGGCGTTGTTTTAAAGGTTGCTCTTACTACTTATCCCGAAATTGAAATTGGCGAATACAAGGGCCTCAAGGCTGAAAAGGTTATCGCTAAGGTAGAAGACAGCGAGGTTGACGCGCAGGTTAATGCTATGGCTCAGCGTAATGCTCGTATGGTATCTGTAGAAGACCGTGCAGCTCAAATGGGTGACACTGCAGTTATTGACTTTGAAGGCTTTAAGGACGGCGTTGCATTTGAAGGCGGCAAGGGCGAAGGCTATTCATTAGAACTTGGCTCAGGCTCCTTTATCCCCGGCTTTGAAGAACAAATCGTAGGTAAGAACATTGGTGATGAATTTGACATCAACGTTACCTTCCCCGAAGAATACGGCGCAGAAGACCTTGCAGGCAAGGAAGCAACCTTCAAGATTAAGCTTCACGAAATCAAGTTCCAGGAGCTCCCCGAAATTGATGACGAATTTGCTAAGGACGTAAGCGAATTTGATACTTTGGCTGAGCTTAAGGCTGACATTAAGGAAAAGGCACTTGCCCAAAAGACCAAGATTGCTGAAGAAGAGGCCGAAAATGACCTTGTTCAGCAAATTGTTGACAGCATTAAGGGCGAAATTCCCGAAGCTATGTTTGAAAGCCGCTTACAGCAAAGCGTTGAAGAATTTGGCTACAGACTTCAAATGCAGGGCTTAGACCTTGACACCTATCTTAAGTATTCCGGCACTTCTATGGATGATTTCAAGGCTACCTTCCGTCCTCAAGCCGAAGCACAGGTTAAGTTCCGCCTTGCTCTTGAAAAGATTGTTGAGCTTGAAAACATCGAAGCCAGCGATGAAGCAATTGAAGCTGAATTCAAGAAGATGGCTGAAGCTTACAATATGGAAGTTGAAGCTGTAAAGAACGCTGTTCCCGCAAGTGAGCTTGCTAAGGATGTGGCTGTTCAGAAGGCTATCGACTTTATTAAAGAAAATGCAGTTATTACCGAAGTAGAAGCAAAGACTGAAAAGAAGCCTGCTGCTAAGAAAAAGACTGCTGCAAAGAAAACCACCAAAAAGGCAGAGGAAGCTGCTGAATAATTGATTATAAACCGTTAAAAAGGTTCATAATATTTAAAGATACCGCCGGCACAATTCCGTGCCGGCAATTTTAAAAAGGAGTGTATTTTATGAGTTTTGTACCTTATGTTATTGAACAAACAAGTAGAGGAGAGCGTTCATACGACATATTTTCCCGTCTTTTAAACGACCGCATCATTATGCTTAACGGCGAAGTTAACGATGCATCGGCGAGCGTTGTAATTGCTCAAATGCTTTATCTTGAAGGTCAGGACCCTGATAAAGACATTAACTTTTACATTAACAGCCCCGGTGGCTCGGTTTCAGCCGGTATGGCTATTTATGACACAATGCAGTACATTAAGTGTGATGTAAGCACTATTTGTATGGGTATGGCCGCAAGCATGGGCGCATTTCTTTTATCTGCAGGTGCAAAGGGTAAGCGCTTGGCACTTCCCAACAGCGAAATTATGATTCATCAGCCTCTCGGCGGTGCAAAGGGTCAGGCAACCGAAATTTTAATTGCCGCAAAGCATATTGAGCGCACCCGTGCAAACTTAAACCGCATTTTGTCTGAAAATACAGGCAGAAGCCTTGAAGAAATTGAACGCGATACCGAACGCGACAACTTTATGACAGCTCAGGAAGCGCTTGAGTACGGTCTTGTTGATAAAGTAATTACTAAGAGGTAATAAATAATGCCAAGTAAAGTTGACAATGAAATTCGCTGTTCCTTTTGCGGCAAAACACAGGACGAGGTAACCCGTCTTGTTGAAGGCCCCGGCGTTTACATTTGTGACAATTGTATTGATTTTTGCGCTTCTCTTTTATTTGAGGATGAAGTGTCTGCAAATAAGAGCAAAAAACAAAAAAAGGAAAAGGAATTTGTTTTACCTAAGCCGCAGGAAATTAAGGCTAAGCTTGATGAATATGTAATCGGTCAGGACGAAGCTAAGAAAACCTTGTCGGTAGCGGTTTATAACCATTATAAGCGCATCTTCAAGAAGGATGAAAGCGGTGTTGAGCTTAACAAAAGTAATGTGTTAATGCTTGGCCCCACAGGTGTTGGTAAAACCCTTTTGGCGCAAACACTTGCTAAATGCCTTGATGTGCCGATTGCAATAACCGATGCTACAACCTTAACCGAAGCGGGTTACGTTGGTGAAGATGTTGAAAATATTCTTCTCAGGCTTATTCAAGCGGCGGACTATGATATTGAAAAGGCCGAACGCGGTATAATTTACGTTGACGAAATTGACAAAATTGCAAGAAAAAGCGAAAATGCCTCCATTACCCGTGACGTAAGCGGTGAGGGTGTTCAGCAAGCGCTTTTGAAAATTTTAGAGGGCACAGTTTCCAATGTTCCCCCTCAGGGTGGCAGAAAGCATCCTCAGCAGGAATTTATTCAAATTGATACCACTAACATTTTGTTCATTTGCGCAGGCGCATTTGACGGTATTGAAAAGGTTATCGAACGCCGTATAGGCGGCAGCAGTCTTGGCTTTGGGGCCGATGTTAAGTCCCCAAAAAGTAAGGAAGCTGAGGCGCTCAGCATGGTGGCGACCCACCAAGACCTTGTAAAGTTTGGTATTATACCTGAGCTTGTCGGTCGTATGCCCGTTATTACAGCTTTAAAGGGTATGGATAAACAAACCCTTATTCGCATTATGACCGAACCGAAAAATTCCATTATTAAACAGTATGAAGCACTTTTCAAAATGGACGGTGTTGACTTAATGTTTGATAAAGCGGCGCTTAATAAAATTGCTGAGCTTACAATCGAGCGTAAAACAGGCGCACGTGGTCTTCGTTCAATTATTGAGGGTGTTTTACAGCCCCTAATGTTCGAAACCCCGTCGGACAACACCATTAAAAAAATCGTTATCACCGAAGCTACCGTGCTAGGCGGCGAAGCGGAGATTATAAGAGCATAAAAAAATCCACCCGTTTGGGTGGATTTTTTATTTTATTATATCTTTAATTACTTCGCCTGCAATTATAAGTCCGGCGGCGGAGGGAACAAAGCTAATGCTCATAGGGGTGCGTGGGTCAAGGCTGTTTTTAATGGGCTCTTCCTTAGAATATAAAACCTTAAGCTTATTTACACCACGCTTTTTAAGCTCGTACCGCATTACCTTGGCCAAGGGGCAAACGCTGGTTTTATAAATGTCGGTCACCTCAAATTTTGTTGGGTCTAATTTATTACCTGTACCCATTGAAGCTATAAGCGGTGTACCGCTTGACTGACATTTTACCGCAAGCTCAATTTTTGCGGTAACATTATCTATTGCATCAATCACATAATCATATTTTGAAAAGTCAAATTGGTGCGAATTTTCGGGCAAAAACAAAATGGGAAAGGTGTTAACAACGGCATTAGGGTTAATGTCCAAAATCCTTTGGCGCATTACCTCAACCTTGGGCTTTCCAACGGTGGAATGCAGCGCAATAATTTGTCGGTTAAGATTGGTAATATCAACACAGTCGCTGTCAATTAGGTCGATTTTTGTAACACCCGCCCTTATAAGTGCTTCGACAACATAGCCGCCTACACCGCCAATACCAAAAACGGCAATATGACAGTCTGCAAGCTTTTTAAGCGCATTGGTGCCTATTAAATTTTCTGTTCGTGAAAATTGTAAATTCATAGCTGTTTTCCTTTGATTTTATAGTTTTATTGTAATTGCAACCGAAAAATTTGTCAAGTCAATATGTCAAAAAATGTAAAAGACAGTTTTGATTTTGTCTCATTTTGTTGTAATAACACTTTTTTTGTTAAAACACTTGATTTAATTGACATAATATGGTAATATATGTAAAAATGATTACTCGGAGGGAAAATTATGGAAAAAAGGCTAAAAATTGTAATTGCAGATGACGTAAGCGATTTTTCAAAAAATGCGGTAAAGGTGCTTGGAAGTTACGGAATGGAGGTTGTTTTAACGCAAAAGGATGGGCTGAAGGTAATATCTACAGTAAAGGCCGAAAAGCCCGATGTTTTGCTGGCGGAAATTTTTATGCCTAACCTTGACATTTTGGGCGTACTTGACGAGCTTGGGAAAATGGATAAAAAGGATATGCCGCTTGTTATGGTGACATCAGGCTATGCTAACCCAAGGCTTGAAAAGGAAATTTTAAATGCCGGCGCCTGTTATTATTTTTTAAAACCGTTTGATGTTAATACAATGGCCGAAAGAATTATAAAGCTTTCGGGCTGGAAGAATGAAAAAGCACCGCTTGTACTTAATAATTCTACTGTTGGCGATAACGAGCTTGAAATTATGGTTACCGAAATTATGCACGAAATTGGTGTACCTGCACATATTAAGGGCTATCATTATTTAAGGGAATCAATTATATTATCGGTCAAAAACAGCGAAATTATAAATTCGGTTACAAAGCTATTATACCCCACAATTGCCAAAACCTATTCTACCACCGCCAGCCGTGTCGAGCGCGCAATTCGCCACGCAATTGAGGTTGCGTGGGACAGGGGTGATATTGATGTTTTGAATTCTTATTTTGGTTATACAATTCAAAACCAACGGGGCAAGCCCACCAATTCGGAATTTATTGCGATGATAAGCGACAAGCTACGGCTTAAGCTTAAAATCGGTTAAAGCGCTTTGAATAAAAAATATTATATACCTGCCTTTTTTCTATCATTTTTTTAAAGCAAAGGCAATATAATTATACTAACTGATACAAAAAAGAAAGGTGACAGTTAAATGAACGGATTTTACCCCGAAGGCAAGCTTTATAACACACAGGAAAATAAACGATATATGTTATCACCTGCGGCACTTTTAGATGCGCAGATAAGGGGCGTTGTGCTTGAAGCGGCGGTGCTTATGTGTGACACCGACCATAATTTAATAGTTAATCTTGGTTGTATGCGAGGCATTATTCCACGTAATGAAGGTGCAATAGGTATTGAAAGCGGCGCCACCCGTGATATTGCGCTTATTTCCCGCGTGGGAAAGCCGGTTTGCTTTGTTATAACCGAAATTAAAAGTGACAAAAACGGCGATTTATATGCTGTGCTGTCGCGTAAAAAGGCGCAGTTGCTTTGCAAAAGCTATATTGAAAGTGAATATAAGACGGGGCAGGTTATAAACACGGTTGTAACCCATCTTGAATCCTTCGGCGCTTTTTGTGATATCGGCTGCGGCAATATTGCCCTTTTGCCTATAGATGCCATTTCGGTTTCGCGTATTTCGCACCCAAAGGACCGATTTAAAGTGGGTGACAATATAAAGGCGGTAATTAAAAGCATTGCCGAAGATGGAAAAATCACTCTTTCTCATAAGGAGCTCTTGGGTACTTGGGAGGAAAACGCCCGCGAATTTTCGGCAGGGCAAACGGTTACGGGTGTTATAAGAAGTGTTGAGGATTACGGTATTTTTGTTGAAATTACACCCAACCTTGCAGGTCTTGCCGAGCCAAAGGAAAATGTTCGTGTCGGTCAGCAGGCAAGCGTGTTTATAAAAAGCATTTTAAAGGATAAAATGAAAATTAAGCTTATAATTATTGACAGCTTTGAATCAAGCTATATTCCCGAAATTAAGTATTACAGCACCGATGAGGTAATAAACGAATGGGAATATTCGCCCAAGGATTGCCGAAAACAAATAACCACCCGATTTTGCGGATAAAAAACGGGAGTGTGCTTCTTTACGAAGCATACTCCCGCTTAGTTATATAACGAAAATCACACGCTAAGCGTGTGGTTCTAAAGAGGCTTCTGCCGATGGGCAATCCCGCCGCAGCGGTGGGCTCCACTTGTCAGGGGAGCTGTCAACGAAGTTGACTGAGGGGTAGTTTGAGAGCTTCCTTTTCTCTCCCTCCGTCTTTTTGCCTTATGGCAAAAATCCACCTCCCTCATCAGATGGAGGCTGACTGCCGTATATACGGCAGTAGGGCATCTTTGCAAAAGGTAGATTATTCGATGGACTTTCAGTCCCGCCAGTAACAGCGGCTTATAGCCGTAGAGCAAACTACCGGCTAAGCCGGTAGTCATGATTATATTAAATTATCCCCACAACCTCAACAACACCTGTTTTGTGGTAAAGGGAAGGGGTTACAAGAATACTGTAGCCCTGACCGCAGTCGGCGTTCCATTCAACAGGCTTTGCCTGTGGTACACCGCAAGCGGCAAGCAGCATCATTATTGCGCCGCCGTGCATAATGACCGCGCTTGTTTCCAAATTATCCTCAAGCATATCTAAAACAATTTGCTGAAGACCAACACAAAGGCGTTTTACAAATTCTTTATTGTCTTCACCGTTCGGTGTGGCTGAAAGCTTGCCCGAAGCCCAAGGTATAAAATCGGGGTGAAGCTCTAATTCCTGTGCGGTTTTGCCCTCGAAATCACCGAAATCATATTCCTTTAAGTTTTCCACAGGGTAAATTGGCATATTAGGGTATAAAACCGAAGCCGACTGCCTTGCGCGAAGCATAGGGCTTGAATAAAGTCGCTGAATTTCAGGGTAATCGATATCGCGGCGCATTTCCATCAGCTCGTTTAGTCCTTCAGGGGAAAGTGGCATATCGGTTTTACAGCCAATGTAAAGCCCAAGCTTATTAGCGTCGGTTGCGCCGTGGCGTATAAGGTGAATTTTAAGGGTTCTCATTATCTAAAATTCCTCCAAAATTTCGGTAATTATAGCGTTTGAAAGCAGCATACCGTTGTTTGTAAGTGAAAAGCGGCCGTTTTCTAAAATTCCTAAGCCGTTTTTGGCAAAAAGCCCGCATTTTTTTACTGCGGCGGTGGGTAATTTTTCAGTTTTAATACCATCCTTAAGGCGAAGGGCAAGCATTATTTGCTCACTTAAATCTCCACCCTCACCGTCGGGTGTGGGGGTAATGCCCTTAATAAACGCTTTAAGGTCACGTGGGTAGTAAAAACGCTTACCCAAAAGGTAAGAATGTGCCGACGGGCCAAGCCCTAAATATTCTTCACATTTCCAATATTTTATATTGTGCTTACTTTCAAAATTTTCTTTACAAAAATTTGAAATTTCATAATGGCAAAAGCCTTTGTTTTCAAGGTATTCGCACATAAACAAATATTGGTCGCTGACAGCATCGTCATCGGGTAAATTTAGGGTGTTGCAAATTTTGAAAAACTTAGTGTTTCGCTCAATTTTTAAAATATAAGCCGAAATATGCTCAGGGGCAAGGCTTGTTATAAAATCAAGGCTGTTTTTTAGGGTGTCACAGCTACTGTCGGGAAGCCCCAGCATTAAATCAAGCGAGATGTTGCCAAACCCTAGTTCTCTTGCAATTTTTACGGCTTTTTCGGTGTCGGCTACAGTATGTCGTCTTCCAAGAACCGACAGTTCAGTATCGTTACCGCTTTGAGCACCTATAGAAATTCGGTTTACACCTGCCTTTTTGGCATTGCTCAGAATTTCAAAAATATTATCGGCAGGGTTTACTTCAAGGGTAATTTCGGCATTATCTAAAACGTTAAAGCTTTCATAAACTGCGTTTAGCAAAGGTACTAAACGGTAATTTAAAAGTGACGGTGTACCGCCACCAAGGTAAATAGTATCAATGGGACGGTTTATTTTGCCGCCCCATTGTTTTATTTCTCTTATAAGTGCAGTTGTGTAACTGTCAATAAGCTCCTCATTAGTAAAAGCAGAATAAAAATCGCAATAAGCGCACTTGCCGTTACAAAAGGGAATATGTAGGTATAAACCTAAATTAGTCAAGAATTTCACCCATTTGACCGCAACCAACCAAAGCAGCGTTTGCTTCGTCGGTGTCAATGTGCATTGCAAGAGCATAAGAAGGACTTACACGTGCAACAACATCACCGAAAACAAGTGAACGGCCGTTGGTGTCAACCTTAACTGAAACAATTTGCTTATCGCTAATGCCGTATTTTTCAGCATCGGCGGGGGTCATATGTATATGGCGCTTTGCAGCAATAACGCCCTGTGTAAGTTCTACTTCGCCCTTAGGACCAACAATTTTACAAGCACCGCTGCCTGCAACGTCGCCTGATTCACGAATGGGAGCAGTAACGCCGATAGCGCGTGCATCGGTTAAAGAAAGCTCAACCTGAGTGTCAGGACGAACGGGACCGAGGATAGATGCCTTTAATGAAGATTTAGCACCAACAATGGTAACCTTTTCTTCACAAGCAAACTGACCTGGCTGTGAAAGGTCTTTTTTAGGGGTGAGCTGATAGCCTTCACCAAAAAGGATTTCCAAATCCTTTTGAGAAACGTGAACGTGACGGGCCGAAATTTCAACTAATACTTCTTTTGCCATTTTTAAAACTCCTTAAAGATATTTCTTTGTCTTTATTTTAACATATTTTTAATATAATTCAAGGGGGTTAATGGAAATTTTTAAATTGGGGTTTATCGCTTACGCGAGGTAATAAGTAAGAGGTAATAGTGAATGGGTTCGGTGTCGCTTCGCGACGGATGTAAATCGTATGTATTTAGATTGATATAACTCGTAGGGGCGATTGTTGATCGCCCGAAAGCCTTCTCCAGCGGAGAAGGTGGCGCCGATAGGTGACGGATGAGGAGAGCATTAAAGCACTTTCTTAACAATATCCTCCTCATCCACCAAACTTTCGTTTGGTCCCCCTTCTCCGCTGGAGAAGGCTAAAATTATACAATCAAACGCACCGACAAACTATAATTTAAAGGCAAAAACAATTTTTCCTGTTTGTGAATTTTTTAAGAATGTGTGTAATTGTAATTGACATTATTTCGCTTATAATGTAAAATATTATTAATAATATAGTAAAGATAGGGTGTTTAAAATGAAACCTGTTTACAAGCGTGTGCTTTTAAAGCTCAGCGGTGAGGTTCTTGCCGGTGAAAAAGGTGTAGGAATTGATTTTGACAAGGTTCTTGAGGTTTGCGAAAAGGTAAAAACCTGTGTTGATATGGGCGTTCAGGTTGCCATTGTTGTTGGCGGCGGTAACTTCTGGCGTGGCCGCTCAAGCGGTAAAATGGACCGTACCCGCGCTGACCATATGGGTATGCTTGCAACCTCAATTAACGCATTGGCCTTGGCCGATGCACTTGAACAGCTTGGCGTTAATGCCCGTGTTCAAACCGCTATTGAAATGCGTCAGGTGGCCGAGCCTTATATCAGAAACAAGGCAGTTCGCCATTTGGAAAAGGGCAGGGTAGTCATTTTCGGCTGCGGTACAGGTAACCCCTTCTTCTCAACCGATACGGGTGCAGCGCTCAGGGCCGCTGAAATTTGTGCTGACGTAATCTTTAAAGCAACCAACGTTGACGGTGTTTACGACAGTGACCCCAAGAAGAACCCCAACGCTAAAAAGTACGACACACTTACCCATATGGAAGTGCTTCAGAAGGAGCTTCACGTTATGGATGCAACCGCTGCTTCACTTTGTATGGATAACAACATTCAAATTTTAGTTTTCAATTTAGACAACCCCGAAAATATTGTTTCTGCCATGGTGGGTGAAGCAATCGGCACAATTGTAAAATAACCTTTAAGGAGAGTATTTATGAACGAGCTTATTAAGAATACCGAAGAAAAAATGATTAAAACCCTTGGCGTTTTGGAAAGGGAATATAAATCCATCCGTGCAGGCCGCGCAAATGTTGCCGTGCTTGACAGAATTACTGTTGACTATTACGGCTGCCCCACACCCATTCAGCAAATGGCTGCGGTTTCGGTTCCCGAACCCCGCATTTTAATGATTCAGCCTTGGGATGCCACCACCTTAAAGTCAATTGAAAAGGCTATTTTAACTTCAGATATTGGCATTAACCCCCAAAATGACGGTCGTGTTATTCGTCTTGCTTTTCCTCCTCTTACCGAAGAACGCAGAAGAGATATTTGCAAGGACGTAAAAAAAATAGCTGAAGAAACAAAGGTTGCTGTTCGCAACACCCGACGCGATGCTTTGGAAAAATTAAAGGGTCTTAAAAAAGCTAACAGCATAACTGAAGATGATGAAGCTAACGGTGAAAAGAAGATTCAAAACCTTACCGACAAGTACTGCAAGGAAATTGACGTAATGGCAGCAGATAAGGAAAAGGAAATTTTAGAAATCTAATTTAAAACAGCGGTCTCTTTTGGGGCCGCTGTTTGACACAGGGAAGTGATTAGCTTGTCAACTGTAAAGGAAAAACGAATTTTGCCACAGCATATTGCTATTATTATGGACGGTAACGGTCGTTGGGCAAAGAAAAGGGGCTTGCCCCGAAGCGCAGGCCATGTGGCAGGGGCTAAAACCTTTAAAAGCATTGCGCGTTATTGTAATAAAATCGGGTTAAAATATTTAACGGTTTATGCTTTTTCTACTGAAAACTGGAAGCGCCCCGCTGACGAGGTTAACGGTATTATGAATCTGCTTCGTGATTATTTAAGGGATGCCGAAAACTTTAAGGATGAAAACATTCGTGTGCGCTTTATTGGTGACCGTGCACCCTTGGCGGATGATATTAAGGCGCTTATGGCAAAAAACGAAGAGGATTCGAAAAATGCCACAGGTCTTACCCTTTACATTGCCATTAACTATGGCGGGCGGGATGAAATTGTAAAAGCTGTGCAAAAAATTGTTGCAAGCGGTGTTAGTGCAAGTGATGTTAACGAGCAGTTGATTTCAAATAGCCTTTATACACACGACTGCCCCGACCCTGATTTTATAATTCGCCCAAGCGGCGAATACCGACTTTCAAATTATCTTATTTGGCAATCGGCCTATTCGGAATTTTGGTATTCCGATGTATTGTGGCCCGATTTTACCGATAAGGATTTAGAAAAAGCAATCGACGACTTTAGTAATCGCAACCGTCGTTTCGGAGGAATTTAAAATGAAAACACGAATAATTTCAGGGCTTATTCTTATTTGCATAATGGGCGCTGTTTTAGCGCTTGGCTTTTTGGTAAACCCCTTGTTTATTACCGTATTGCTTGCATTGCTGGCAGCTATTGCCACCTATGAGCTTGTGCACAATGTTGCTAAAATTAACAGCAAGTCAATTAACGTTATAGCAATGGTTTACACTGCGGTTGCGGTTGTAAACTTTGCGCTTGACGGCTTCCAAATTGGCGAATTTTTAATTACCACCTACCACATTACCGTGCTTTATGTAATTTTCGCGGTGTTCCTAACCCTTAAAAAGCACGGTCAGTTAGACCTTGGCGGTATTTTGTCCCTTTGTGTAATGCCCTTTATTATGGCTTATGCGTTTGGCTCGCTTGAAAAAATTGCCAACTTCGGTGCAGAATATGCGCTTGAAATCGGTGGTATTTCAACTGCTACGGGAATATATTATTTACTAATGATGCTTAATTTCTCATCCGGCTGTGACACCGGCGCTTACTTTGTTGGCGTAACAATTGGTAAGCATAAGCTTTGCCCCAATATTTCACCAAAAAAGACAGTTGAGGGTGCTATCGGCGGTATTTTAACCAGTGTTATTTTGTCCCTTGTGTTTAATTTTGCTTTCGGAATGACCGACAAGCTTATACCTACGCTTATTTTTACCGTTCCGCTCTGTATTGTTGGTATGTGCGGCGATTTGTTCGCTTCTACCATAAAGCGTTCGGTTGGTTTAAAGGACTATGGCAATTTAATTCCGGGTCACGGCGGTATACTTGACCGCTTTGATTCAATTTTAATGATTTCACCCATCTATTTAATTCTCATTTCACTTGGGGTGTTATAATGAAAAGCTTAGTTATACTTGGCTCAACTGGGTCAATTGGTACTCAGGCGCTTGAGGTTTGCCGTCGTGACGGCTATAAGGTTGAAGCCTTGGCCGCAGGCGGTAATATTGAGCTTTTGGAAGCGCAGGCACGCGAATTTAAGGTAAAGGCTGTTGCGGTTTTTAACGAGCAAAGGGCTAAAGAGCTTAAAATAAAGCTTAGTGATACTGACATTAAGGTTTTAGCCGGTGCCGACGGTGTTTGCGAATTGGCTGAAATGGAAGCCGATATTGCCCTTAACTCAATTGTGGGCATTGCAGGGCTTCGCCCAACCCTTGCCGCAATTAAAAGCGGTAAGGACATTGCCCTTGCCAATAAGGAAACCCTTGTTACAGGTGGCGATATTGTTAACCGTGCCGCAAAGGAAAAGGGTGTTAAAATTTTACCTGTCGACAGCGAGCATTCGGCAATTTTTCAGTCACTTCAGGGCGCGCCAAAGGGCAGCCTTAAAAAGATTTTGCTTACAGCCTCGGGCGGTCCGTTTTTTGGTAAAACCCGTAATGATTTAGAAAACGTTACCGTAAAAGAAGCGCTTGCCCACCCGAATTGGTCGATGGGCGCAAAAATTACCATCGATTCTGCTACGCTTATGAATAAAGGCCTTGAGGTTATTGAGGCGGTGCATCTTTTTGGGGTCGGCGCGAACGACATTGAGGTGCTTGTTCACCGCCAAAGCATTTTACATTCAGCGGTTGAGCTGTCGGACGGCGCAGTTATAGGTCAGCTTGGCACACCCGATATGCGCCTTCCAATACAGTATGCGCTTACCTATCCCGAAAGAAGCAATTATGCTTTTGAAAAGTTATCTCTTGCTGATATTGGTACTCTAACCTTCCAAAAGCCCGACACTGAAACCTTCAGATGCCTGCCGCTTTGTATTTCGGCCATTAACGAGGGCGGTCTTCGACCAACTGCGGTCAACGGTGCTAACGAAGAGGCGGTGCGCCTTTTCTTAGAGGGTAAGATTAAATTTTTGCAAATTGCCGAGCTTGTCGAAAAAGCGGCATATTCTGTGGAGAATAAAAAAGAATTTACTTTAGAGGATATTCTTTATACCGATAAGGCTGCCCGTATGGCAGTTTTAAACAATATTTAAATTTCAGGTGATTAAAATTACTATTTCAGAAATTTGGGGCAACGTTTGGCCCTATCTTATCGCAATTTTACTTTTTTTAATTTTAATAGTTATTCACGAATTCGGCCATTTTATTGCCGCAAAGCTTTTGGGTGTTAAGGTAAACGAATTTGCCGTTGGCTTCGGCCCGCGGCTTTTCGGCTTTCAGGGCAAGGAAACCAAGTATTCCTTTAATCTTGTACCCTTAGGTGGTTATTGCGCAATGGAAGGCGAGGATGAGGAAAGCGGCGACAGCCGTGCCTTTTGCAACAAGGCCCCGTGGCGCAGGTTTTTAATTGTTGTTATGGGTGCAACCTTCAACCTTATTTTCGGTCTTATTTTGGTGGCAATAATTTTGGCACCACAGCAGGTGTTTGCTTCAACCACAATTGCCGAATTCAGCGAAAATGCCGTAAGTCAGCAAAGCGGTCTTATGGTGGACGATAAAATTGTTGAAATTGAAGGCCGCAAAATTTTTGGCATTTATGATATGAACTATGCCTTTACCAATGTTGACGACGGTACACTTAATATGACGGTTGTGCGTGACGGTAAAAAGGTAGAGCTTAAAAACGTTAAGTTTGAAACCGAAAAGGAACAGGGCATAACATATTTAAAGTGGGACTTTAAGGTTTACGGTATCAAAAAAACCGTGTGTAACTATATTAAAGAAACCTTTAATACTACAATTTCCTATTGTATGATAATTTGGCGCAGTCTTCTTGATATGCTGGCAGGTAAATACGGTATAAGCGCAATTTCGGGCCCTGTGGGTGTTACGGTCGCTATTGCCGATGCGGCAAAGCAAAGCCTTTTAAATTTACTGCCCATGATGGCGCTTATAACGGTAAACCTTGGCATATTCAACCTTTTGCCCGTACCCGCGCTTGATGGTGGACGTTTAGTATTTATTTTATTTGAAATGATATTCCGTAAAAAAGTGCCCGAAAAATATGAATCGGTGGTACACACGGTTGGCTTTATGATTTTGATTGCCTTTATGGTACTAATTGCCGCAAAGGATATTTGGGGACTTATTTTTTAAATAAGGTGATATGATGTTATACACAAATGATATTACTAAAAAAGTTAAGGTTGGCAATATGTTTATCGGCGGCGGTGCGCCCGTAAGCGTGCAGTCAATGCTGTGCGCCGAAGCCCACGATATTGAGGGTAATGTTGCGCAGGCTTTAAGGCTTCAGGCGGCCGGGTGTGACATTGTGCGTGTTACCGTGCCCGATAAGGAAGCTATTAAAACGGTTGAGGCGCTAAAAAACGCCATTAAAATTCCCTTGGTAGCGGATATACATTTTGATTATCGCTTAGCCATTGAAAGTGTTGCCGCAGGGGTTGACAAGGTGCGCATAAATCCGGGTAACATTGGCGGTGATGCCAATGTTAAAGCTGTGGCTGATTGCTGCAAGGCGGCAGGTGTGCCAATAAGAATCGGTGTAAATTCGGGTTCACTTGAAAAGGAAATACTTGCAAAATACGGCGGGGTAACCCCCGAAGCAATGGTTGAAAGCGGTCTTTATCACATTTCACTTTTAGAAAAGTTTGATTTTGATGATATTGTACTGTCCTTAAAATCATCCGATACCTTTAAAATGTATAAGGCTTATGAATTGGCGGCCGAAAAGTGCCGTTACCCATTGCACCTTGGCGTTACCGAAGCAGGTACCGAAAATATGGGTGTTATAAAATCGGCGGCAGGTATTGGCGGACTATTGCTTCGCGGTATCGGTAATACCATTCGTATTTCCTTGACCGATGACCCTGTAAAAGAGGTTGAAGCAGGTATAAAGCTTTTAAAGGCAATAGGCATTAGAAATGACGGTATTAAGTTTGTTTCCTGCCCCACCTGCGGCAGAACACAAATTGATTTAATAAAAATTGCCGCTGACGCTGAAAAACGCCTTGCGAATGTAAATAAAAATATAACGGTTGCAATTATGGGCTGTGTTGTAAACGGTCCCGGTGAAGCATCTGCTGCAGATATCGGTATTGCGGGCGGAAAAGGCTGCGGTGTGCTTTTCAAAAAGGGTGAAATTATTTGCAAATTGCCTGAAGAAAAGCTGCTTGATGCTTTAATAGAAGAAATTGAAAAAATGTAAACGGAGTTGAAAAGGTTGGCTACCCCATTGTTTTGTGAAATATTCGGTGAATTTTTAAGTGAAGAATTACGCCAAAAATTTGGTGGCGCAATTCTTAAAAAATGTAAGCTTGATACCGAAAACAGAAGCCTTGCTGCAGGGCTTTATTGTGATACATATATTTCACGCACCGCTATGGGTGAAGTTACATCCGAACTTATAAAGCTTTTAAGGCTAGAAAAATGTGTAATTGAAACTGAATTTGCACCAACAGCCTTTTGTGTTGATGCAATTATAGATACTATTGATGTAATCCGTTTGAAAAATGCGGCGCTTAACGGGTACTTTAATGGGGCTGACTATAATTTAGACGGTGACGCCCTTACCATAACCTTAAAGCACGGCGGTTATAAAAAAATTGTTTCCACAAAATTTGAAGAACAGTTTATCCGTATGGTAAATAATACTTTTGCCAGGGAATGTGTTATTTGTTTTGACGGCCAGCTTGATGATGTTGAAATTGAAGTACCCGAAATTCAGGCGGCACCTCAGCCCCAAAGGGCCGAAAAAAAGGTGGAGGAAAAACCGCAAATCAAGTTTGAAAAGCGTCGCGAAAAGCCCGCAAACGGTGTGGTTTATCTTGATAATCCACAGCTTTTTTACGGCAGGCGCATTGATAACAATGTAAAGCAAATGATTGATATTTCACCCGACGATTCCTTTGTGTGCTGTTGGGGCGAGGTTTTCGGTTACGAAACCCGTAAAATCAATACTAAGCGCGGCGAAGCGGTCATTGTTAATTTTTCAATTTCGGACTATACAAATTCAATCAGCGCTTCAATGTTTATGGACCCCAAAAGAATGGGGGATATTTCCAACCTTAAAAACGGTAATTTTGTTTTAGTTAACGGTAATTACGAATTTGATAATTATAAAAAAGAGCATATTATAAAGCCGACTGCCTTGGCGCTTTTACAGCCCTATTTTGAAATGGATGAATATGAGGGAGAAAAGCGAATAGAGCTTCATTGCCATACCAATATGTCGGACAAGGATGCCGTTTGTCCCGCTGAGGATTTAATAAATCAGGCTTACAAATGGGGCCATAAGGCAATTGCCATTACCGACCACGGTGTTGTGCAGGCATACCCTGCGGCCGCAGGCGCGGTTAAGAAAATCCGCAAAAACGGCGGCGACTTTAAGGTAATTTACGGTGTTGAGGGTTATTTTGTTGATGATGTTAATAATGACATCACAAACCTTGCTCCCAAGCAAATTAAGCGTTACCACCAAATTATTTTGGTTAAAAATGCGGTTGGCCTTAAAAACCTATACAAATTAGTGTCCGACGCGCATATAAACAATTTTAAGGGCAGACCCTTAACCCTTCGCAGTAAGTTAGATGAGCTGCGCGAGGGCTTAATTGTAGGCTCGGCCTGTGAAGCGGGCGAGCTTTTTCAGGCAATTTTCCGCGGGGAACCCCACGAAGAGCTTTTAAGAATTGCAAGCTATTACGATTATCTTGAAATTCAGCCCCTCGGCAATAACGATTTTATGGTAAGAAAATCGACCGAGCCTGATGAAAAGAACAAAAAGGGCGAGGTTATTCCAAACCCTTACCGCCACGTTACAAGCGTTGAAATGCTTAAGGCTTATAACCGTAAAATTGTTGAAATTGCAGATGAATTGGGAAAACCTGTTGTGGCAACGGGCGACGTTCACTTTTTAAGAAAAAGTGATGAAATTATCCGTAAAATTTTGCTTGCGGGTCAAAATTATGACGACTTTGACCACCAAGCGCCCCTTTATCTTAAAACCACCCAAGAAATGCTTGACGATTTTGCATATTTCGGTGACAGGGCAAAGGAATTTGTTATTGATAACCCCGCCAAAATTGCCGAAATGGTAAGCGGTGATATTATTCCTGTTCCCGAAGAGAGCCATCCCCCTGTTATTGAGGGGTCGGATGATATGCTTCGCGAAATTTGTTGGGCAAATGCCCGTAAAAAGTATGGCGAAGTGGTGCCCGAGGTGGTTGTTAAGCGCCTTGAAAAAGAGCTTAACGCAATTATTAATAACGGCTTCTCTATAATGTATATTTCGGCGCAAAAGCTTGTGGCTTACAGTGAAGAAAACGGCTATTTGGTTGGCTCGCGTGGATCTGTAGGCTCATCCTTTGTTGCTACAATGGCCGGTATATCCGAGGTTAACCCCCTGCCGCCGCATTATGTTTGCCCCGAATGTCAGTACAGCGAATTTTTCTTAAAGGGTGAAGTGGGCTCGGGCTTTGACCTGCCTGAAAAAAAGTGCCCCCATTGTGATAAAATGCTGGTGCGCGACGGTCACGATATTCCTTTTGAAACCTTCTTAGGCTTCAAGGGTGATAAGGTGCCCGATATCGACCTTAACTTTTCGGATGAATTCCAAACTGAAGTTCAGCGCTATACCGAAGAGCTTTTCGGCAGCGAAAACGTGTTTAAGGCGGGTACAATTTCTACCATTGCCGAAAAAACCGCTTACGGCTTTGCAAAGGCCTATGCTGAAAAGAAGGGTATTACCCTTTCCAATGCTGAGCTTGACCGTTTGGCAAAGCTGGTGGAAAAAAGTAAAATTAAGGCAACAACAGGTCAGCACCCTGCAGGTATGATTGTCGTGCCGAGAAACGAAACAATTTACGACTTTTGCCCCATTCAGTACCCTGCAAACAAGCCTGAATCGGGTGTTACTACAACCCATTTTGACTTCCATTCCATTCACGATACAATTTTGAAGCTTGACGAGCTTGGCCACGTTGTTCCTACTACATATAAATATTTAGAGGAATACACAGGCATTCCCGTTAACAACATTTCAATGAGCGACCCCAAGGTTTACAGTCTTTTCACTTCAACCGAAGCATTGGGTGTCACCCCTGAGGAAATTGAATCCAATACAGGCACCTACTGCATACCCGAATTCGGCACAGCCTTTGTTCGCGGAATGCTTGAGGACTGCCGCCCCAAAAATTTTGCCGACCTACTTCAAATTTCAGGTCTTTCCCACGGTACAGACGTTTACCTGGGTAACGCGAAGGATTTAATCGACAACGGCACCTGCACCATTTCTGAGGTTATCGGTACACGTGATAATATTATGGTGTACTTAATACATCAGGGTATGGAGGAAGGCCGAGCCTTCAAAATTACCGAAACGGTGCGTAAGGGCCTTATTGCCAAGGGTGCCGTACCTAAAGAGGTATGGGACGAAATGGCCGAGGATATGCGCAAGGTTAATGTGCCTGAATGGTATATTGATTCCTGC
Organism: Oscillospiraceae bacterium; assembly: GCA_015066005.1. GTDB lineage: Bacteria > Bacillota > Clostridia > Oscillospirales > Acutalibacteraceae > UBA737. The sequence continues at coordinate 62,554 of SVPF01000002.1, forward strand.
CGCAAAATTAAGTATATGTTCCCCAAAGCTCACGCCGCGGCGTATGTTATCGGTGCGCTAAGGCTTGCGTGGTACAAGGTTTACCGCCCGCTTGAATTTTACTGTGCATATTTTACCGCTCGCCCTGAAGATGTTGACGTTCCCACAATTATGGGCGGTAAGGAAGCGGTGCGCCGTTATCTGCGTGATATTAAGGCTAAGGGCAAGGATGCTACCCAAAAAGAGCTTGATGTTTACGAAAATATGCTTATATTTAATGAAATGTTCTCCCGCGGGTTAGAGGTTCTGCCAATTGATATTAACAAGTCCCATGCTATGAAATATGTGCCGGAGGATGGGAAAATGCGTTTGCCCTTCGGTGCGCTTTCGGGCGTTGGCGAAAAGGCAGCCTACGCAATTTATGAAGCGGCGCAGGCAGGTAACTATGTTTCAAAGGAAGATTTTCAGCTTGAAGCAGGCGTTTCAAAAACAATTATACAAAATTTAAGCGACTTGGGCGCCTTTAGCGATTTACCTGACACGAACCAATTATCAATGTTTTGATCTTAAAAACAAGCCAAAATTAACTTTTTGGCTTGTTTTTTTATGATATTTTAAAGAAATCTTGCAAAAATATTAAAAAAAGGTTGCAATTTTGTAACCTTTTTGTTATAATACCCCTTGTAGTTGTTACAAATTGTAATTTTTTAAGAAAGGCGCTGAATTTTATTTTTAACGAACTTTGCGAAAAAATGTTAAATAAAACGCAAAATTTAATAAAGTATAACAAGGTGCTTGTAAAAGTAATATCACTTGTGTTGGTTTTGGTTTTAAGCTTTGTGGTAAGCTTTGTTTCCTGTGGCATTACTTTTGGATTAACTGTTATTTACAAGGGCAAAACCATTGGTGTTGTTAACAGCCCCAAGGTTTTTGAAAAAGCCGTTTCTTATATTGAAGATAATACCCAGCACTTTAAGGTTGCACAGGCAATTGAAAATGCTTCTTACGGCTTTACCGTTACTCTTGCGGACAAGTTTTCAACCAAGAACGAGCTTGCCGAAGCAATTGCCGAAAATACTAAGGAAATTGCCGCCGCCAACATTTTATATGTTAACAATAAGCCCGTAGCTTATACCGACCTTAAAAATATTGACGAATTGATTGAACAGTCACGCTGCCGTTATTTTATTGACGGCGCCGAAAACAAGGCCGAATTTATTGATGACATTCGTGTTGAAAAAACCTTCTCTTACGCACCCCGTGTTGACAGTGCCGACACTGTAAAGGAAATTATTTCGGCGCTTAATGTTAAAACAATTTCAAAGGTTTCGTTTGAATCTCCTATTGCATTTGCTACAAAGACTGTAAATACCGGTGCGCAGTACATTGGGTATTCCAAAATTACCACACCCGGCAAAAAGGGTGTTGCCGCTAAAACCGAATTGGTTGAAACCGTAAACGGTGCGGAAAGCTCACGTGAAGTACTTAAAAACGAAGTGTTGGTTCAGCCTGTCACTCAGGTTGTTTTAAAAGGTACCGCTGTTCATATGGCGAGCGCTACCGAAAAGGCTCAGGCTCAATCAGCAGGTCTTATTCTTCCTCTTAATACTTATGTTTACATCTCAGCATATTGGGGTGACGGCCGTAACCACAAGGCTATTGACTTTGCAGGCAAGCGCGGCACCGCAATTTTTGCGGCACAAAGCGGCGTTGTTACCTGTGCAGGCTATCGCGGTAATTACGGTTATTTGGTTGAAATTGACCATGGCAACGGTCTTAGAACACGTTATGCTCACTGTAACGCACTTTGCGTAAAGGTTGGTCAAACCGTTAAGCAGGGTCAGCAAATTGCAACAATGGGTAATACAGGCCGTTCAACAGGTGACCATCTCCATTTTGAAGTACTTAAAAATAACGTGCAGGTAAACCCCGCACCCTATATTTTTAAATAAAAATTAAAGCAGCCTTTAAGGCTGCTTTTTTTGGTAAATGGGGGTTATTGCTTACGCGAGGTAATAAGTAAGAGGTAATAGTGAAGAGGTTCGGTGTCGCAACGCGACGGATTAAAATTGTTGATTTTATTAATTTAATTGTATATTCGTAGGGGCAATCGGGGTAGCGATTTGTCACGTTTTTGCGGACAGTCCGGGAGGCCTGTCCCTACAAATTCTTAATATAGTTTGTGCTTCATTATCCCGATAAACTATAATTTTAAAAAATAAAAGAGCAGTCGGAAGACTGCTCTTTAAACATTTAATAATTAAGCCTTGTTTACCGAACCGAAAAGCTCCATCTTTTCCTTAACGGTTGCCTTAATTGCTTCAAAGCCGGGGGCTAAAAGCTTTCTGGGGTCAAAGCCCTTGCCTGCTAAATCCTTGCCTGCTTCAACATATTCACGTGTTGCAGCAGCGAAAGCTAACTGACATTCGGTGTTAACATTGATTTTTGAAACGCCGAGTGAAATTGCCTTCTGAATCATATCAGCGGGGATACCTGTGCCGCCGTGAAGAACCAAAGGCATATCACCTGTAAGCTGCTGAATAGCATCAAGTGTGTCAAAGCTTAAGCCTGCCCAATTTTCAGGGTACTTACCGTGAATGTTACCAATACCTGCGGCAAGCATTGTAATGCCTAAATCAGCAATCATTTTGCATTCCTTGGGGTCAGCACATTCGCCTGCGCCTACAACACCGTCTTCCTCACCACCGATAGAGCCAACTTCAGCTTCAAGTGAAAGACCAAGTTCATCACAAATTGCAACGAGTTCCTTAGTTTTTGCAATGTTTTCTTCAATGGGGTAGTGTGAACCGTCAAACATAACTGAAGAAAAACCTGCTTCAATGCACTTTTTAGCGCCTTCATAGCTGCCGTGGTCAAGGTGAAGAGCAACAGGAACAGTAATACCAAGCTCATCAATCATACCGTTAACCATACCAACAATTGTTTTATAGCCGCACATATACTTGCCTGCGCCTTCGGAAACACCGAGAATAACAGGTGAGTTAAGCTCCTGTGCGGTTAAAAGAACGGCCTTTGTCCATTCAAGGTTGTTGATGTTAAACTGACCTACTGCATATTTACCGGCCTTTGCCTTTTGCAGCATATCTTTTGCGGATACTAACATTTTAAATTCCTCCGTTTAAAAAATTTACCTTATTATTGTATACTAAAAGCCCGTTAAAATCAAGCATTATTGACTAAATTTTAACAGGCTTTATTCATTTTTGCTTTATTTATCCTCGTCTTCGATTACCTTTTCGGGCGGAAGCTCCAAAAGCTCGGGGTTAGCGAGGTATTTTTTAAGTGCTCTGAAGGCCAGCGCAAAATAACTGCCTGAACAAATACGCTCATCCATTGTAACGCCAATAGGAAGCGATTTCACGAAGACAATTTCATCGCCCTTGCGCTTGGGTACCTCACGCAGATTACCCATAGCCATAAACACACCTGTGGTGCCAAATTCATAGCAGTGATGATAAATGTGATTTGTGCGAATGGATGCAAGGTTAGTGATACCCAAACTCATATGGAAGGGGGACATATCAATAACAAACTTGGGTAAAAGGCCGTGCTTATCCATCCATTTAAGAACATTAACACCAACCCTTAAAAGACCGGGTACACTTAAAAGGAACTTAATAATCTTTTCAGTACCGTTGTTTTCGGGGTTTTCGCGGTTTTCTTCAACATATTTGTTAATAATGTTGTTAACATCAAAAATGGTGTTAGTTTTGTCAAAATACATTTTTGACATCGTGCCGTTATGGTCCTCGCCCGATTTCAAAACAACCATACCAATGGCAACCTCGTTTCTGGTGTAAACCTTTTTGTTTACAATAAAACGGTTAAGCTCGGGAAATTCGGCAAGGGTGCGAAGATAGGCTGCAATAACAAGCGCTAAGTGGCTGATGCGCACATCTTCTTTACGTTTTTTGTTTATGTAGTTTTGAATAGGTTCATATGGAATATCAATGGTTATCATATTCATTGAATCCACACGTTTGTCCATAATGTGTGCAGCAACCCTGTACATCGGGTCGGTGTGGCGAAGTCGTTTGCCGTCTGCTCTCATAAATTACCTCTTTTTTAAAAATGTGAATAAATTGTAAATTCATAATAACATATATCGACATATTTCGCAATATTTTTTTAAAATCTTAAAAATTAAAATTACTTGTTAAATTAATATATATATGATATACTTTATGTATATGAATTTTTTGTTAAAATCTTTCCATAATAACTATGGGTGATTTTAATGAGTAACGACAATAATTTAAAAAATGAAAAAAGCGAAGAAATAAAGGAATTTGGGTCGGTTATATCTGCAGGCGGCAAGCATAAAATTTACTGCCTTACCATTATTGGCGAAATTGAAGGCCACACTATTTTGGCCGAAAACAGCAAGTCCACTAAGTACGAGCATATAATACCTCAGCTTGTGGCGGTTGAAGAATCGGACGAAATCGAAGGTCTTTTGGTTATACTTAACACTATTGGCGGTGATGTTGAAGCAGGCCTTGCTATTGCCGAGCTTATTTCGGGTATGAAAAAGCCCACAGCCTCGCTTGTGTTGGGTGGCGGGCATTCAATTGGTGTGCCGTTGGCGGTATCTGCCAAGCGGTCATACATTGCGCCGTCAGCTACAATGACTGTGCACCCTGTCAGAAGCAACGGTCTTTTTATAGGTGTGCCGCAAATGCTTAACCACTTTCAGCGTATGCAGGACCGCATAACCGATTTTGTCTGCCGCAATTCCAAAATTCAAAGTGAAGCCTTTACAAGCCTTATGATGAATACCGGAGAAATGGTGACCGATGTCGGCAGTGTTTTGTCGGGTGAAAGGGCGGTCGAGGTTGGCCTTATTGATGAGGTTGGCAATTTGTCTGAGGTTATTTCGGGTCTTTATAATTTAATTGAAAACAAAGGGTGAATTTCACCCTTACATACTATTGTTAAGGAGAAGATTTTTTTGGCAACGAAAAAAAGGAAGTACACAAAACGTAAAACACAAAAGGCAACAAAACAGTCTACCGCGGCACAGCGTCAGCTTTATTCGGTAATCGGCTTTGCGGTTGCAATATTTTTGCTTTGCGTTGTGTTTATAAAGGGTGAAAATGTTTGGCTATGGTTACATAATTTTGTTTTTGGCCTTTTTGGTGTTACAGCTTACGCAGTGCCTTTTTTTGTGGGTATTGTGTCGGTATTTATTTCTATGGAAAAGTTGACAAACACCACCATTGCAAAGCTTGTTGAGGGTGGCGTTTTAATTGCATTTATCGGCGCCGCTATTGACATTTTTTCAAAGCACACGCCTGATATCAGCTTTTGGCTTCATTTGGGTAAGGCTTATACAAACGGTATTGCCCTTAAAAGCGGCGGCTTTGTGGGCGCACTTATAGGTCAGCCAATTTATCTTCTGTTCGGTAAAACGGGCGCCGCAATAACCATAATTTTACTTATGTTTGTGCTTTTAATGGTGCTTACCGGCACAACACTTATAAGCCTTTTTAAAATTTTCAAAAAGCCCGCAAAGGCTGTTGCCGAACAGGTTGAAAATGCTTATCAAAAGAAGGATGAAAAGGAAATTAAGGTGGTTAAGGGCTTTAACGTTGATGTTCCCGTTGACGGTAGCATTAAAGAACGCCAGAAGGAGCAAAACGAATTACCCCTTAAAAGCAAGCGGCTTATCCGCGCTTATAAGGATGAAAGCGAAGGCGATAACAGCGCCGCTATTATAGTTAAGCCTGACGGTGCGGAGGATAAGGCTAAAATTGATACTGCTTTACAGGCCGCAAAGCAAGAGGAAGAAAAAATTGTTATTGATATGAAGGCCGAAACCGCAAGCTTTACCGAAGAGGTTAAAGAAAACTTGGAAACTGCAACCGACAAGGGCTATGTTTATCCGCCCACAAGTCTTTTGAAGGACACCCGCGGCACAAGCGGCTTGATTGCGGAGGATGATTCTGATACAGCCGAGCATCTTGTCAGAACACTTAGAAGCTTTGGTGTTGAAACACGTATAGTTGATATCAGCCGCGGTCCTACGGTTACACGTTATGAATTACAGCCCTGCGCGGGTGTTAAAATCAGTAAAATTACCGCCTTGGCGGATGATATTGCTTTAAACCTTGCGGCAGGTAACGTGCGAATTGAAGCCCCCATTCCAAATAAGGCCGCAGTAGGTATTGAAGTGCCTAATAAGGATAAGCGCGCTGTGGGTATTCGCGAAATTCTTGAAGCGCCCGAATTCACCTCGGCAAAATCAAAATTAACGGTTGCCTTGGGTAAGGATATTACGGGTAATATTATTACAACCGACATTTCAAAAATGCCCCACGGCCTTATTGCAGGTGCTACAGGCTCGGGTAAATCGGTTTGCACAAACTCAATTATTATAAGCCTTTTGTATAAAAATACACCTGATGAGTTAAAGCTTTTGCTTATCGACCCCAAAACTGTTGAATTTGAACCCTATAACGGCATTCCTCACCTTATGGTGCCGGTTGTTACCGACCCGCGAAAAGCCGCAGGCGCACTTGGCTGGGCGGTTGGTGAAATGGAAAAGCGTTATAAAATGCTTTCCGACCGTAAGGTTAGAAATATTGAAGAATATAACGAGGTAGTAGAGGGCCTTACTGATGAGCCCGAGGTTGAAAAAATGCCCTATATCGTTATAATGATAGACGAATTTGCCGACCTTATGCAAACCGCCTCTAAAGAGGTTGAAGACCATATCGCACGCTTGGCTGCTAAGGCTCGCGCGGCAGGTATACATATGATTTTGGCCACCCAGCGTCCATCGGTTGACGTTATTACGGGTGTTATTAAGGCAAATATCCCAACAAGAATTGCGCTTACAACCTCTTCTCAAATTGACAGCCGTACAATTATTGATCAGGCAGGTGCTGAAAAGCTTCTTGGCCGAGGGGATATGCTGTTTAACCCTGTTGGCACCTCAAAGCCAAGTCGTTTGCAGGGCTGCTTTGTAAGCAATGAGGAAATTAAAGCGGTTGTTGACTTTGTTAAGGGTGACCGTACCGCCTGCTATAATGAAGATGTTATGAACGAAATTGAACGTCAGGCCGCAATTGAAAAGAAGCAACGCACAGGTGTTGAAGAGGATGGGCCCGATGAAGACCCCATGCTTAAGGATGCTATCCGTGTTGTTGTGGAAAACGGTTTAGCTTCTACCTCGCTGCTTCAAAGAAAGCTAAAGCTTGGCTATGCCCGTGCTGCCCGTATTATTGATGAAATGGAACAGCGTGGCATTGTTGGCGGCTATGAAGGCTCAAAGCCGCGTAAGGTGCTTATTACACAGGACCAGCTTTTAGAAATGGAAGCTGCGGGCGATACTGAAGCATGATTTCCGAAACCTATAAAAGAAAAACAATTACAGTGATAACAGCGGTGCTTTGCATCGTTGTTTTCACTATTTTATTGTTTTATGCCCGTGACCCATCATTGTTCAGCGGTAAGAATTCAGGCGCTATTGTCAATTTTGACGATGATTTCATTAAGTTTATGGATGTTGGGCAAGGGGACGGAGCAATAATTTACAGCGACGGCTACTGCGCGGTTATTGATATGGGCGAAGCGGTAGCGGCCGACGATGTTTTGGCTGATTTATCCCGACTAAATGTAAAGCAAATTGATATGGTAATTGCTTCCCACTACCACACCGACCACATAGGCTCGTTTAATGAAATTGCCGCAAAATACCCAATTAAAAATATGATTGGGCCCGAGCTTACAAAATATAATATAGCCGCGGCTCACAGTGCTAAGGAAAGTGTTTTAAAACAGGGTGGCAGCTTTTACGATGGTATTTACGGGCTTAATTTCACCCTTGGTGAATTTGAAATTACGGTTTTGGGTTATTATAACTGCTATGATGAAAACGACCGTTCACTTTATGTTATGGCCGAAATTGATAATGTGAAATTTTTGTTTACAGGCGATGGCGAAACGGTTGCCGAGGAAAGACTGCTTGAAAGAACAAAGGCTCTTGATTGTGATGTTTTAAAGGTTGCCCACCACGGAAGCTCCAGTTCAACGGGCTACGAATTTTTAAAATATGCAAAGCCTGAATATGCCGTGGTTTCCTCGGGTGAGGGTAACAGCTACGGTCATCCGCATATTGAAACCATGAAGGCTTTAGAAAAGCTTAATGCTAAAATTTACCGCACCGACCGTAATGGAGACATTACTTTTTATGTCGATGACGGCGAAATAGAAATTAAAACCGAAAAATAGGTGATTATTATTAACATTATTGAAAAATTAACTCAGGAATTTTCACTCAAGGCTTATCAGGTAGAAAATACTGTTAAGCTTATTGACGAGGGTAACACCATACCCTTTATCGCGCGTTACCGTAAGGAAGCCCACGGGTCACTTGATGACCAGATACTTCGTGAATTAAGTGAAAGGCTTCAATATCTTCGTAATATGGATGAAACCCGTGAAAAAATTAAGGCATCTATTGAAGAACAGGGCGCTTTGACCGATGAGCTTATAGCGGCAATTGATGCGGCGCAAACCTTAACCGAGCTTGACGATATTTATAGGCCTTACAAGAAAAAACGCAAAACAAGGGCAAGTGTTGCAAAGGAGAAGGGCTTGGAGCCGTTAGCCGATATGATTTACGAGCAAGCGCCTGACTGTAAGCAGCCCATTGAAATGGCGGCCGATTTTATAAATGCCGAGCTTGGCGTAGAAACAGCTGAGGATGCTTTACAGGGCGCTATGGACATTATCGCTGAAAAAATTTCGGATGATGCCGATATAAGAAAGCGTATGCGCTTTGTTTGTATGGCGCACGGCATTTTGAACGTAAAGGGTGCAAAGGATGACCTTGACGTTTATGAAATGTATAAGGAATACAGCGAGGCTTTATCAAAAATTGCCGACCATAGAATTTTGGCAATTAACCGTGGCGAAAAGGAAGAATTTTTAAAGGTTTCTATCGATTTTGATGAAGCTAAAGCAATGTTTATAATTTCTAAAAATCACATTAAAGAGGGAAGCCCCGCAACCGATACCGTGGTTGCCGCCGCAAAGGATGCTTACAGCCGCCTTATTTTCCCCTCAATTGAACGCGAAATCAGAAGCGAGCTTACCGACCGCGCATCCACCTCGGCAATTAAGGTTTTTTCAACCAATTTGCAGCAGCTTTTAATGCAGCCTCCTGTTAACGACAAGGTTGTTTTGGGCTTGGACCCCGGTTACCGCACGGGCTGTAAGGTTGCGGTTGTTGATGGAACGGGCAAGGTGCTTGATACGGGTGTAATTTACCCTGCGCCACCTAAAAGTGATATACAAAACGCAAAAATTATTGTTAAAGCGCTCGTTAAAAAGCACGGTGTTCAGGTGTTTGCCATCGGTAACGGTACTGCAAGCCACGAAACTGAGGTTTTCGCCGCCGATGTTATTAAAGAGCTTAATGACGGGCTTTCATATATGGTTGTAAGCGAAGCGGGAGCAAGTGTTTATTCGGCTTCAAAGCTGGCGGCCGAGGAATTTCCGGATTATGATGTATCACTTCGCAGTGCGGTGTCAATTGCGAGAAGACTTCAAGACCCCTTGGCTGAGCTTGTTAAAATTGATCCCAAAGCAATTGGTGTTGGTCAGTATCAGCACGATATGCCCCAAAATCAGCTAAACAGCGCGCTTGACGGTGTTGTTGAAGACTGCGTAAACTCAGTAGGTGTTGATTTAAATACCGCGTCTGTTCAGCTTTTGGCTCGTGTTTCGGGTCTTGGCCCTGCGGTTGCAAAAAACGTGGTTGCTTATCGCGAGGAAAACGGACGCTTTACAAACCGCAGTCAGCTTAAAAAGGTTTCAAAGCTTGGCCCTAAAGCCTTTGAACAGTGCGCAGGCTTCTTGCGCATTATCGACGGTAAAAATCCGCTTGATAATACCTCTGTTCACCCTGAAAGCTATGAAGCGGCCGAAAAGCTTATTAAGCTTTGTGATTATACCGATAATGACCTAAAAGCAGGTGCTTTGGTTGGAATATCCGAAAAGGTGGAAAGCAAGGGTGTAGCCAGCGTTGCCGCCCAAATCGGTGTGGGTGAGCCCACACTTTTGGATATTGTAAAGGAGCTTGAGCGCCCCGGCCGTGACCCCCGTGATGAATTGCCCGCACCTTTACTTCGTACCGACATTATGTCGATGGAGGACCTTAAGGCAGGTATGGAATTAACGGGTACGGTTCGCAATGTTATTGACTTTGGTGCCTTTGTTGACATTGGTGTTCATCAGGACGGACTTGTTCACATTTCCCACATTACTAACCGCTTTATCAAGCATCCAAGCGAGGTTTTAAAGGTTGGCGATATTGTTAAGGTTTGGGTTTTAGGCGTAGATGTAAATAAAAAGCGCATTTCCCTTACAATGCGAAAGGATAAGTTAAATGAAGCGAAATAACTTAAAGGGTAGCTTAATTCTCGCCCTTGCCGCGCTTATTTGGGGTATGGCCTTTGTTGCGCAAAACCAAATAAGTGATACGGTACCAACCTTTACCATAAACGCGTGCCGTTCATTTATTGCGTCTGCCTTTTTGTTTGTATTTTGGAAAATAACCAACATAAAAACCAAGGCAAGCTTTATCCCTAAGGATAAAGAGGGCAAAAAGAAATATCTTGCTGCAGCCCTAATGTGCGGTGGCTTTTTAGCGGTCGCAATGAATTTACAGCAGTTTGGCATTGCCCTTTACCCAAAGGGCGCCCCTGCTGAAACCCACGCAGGCTTTTTAACCGTTTTATATGTAATTTTAGTACCGATATTTTCTGTTGTGCTTGGCAAAAAGGTACCGTTTTTTGTGTGGTGCGGCGGCATTTTGGCAACCGTTGGCATTTATATGCTTTGCCTTGCAAATGGAATGGAGGCATTTTACTTTGCCGATGTAATTGTTTTTTGCTGCGGTATTGCCTTTGCCCTTCAAATTTTGGCGGTTGATAAATTTGTAGGTATTACAGGCGGGGTTAAGCTTTCAATAATGCAGTTCTTTGTTGTGGGTGTAATTTCCACAATATGTGCATTAATCTTTGACCTTAAAGCCCTGTCATTGACCGATTTATTAAACGGCGCTTTGCCTATTTTATACCTCGGTATAATGTCAAGCGGTATTGCTTATACTTTGCAAATTGTCGGTCAAAAATATGCCGAACCGTCGGTTGCATCTATTGTTATGAGCTTCGAAAGCGTGTTTGCGGTGCTTGGTGGTGTTGTTTTTTCACATTCGGCATTATCCACAAACGAAATTATTGGCTGTATCGTAATGTTTGCGGCAATAATTGTTGCACAGCTACCCGAATTTAAAAAGAATAAGGCATAAATTTAACGCCGAGGGTTACCTCGGCGTTTTAAATTTTAAATTATAGTTTATATTACACAACTATATTGTAAATTAGATTAAATACAACACATAAAACAACCCCAAAACCTGTTGGCAGTAGAATGGATAAAAGTGTCCATTTTATGCTGGCGGTTTCTTTTTTTATTGTCAAAACTGTGGTTGAGCAGGGCCAATGGCAAAGGGTGAAAATAAGTACACTAATTGCGGTTTTAACCGTCCAGCCGTTTTCTATAAAAAGCGCTTGTGTAAATGAGAGAGAAAAGCCGTCCTGTAAAATGCCGTTTTGCATATAAGCCATTATAATTATTGGTACAACAATTTCGTTTGCGGGAAAGCCGAGTATAAATGCAATTAAAATTACGCCGTCAAGCCCTAAAAGTCGAGCAAAGGGGTCTAAAAAATCAGCGCAGTATGATAAAAGGGTTATGTCGTTTATCTTGGCGTTTGACATTATAAAAATTATAAGTCCTGCGGGGGCGGCAACTATCAGTGAGCGGCCAAGCACAAACAGGGTACGGTCAAATATTGACCGCACAATTACCTTTAAAATTTGCGGGCAGCGATAGGGTGGAAGCTCTAGTATAAAGTTAGACGGCATACCCTTCAATACGGTTTTAGACAGTAATTTGGTGGCTAAAAAAGTGAGTATTATGCCAAAGGTAATAACTGCCGTTAAAATTATTGCCGAGGTGACCGAGCCACTAATTCCACCGCCGATTAAAAACATGGTAATAATAGCTATTATGGTTGGAAAACGGCCATTACAGGGCACAAAGGCATTGGTTAAAATTGCAAGCAAGCGTTCACGGGGCGAATCAATAATTCGGCAACCCGTTACCCCCGCCGCATTACAGCCAAAGCCCATACACATTGTAAGCGCCTGCTTGCCGCAAGCGCCGCAGCTTTTAAAGGGCTTATCAAGGTTAAAGGCAATACGAGGCAGAAAACCTAAATCCTCAAGCAGTGTAAAAAGCGGAAAGAAAATTGCCATTGGCGGCAGCATAACCGACACAATAAAGCTTACCGTCCGAAAAACGCCAAAAATTAAAGCGTTGTGAATAATTTTGGGGCAATCTAAAAGCAGTAACAGGGCGGAAAGCTCACCCTCTAACCACGAAAAGCCTTTAAATAACAGCTCTGACGGGTAATTTGCGCCGTTTATTGTAAGCCAAAAAATAAAGCATAAAAGCAAAAGCATTAAGGGAAAGCCAAAGGCTTTGCTTGTAATTATTTTATCGATTTTTAAATCTCGTTTTTTATAATTTTTGTTTTTGTATGTAATTATTCCATTACAAATTTCTTCGGCTCTGTTAACTGCTTCAAGCGCGGTTTCTTCATCAGCTTTAAAATCAAATTCTGTTTTCGGGTCTTGGGTTAAAACCTCATCTAATGCCAAAAGCAAGTTATCAATGGTTTTTTTATTTCGGGCCGTGGTGCCGACAACCCTTACGCCAAGTCTTTTTTCAAGCATCTTCAAATCAATTTCAATGCCGTTTTTCTTGGCTTCATCAAGCAAATTTACGCACACCAAAGCCCTTTGACTTACGGCAATTGTTTGTAAAACAAGGGTTAAATTACGGCAAAGGGTGGTGGCATCGCACACAATGATAACCGTATCAGGCTTTTTGCTGATAATAAAATCCCGCGCAACCTTTTCTTCAAGGGAATGGGGTATAAGCGAATATGTGCCCGGTAAGTCAACAAGGCGGTAATTGTTTTTGTTGGTTTTAAAATAACCTGCGGCCGTTTCAACCGTTTTGCCTGTCCAGTTGCCCGTATGCTGCTTCATACCCGTAAGGGCATTAAAAATGGTGCTTTTGCCAACGTTTGGGTTGCCTGCAAGGGCTACGGTAAATTGTTTATCCATTATATCACCGCCCCAACAGTAATTTTTTCGCAAATTTCTTTTCTTAAGGCAATAACTGCGCCCCTTATTAAAAATGCTTTGGGGTCGCCAAGGGGGCTTTTTTCTACACATTCAACCACGCTTTTGGGGGTAAGTCCAATATCAATAAGCCTGCGCCTCAGGCTGTCATAAATTAAAATTTCATCAATTCGGCACTTTTGTCCAATATCTAAATCGAAAAGACATGACATAAAAAACACTCCTATTCAGTATATAATATTCAAATCGTGTCTTTGGTGTCATAAAAGAAAATGTGTCGGCATAGGATTTTATAGGTTTAGCTTATTTAAAACGGAGGAAATTTTTATGACAAACGCCAACATATATAAGGATATTGCCGAAAGAACGGGCGGGGATATATATATCGGTATTGTCGGCCCTGTAAGAACGGGTAAGTCGACCTTTATTAAGCAGTTTATGGATAAATTGGTAATTCCGAATATGGCGGGCGATTATGAACGGGAACGGGCGAACGATGAATTACCGCAGTCATCATCGGGCAGGACAATTATGACCACCGAGCCAAAATTTATTCCCGAAAAGGGCGCTGAAATCACCCTTGACGATAACGCCTTAATGAATGTAAGGCTTATTGACTGCGTGGGTTACATTGTGCCAAGCTCACTCGGTTATATCGAGGGCTCACAGCCGCGAATGGTGCGCACCCCTTGGTTTGATGAGGCCGTACCCTTTAATATGGCGGCCGAAATCGGTACACAAAAGGTTATAAACGAGCATTCAACCATCGGCCTTGTTATTACAACCGACGGCAGTATAAGTGATATACCTCGTCACGAATATGCCGAAGCGGAGGAAAGGGTTGTAAGTGAATTAAAGCAAATCAATAAGCCTTTTATTGTGCTTTTAAACTGTATGTATCCGCATTCTGCTGAAGCGCTTGCTTTGGCTGAGGAGCTTAGCGAAAAATATAACGTTCCCGTAAAGCCGATAAATTGCTTGGAGTTAACCGTTGATGACATTAAAGAAATTTTAAGCGAAATATTATTCGAATTTCCCATAAAAGAAATCGGAATTTGCTACCCTGCCTGGATAAACGGCTTAGAGCTTTCGCATCCCCTTAAAAGCGAAATTATATCATCGGTTAAGGCGGCGGCCGAAAATATGCTTCACATTCGTGATATTAAAAAATTCCCTGCTGCATTTAAGGGCAGTGAAAATGTTGATTATGTGAATATTGACACAATCGATTTGGGCGCGGGTAGCGCCAAGGTTATGCTTAATGTTAAGCCGTCGCTGTTTTATAACATTCTTGCCGAAAGTACGGGCTTACTGATAAATGACGAGCAGGAGCTTATGGAAAGCATAAAAGAGCTTGCGGCCATGAAAAAGGAATATTCCCGTGTTAAAGGCGCTTTGGAAGAGGTCGAGGCAACCGGCTATGGCATAATTATGCCCGATATTGAGGAGCTTGAGCTTCAAGAACCCGAAATTGTTAAGCAGGGCGGCCGTTACGGTGTACGGCTTCGCGCAAGCGCACCGTCAATTCATCTTATGAAGGCAAACATTACAACCGAGGTAAGCCCCATTGTCGGCAGCGAAAAGCAGTCGGAGGATTTGGTAATGTATTTGCTGTCGGGCTTTGAAGAAGACCCCGTTAAAATTTGGGATTCCAATATATTCGGCAAATCACTTCACGAGCTTGTTAATGAAGGACTTCACACCAAGCTTGCCCGCATGCCTATGGACGCAAGAATGAGGGTTCAGGAAACGGTTGAAAGGGTAATAAACGAAGGCTGTAACGGTCTTGTTTGCATATTGCTGTAAATAAAAAAAGGACTTATCCGTTTTGGATAAGTCCTTCGCTTTTTGATTATTTAATCGGTGAGCCTGCTTCCTTTTGAATAACGTCGTGTGCGCCGCCTTCAACAATGCTTGTTGCTGAAACCAAGGTAAGCTTAGCTTTTTGCTGTAGCTCGGGAATGGTTAATGCGCCGCAGTTGCACATTGTGGATTTAACCTTTGCAAGCGAAATTGCAACGTTATCCTTAAGGCGACCTGCATAGGGTACGTAAGAATCAACACCCTCTTCAAAGGAAAGCTTTTTATCGCCGCCTAAATCATAGCGCTGCCAGTTGCGTGCACGGTTTGAGCCCTCACCCCAATATTCCTTATAATAATTACCGCCAATGGCAATTTTATTTGTCGGGCTTTCATCAAAGCGGGCAAAGTAACGGCCAAGCATCATAAAGTCGGCGCCCATTGCAAGTGCTAAGGTAATGTGGTGGTCGTGAACAATACCGCCGTCAGAGCAAACGGGAATATAAACGCCTGTCTTTTCAAAATATTCATCCCTTGCCTTGCAAACGTCAATAAGTGCGGTTGCTTGACCGCGGCCAATACCCTTGGTTTCGCGGGTGATACAAATTGAACCGCCGCCAATACCAACCTTAATAAAGTCAGCGCCTGCTTCGGCTAAGAACATAAAGCCATCACGGTCAACAACATTACCGGCGCCAACCTTTACGCTGTCACCGTATTTTTCACGAATAAAGGCAATTGTACGTGACTGCCATTCGCTGAAGCCCTCTGAAGAGTCAATACAAAGCACATCAGCACCTGCTTCAAGCAAAGCGGGAACACGTTCGGCATAGTCGCGGGTGTTAATACCTGCGCCTACAACATAA
This sequence comes from Oscillospiraceae bacterium, assembly GCA_015066005.1. Classification (GTDB taxonomy): domain Bacteria; phylum Bacillota; class Clostridia; order Oscillospirales; family Acutalibacteraceae; genus UBA737. Next base: position 78,446 of record SVPF01000002.1, read on the forward strand.
CGCTTTTCGCTGTCCAAAAGCTCGTTGGGATGTGACTTGTGCTCTTCATAGTCTTTTCTGAAAACAAAATATTTTAAGTTACCGTTTTTGTCAACAATTGGTAAGGAGTTAAGCTTGTGGTCCCAAATAATGTCATTAGCCTGCTTTAAGGTTGTGGAGTCATCAGCGGTTATAAGCTTTTCAAGGGGAGTCATAAATTCCTTTACCTTAACATCCTCTGACATACGACTAACCCTGTAATCACGGCTTGTTACAATACCTAAAAGCTTGCCGTTTGCACTGCCGTCATCGGTAACGGCAACGGTTGAAAAGCCGTTAATTTCTTTAAGGGCTAAAACATCCTTAAGACTACTTTCGGGAGTAACATTAGAAGCGCTTACAACAAAGCCCGCCTTGTAGGATTTTGCACGTGCTACCATTGCGGCCTCATCCTCAATTGACTGTGAGCCGTAAATAAAGGAAACGCCGCCCTCTTTTGCAAGGGCTACTGCCAAGCGGTCACCCGATACCGACTGCATTATTGCCGAGGTCATAGGAATATTCATAGTAATAGCGCTTTCTTCACCCTTTTTAAACTTTACAAGGGGAGTTTTAAGCGAAACATTAGCAGGAATACATTCGCTTGAGGAATAACCCGGAACAAGCAAATATTCGTTAAAGGTGTGTGAAACTTCGTTAAAATAATAAGCCATTTTGCATACTCCTTACTTAAATATTTTTAATATTATATATTTTTAGTTTGCCAATGTCAATTAGAAATTTTTTGTCAAAAATAACGAAATTTATATTTAAAAATGTTCTTTAAAAGTGCAAAAAGTAGACTTTTTAAAAAACGGGCGTAAAAACGAATTAAACTGCAAAAAAATGCTTGATTTCCAAGCTTTAGTGTGGTATAATTTATCGGCTACTGAAGAGGTGGCAAATATTATAACACACATTCCGCTTATATCGGGCAGGTGTCGCTTTACTACGGCGATTCTCGAAACCATTGCGGGATGGAGGTAAAACCTTAGGAGGAAATAAAAATGGCAGTAGTATCAATGAAACAGTTGCTTGAAGCCGGTGTTCATTTCGGACATCAGACAAGACGCTGGAATCCGAAGATGGCTGAATACATCTTCACAGAAAGAAACGGTATCTATATTATCGACCTTCAGAAAACCGTTAAGAAGCTTAACGAGGCTTATATGTTCGTTCGTGACATTGCAGCTGACGGTGGCGATATCCTTTTCGTAGGTACCAAAAAGCAAGCTCAGGATTCTGTTAAGGAAGAAGCTGAACATTGCGGCATGCCTTATGTTAACGCTCGTTGGCTTGGCGGTATGCTCACAAACTTCACAACCATCAAAACCAGAATTGCCCGTCTTAACCAGCTCCGCACAATGCGTGACGACGGCACCTTTGAGCTTCTTCCCAAGAAGGAAGTTATCAAACTTAACCTTGAAATTGAAAAATTAGAAAAATTCCTCGGCGGTATTCAAAATATGAAGAAGGCTCCTGCAGCTCTCTTTATCGTTGACCCCCGCAAAGAAAGAATTGCAGTTGCTGAAGCTAAGAAGTTGGGTCTTCCCATCATCGCTATTGTTGACACAAACTGTGATCCTGACGAAATTGATGCTGTTATCCCCGGTAACGACGACGCTATTCGCGCTGTTAAGCTTATCGCTGAAACCATCGCTGCTGCAGTTATCGAAGGCAGACAGGGTACCGAAATGGGCACCGCTGCTGTAGAAGAAGCTGTAGAAGAAACCGCTGACGCTGAATAATTATTTGGAGGAAACTATAATGGCTTTTACTGCTAAAGACGTACAGGCTTTAAGAGAAAAAACCGGTTGCGGTATGATGGACTGTAAAAAGGCCCTCGTAGAATGCGACGGTAATATGGATGCCGCAGTTGACTATTTGCGCGAAAAGGGTCTTGCTTCTCAAGCTAAGAAGGCAGACCGTATCGCTGCTGAAGGTACTGTTGCTGTTTACACAGCAAACGGCGTAGGTGCTATTGTTGAACTCAACAGCGAAACCGACTTCGTTGCTAACGGCGACGGCTTTAAGGCATTGGCTGCTGAGGTTGCTGAAGTTGTAGCTACTCAGAACCCCGCTGATATGGACGCTCTTCTCGCTGCAGAAAAAGACGGTATGACCGTTGAGGCAAAGGTTCAGGAATTGTTCCTTGCTATTCGTGAAAACATTAAGGTTCGTCGTTTTGACCGCTTTGAAGGTAAGGTTGTTTCTTACGTTCACGCAGGTGGTAAGATTGGTGTTCTTGTTAACTTCGAAACCGAACTTGCTGCTGATAACGAAGGCCTTGTTACTATGGGTAAAAACATTGCAATGCAAATCGCTGCAATGAACCCTGCTTATCTTGATCAGGCATCAGTTCCTGCTTCTGTTATCGAAAAGGAAAAGGAAATCCTCGTTGCTCAAATGAAGGAAGATCCTAAAATGGCTAACAAGCCCGATGCAGTTCTCGGTAAAATTGTTGAAGGTAAAATCGGCAAATACTATAAGGAAAACTGCCTTGTTGAACAGGCATTCGTTATGGATGGTGATCTTACCGTTGGCAAGTACATTGCTAACACCGCTAAGGAGCTTGGCGCTGAAGTTAAGCTTGCTGCTTATGTTCGCTTTGAAAAGGGCGAAGGTATTGAAAAGCGCGTTGACGACTTCGCTGCTGAAGTTGCTGCAATGGCTAAATAATTGCTGTAAATTTAAATCCCCAAGATTTCGGTCTTGGGGATTTTTGTTTTTTAAAAAACAAAAATTATAAAATTAAGAGAGTTTTTTAAAATTCATACGTCTAATATATAAAAGTTAAAACATTGTAAATTGTTTTTCGAAATTTTTATACTATAATTTAAATGAGGCGGTGGTTTTATGAAAAAAATAATTTTATTAATCTTGACGGTAATTTTCACATTTGGCACAGTTGGATGTGCTACTAACAAAGAAACCACAAATAATGCTGCAAAAGAGGCATTTTCCTCTTTTTTGTCAGGGGACACAACACTTTTGGGTGCACAAGTGGAGGAAAAGGGTATTCCTGATTTTCAAGATGATATGTTGGAATATGAATATACTTATTTAGATGTAAATGAAGACGGTGTAGTAGAAATGCTTGTTCAACTTCAGGATGACCCTTGCGGTTATAATGCGGTGTTTCACTTTGACGGCAAGCAAATAATTTGTTGGCAAAGTGATTCGGTAGAAGGGGCTTGCCGTGATTATCCGCTAAAGGACGGAACAATGGTGCGCCAATACGATTATTCGGGAACACGAAGCTATACGCTTTTCCGTTATAATTCTGAGGGTGAAAAGGTCGATATTTCCAAAGTGTTTGCAAGGGATGAATTGATATATTCTAGCGATACGTCAAAATGTCCTTATTATGAAGTTGACGGGACGGAAGTCAGCAAGGACGAATTTGACAAAAAACATAAATTATTAATTGAGGAACGTATGCTTAAGCGAGATGCTTGGAAAGCAATATAAATTTATAAAATTCTTAAAAATAGGATGGTTTTATGAGTAACACAACAATAAAATGCGAAAACTGCGGCGCAATTTGCAACGTAAAGGACGGTTATTGTAAAAACTGTTGGAAAAAGCTTGGCGGTGAAACCGAACAAGCTGATTTCATTATTGATGGTATAGGTCAAACCGAATGGGAAGATTATATAGATAAAAATGCGAAGCGATACGTTGACGTATATAAAAACAACAACGGTAAAAAATGGTTTTTACATATAAATTTTGCGGCGTTATTTTTGGGGCTTAACTGGGTTTTGTACCGTAAAATGTATAAGGTTGCAGTAATAGGCTTTATTGTCACGTCTTTAATTACGGTGGCGCTTTCGGTTTTGTTTTTGTTACCCCATACCGAAGAAATGAGAATTTTAAACCAAGATATTGCACCGTATAAGGAATATATTAAAGGTGGCGGTCAAACCATTATGCTTGATGCGGATGGCAGACCCTATTCGCCCGAAATAGTTCAAAAGGGCGCCATGGCTGAAAATAAGCTTGCCGAAATAGAAGCCAAGGCTCAATTTAAAACCATTATAATAGTTCCTTTTACCTGTGTTTTTTGGGGACTTTTCGGCGATGCAATTTATAAAAGGCATATTATAAAAAACATTAAAAACAAAAACGGCGGCGCTTCAATTGGGGCGGTAATTTGCGGTAGAATGCTGCTTGGCTTGGTAGAATGGCTGGTTATGGGTGCGTTAGTGTCGCTTTTGGTTATGCTTTTGTTGGTTTAATGGGTGTAAAATGAATAAATAGCTTGTATGGGACGATGCTTACGAGGGGCTTGAAACGAGGTATAATTTGAAATACAAAGAAAAAACGGTAGATGCCAAAAAAGGCTTCTACCGTTTTGGTTTTGCATATTATTTCAAAAATCCGTTTACAATTTGTTCCTCGGCTTCGGCTTCTGAAAGGCCTAAGGTCATAAGCTTAATAAGCTGTTCGCCTGCAATTTTACCAATGGCCGCTTCGTGAATAAGCGCCGCATCAATATGGTTTGCGGTAATTTGCGGCAGGGCGGAAACGTGTGCATCATCCATAATAATGGCATCACATTCGGTGTGACCGCTGCAAATGTTATTACCGTTTATGCGGGATACAAAAAGCTGGCTTGATTTATCCTTTGCAACCGAACGGGAAATGACGTTAGCGCTGCTGTTTTCACCGTTCATATCAACTGTAAAGTCGGTTTCGGCATACTGACTGCCGTGTGTCATAAGCTTTTCCTTAACAATAAGGGTTGCATTGTCGGCCAAAACAGCTTTGGTTATACGCTTGGTGGAATCAATACCCTTAATTTGTGTAGTTTCCATTTCCATATAACCGCCGTCAGCAATATTTATTACGGTGGTGGGGTTCATATTTTTGCCGCCCTCGCCGTCACCTTCGCCAACATGCTTTTCAACGTATTTTACCTTGGCGTTTTTGCCAACAAAAAAGGTGTGTATGCCGTCGTGGCGGGACTCCTCGCTTCCGCAGTTGTGAATACCGCAGCCTGCAACAATTTCAACATCGCAGTCATCCCCAATAATAAAGTCGTTATAAACCATTTCGGTTAAACCGCTTTCGCTTATAATTACGGGAATGTGAATTTTTTCGCCAACGGTGTTCGGTTTAATAATAATTTCAATACCCGAAACGCCTGCTTTTTCGCGAATGTCAACGTTTTCGGTAACGTGACGGGAAGAAAGCGCACCGTTTGCACGAATGTTAAACGCGCCTGCCGGTGTGCCGTCAATATCGGCTATCATTTTTAAAAGCTCAAGCTCTGTATTATTCACGGCGTTACACCTCCTCTAAAGCGTCGGTCAGTACCTTGCAGGCAGCATCCGCCGCATTTAAAAGGCTGGGAAGAATATCATCCTTCTTGCCCTCGTCCTTTACACTTCCGTTTGCAATAACTACAACCTTATCAGCAATATTTAAAATGCGTTCCTGGTGGGAAATGATTATAATACTGCCGCCAAGTGTGTTGTGCATTTTTTCAAAAACTTTAATAAGGTTATTAAAGCTCCAAAGGTCAATGCCTGCTTCGGGCTCGTCAAAAATTGAAACCTTGGTGCCACGTGCCAAAACGGTGGCAATTTCAATTCTTTTAAGCTCACCGCCCGAAAGGGAAGCGTTAACCTCACGGTTAATGTAATCCCTAGCGCAAAGGCCAACCTGCGAAAGATAGCTGCAAGCCTTTGTAACGCTTATGTCCTCACCTGCGGCAAGGCTTATAAGGTCGTGTACGGTAATGCCCTTAAAACGAACAGGCTGCTGAAAGGCAAAGCTAACGCCCTTTTTTGCGCGTTCGGTAATGGTTAGGTTTGTAATGTCCTCGCCGTCTAACAAAATCTGGCCGGCTGTGGGGGTAATAATACCTGCAATTATTTTTGCAAGGGTGGATTTACCGCCGCCGTTTGGGCCTGTAATAACTACAAAGCCATCATCAATTTTAAGATTAACGTCCTTTAAAATTTGTTTTTCGCCATCTTCGTTTTCGGCTGTAAAAGATATGTTTTTAAGTTCTAACATATATCCTCCGAAATTTTCCAAAAGTATTTGCGGTTACAAACGGGAAAATCGTTCATAACACCGTGCTCGGGGTCGTAAAAGGTGCCTTTATAATAAAGTGACCAATGCCAACACCGTGGGGTTTCAAGGCTTAAAAGCGCAATTTCGGGCAGGTCGGTTTTACTGCTTGCCAAAAGCCGCGGGTTTTCAACCTTAAAGCCGTTATTGTTTAAAAAAGAAACCATTTCACAAAGGCGTGTTTCTTTTTCATTATTAAGTGTTTTTACCACATCGTCAACCGTTTTTTGCGTAAGCATTGCCAACACAGCTTGTCCGCATTGAAGAGGTGTGGGTTCGTGAATGTAATTTATCATATATTAGCCAATTTTTCAGCCAGCAATATCATTGCGGGCATTGTTATAAGAGATAATAATGTGCTAAGGGAAACAAGGTTAACCGAAAGCTCGGTATCGCGATTGTATTTAGAAGAAAACATTGTTGTAACAGCGGCAACGGGCGCACTGCAGCAAATTGCTTGGGATATAAGCATATCGCCTTTAACACCGCAAAGCCACATAACTATAATTGCGGCGGCAGGGTAAATAATAAGCCTTAACAAAATGGCAAAAATGCACTTTATATCAGTAATACCCTTCAGTACATTCGAGCTTGCAAGGTGAAAGCCGATAATTATCATCGGAAGCGGTGTGTTAAGGGCCGCAAGCATAGAAACGGGCTCACTTAAGACCTTGGGTACGGGAATGGATAAAAGGAAAACCGCCAAACCGATTATAAGCGCTAAAATTGCAGGGCGGGTAATAATTTTAAGGGGCTTTAGGGTTTTCTTGTCGCCGCTCATTAAAAGCAGTCCCCAGCTCCAAACAAATGCGTTAAAAATTGCTACAAAGGACGAGCCTAAAAACACGCCGTTATCACCAAGTAATGCCTGCTGCAGCGGAATTGCCATAAACCCGCAATTAGAAAAAACGGCGGCATATTGCAGCACTATCCGGCGGTCTTTGCTTTTATCCCTTAAAAGCAGCATACTTAAGGCAATAAATGCAAGGTGAAGTAAAATACCCAATAAAAAGCTTATAAGCAGGTCTTTAAGGTCGGACCTGTTAAATTCACGGAAAAAGGATTTAACAATAACACAAGGGGTAACCAAAATTAACACAAGGTCGGTCATACTGCTTACACTTTTGTCATTGAGCACCCTTGTTTTTGCAAGGGCAAAGCCTATTAGTATAAGCACAAACAGTATAACCACTTGGGTTAATACATTTATAAACATTATTTCACGCTTTCTATAAACTTCATAAAGGCCTTTTGACCCTTCTCGTCGCGCTTATAAACGCCTGCGTCTTCAAGCACCTTTGAGAAAACAAGGCCAATTTCTGCCTTAATAATACCGTCAATATTATCGGCATTTATATCATTATATTTTGCCTTAATTTCTTCAGCCCATTCAGCGTGTTTTGAAAGTGCTTCGTCGTTTGTAATGTCACGTCCCTCTAAAATGGCGGTTTGAAGTCCTGCCATTTCTTGCTTTAAGCGGCCGGGAAGTACCGCAAGGCCCATAACCTCAATAAGACCGATGTTTTCCTTTTTAATGTGGTGATATTCCTGATGGGGATGGTAAACACCTAAGGGGAATTCCTCGGTGGTGATGTTGTTACGAAGAACAATATCAAGCTCAAAATCTTCACCGCGTCTGCGGGCAATAGGTGTGACAGCATTGTGGGGCTCGCCATCAGTTTCTGCAAAAATGAAAGCATCCTCATCGGTATAGCTTTCCCAAGCGGTTAAAATTTTACCGCCAAGCTCAATTACACGCTCGGGGTTTGCGCCTGTAATACGTATAACCGACATAGGCCATTTTACAATACCTGTTTTAAGGTCTTCAAAGCCTTCAAAGGTGATTTCCTTTTCGATGGGGGCCTTTGTCATAGCAAAGGTGTAGTGACCGCCCTGATAATGCTCGTGCGAAAGGATAGAGCCGCCAACAATGGGAAGACCTGCATTCGAGCCAATAAAGTAATGGGGGAAGACAGTAACAAATTCAATAATTTTGCGAAGGGTGGTAATATCAACCTTCATCGGAATATGCTCGCCGTTATAAACAATGCAATGCTCGTTGTAGTAAACGTAGGGTGAATATTGCAAAAACCATTTATCACCGTCAAGTGTAATGGGAATAATGCGGTGGTTTTGACGTGCGGGGAAGTTAATACGGCCCGCATAGCCTTCACATTCCTTGCAAAGCGCGCACTTGGGGTAGCCCGACTGCGGCGCATTTTTAGCCGCCATAATAGATTTCAAATCCTTTTCAGGCTTTGAAAGGTTAACCGTAATATCCATTTGGCCGTATTCGGTGTCGGCAAGCCACTTAAGGTCCTTTGCTACACGGTAGCGGCGTATGTAGTCACTATCACAGCTTAAATTATAGTAATAATCGGTAGCGGCTTCGGGGGATTCCTTATATAAAGCATTAAATTTTGCAATAACCTCGCTGGGTCTTGGCATTAAAGCCGACATAAGCTTAGTATCAAAAAGGTCGCGTTCGGTAATGTTGTCATCAATTAAGCCTTTTTCAACCGCAAAATCAAGAAGCTCTTTTAGGGTTTCTTCCAAATTTACATCCTCAAAAGCCTCATCGCATTCAAAGCTGTCAAGCTTTAAAATCTCTAAAATACGGTTGGTTACAAAAATTTCATCCTCTTTTGCAAAAAGGTTTTTGGCAAGACCGTAGCATACTAATTTTTTAATACTTTTGTTAATCACAAAAATCATCTCCCTTTAACATAAAATTATACTATATTTGACACATAATTGTCAATGTAATAAAGATAAAAAGATATAATTTGTGTGGACTGCTTATTACCGTTTTTGTTATGCCGTAAAAATATATTATATTTCACAGCAAGTAAATTGTTTAATTGATTGACAAACCAATTCTACTAAAATATAATATACTCAAATTTTACATAAACGCTTTAATTATTAACAGATATTCGCAAAAATATCGCATTTGTGTGATATGCGATGTATGGTATAATTACTGTGAAAGAGAATATATCAAAAAGCTTGGGCAAGGGGGACAATTATGGTATTTTCATCAATTGAATTTTTATACCTTTATTTACCGTTAGCCTCGTTTATTTATTTTATAATTCCCGCCAAATATTTAAGTCTTCGCAACCTTGCTTTATTGGTGTTAAGTCTTGTTTTTTACGGTTGGGGCGAGCCCGTTTATATTTTTATAATGTTCTTTTCAATTGCGGTGGATTATATTTGCGGCTATTTGGTTGCCAAAAACCGTGAAGCAAATCCTAAAAAAGCAAAAATCGCAATGATTGCAAGCGTGGTATTGAATTTAAGCGTTTTGGGCTTTTTTAAATATTTTGATTTTATAATTGAAAATTTGGCGCTTATTCCAATTTTTTCATCCTTAAAACCGCTTGGAATAGCTTTACCGATAGGTATTTCGTTTTATACCTTTCAAACTATGTCTTACACGCTTGATATTTATTTAGGTAAAGCAAAGGTGCAAAAAAACATCTTTTCCTTTGGGTCGTATGTTACTATGTTTCCACAGCTTATTGCGGGGCCAATAGTAAGGTATGGCGATGTTGATGAACAGCTTCGGTATAGAAAGCATAGCTTTGAAAAGGCATCAAGCGGAATACTTCGTTTTATTTGCGGCTTGGCTAAAAAGGTTTTGCTTGCTAACACAGCGGGCGCGGTCTACAGTCAGTTAGCCTTGTCGGCTAGTGAAACACCAAGTATGCTGTCAAGCTGGCTTGCGCTTATATTCTTTTCCTTCCAAATTTATTTTGACTTTTCGGGCTATTCCGATATGGCAATCGGTCTCGGTCGTATTATGGGGTTTGAATTTAATGAAAATTTTGATTACCCGTATATCTCAAAAAGTATTACAGAATTTTGGCGGCGTTGGCATATAAGCCTTTCCTCGTGGTTTAAGGAATATGTTTACATACCTTTAGGCGGCAACCGAAAGGGGTTGGGTCGCACCGTAATAAACCTTTTAATAGTTTGGTTTTTAACGGGGCTTTGGCACGGCGCTTCGTGGAATTTTATTATTTGGGGACTTTACTTCTTCCTGCTGCTTGTAATTGAAAAGTTCTTCCTTTTAAAAGTTCTTCAAAAGCTTCCTAAATTTATATCACACATATATTCACTTTTGTTTGTAGTGTTCGGCTGGTATATTTTTATTGCTTGCGATTTAACGGCACCCTTTGAATTTTTAAAAGCAATGTTCACAGCGCCCATAGCTTCCGACTTATCGTTGTACGAGCTGTTGCGAAACATAGCTTTCATAGTGGTTTTGTGTGTTGCCGCAACACCCTTACCTAATAAAGTTTATTCAAAAATAAAGGACAAGGCAATAGCCAAGGTTATAATTTTTATTGCGGCAATTACACTTTTGCTTATTTGCACGGCTTATATAGTCGATTCATCCTATAATCCGTTTTTATATTTTCGTTTTTAAATTTTGAAAGGAGACCTTTAAATGAAAAATACACGTTTAATTAAAACAATTGCACTGTTTTTGGTAATCAGCATTTTAACAGTCGCATTTATGGGCGGCTGTAAAAATAAAACAAATTCCAAGCCCGACGATGTAAGCGGCACGGTTTCGGGAAATAACTCCGAGCTTCAAAATTCAAACGATGAATCAAATAATTCTTCAGGTGACTCTTCGGGTAATTCTTCGGTTAATAAGCCAAGTAAGCCGCAGAACACCGAAGATAAAAACAATTCAAGCACAAACCAAAGCACCACTGAGGTTAAAATAAGCGATATGCCAACCGTTACTGTTGGCGCACAGGTAGCGCCCGGTGTTTGCATCGTTGCAGGTACCTGCCCAAAGGGGACTGAATATGTAACAGTTAAGGGCCCCGGTGTTACAACCACTAAAATTGTGCCCTTTGCAGGCGAGCTTAACGATTTTTATATGGGTCAGGTAAAAATTGATATGGCAGGCAATGTAGAGGTTACAGCCAAGGAAAAGGGTAAGGCTGAATCATACGGTGCTTATAGGTATGTTAATTTTACTTATGGCTTTAACGGCAATTATATGGAAGCCCACGAATATCGCCCCGTTATCGGTCTTAACAGCCGCGCACATTTTTACAGCGCGCTTTTAAGCTATACCCTTTCTTCAAATAAAGTAAACTCTGACGTGCGTTCACAGGCGCAAACCAATATTAAAAGCTTGGTTGATAAGGCTTCGGACGTAGGTGCTGAAACTATATTCTTAATAATTCCGTCTTCAGCACAAATTTACCCCGAAACCGTACCTGCAGGTTACACTAAAACCGGTGGCGAAACAATATATGAGGCTTTTGAAAAAATTGCAACTCAGGCGGGGGCTAAGGTTATTTATCCGCTTGATACAATGAAAAAGCATAAAAACGACGGTAAGGGTTATCAGCTTTATCAGTACACCGATTCGCATTGGTCAACCTACGGCGCATATTGGGGCACCTACGATTTATTTAACTATATTGCAAAAGCTCATCCTGCTGCAAAGCCTCGCACCGTTAAGGAAATGGGCTTCTACACAAAAGAGCTTTGCGGCGGCGACGCGGTATTTAATTTCCCGTCAGGTATAGGCTTTGACACCAATACAGCTTCGGGCATTACCTCCAAAACAAAAATTAAAGAATTAACCACCCTGTATAATTTAAAAACAAGCTCAAATACATTAAGTGCGGTTTATCACAACAACGTGGGACTTTATCTTACCGATGCAAATGCTGATGCAAGAAGGGTATATAATAATACCCCTTCGGGACTTCCTAATGCAGTTATTATGCGGGACTCCTTCGGCAAGGTTGCTCTTGATTTAGTAAGTGACCGCTTTGCAACTGCTTGTTGGGGCCAGTCTAATAATTATAACTTCCCGTCAGGCTGGCAAAATACCAATCCCGATTATGTAATTCATCTTTATTCTGAAAGAAACCTGTTTAAAATTATGCTTGCAAATTCAAACGCAAGTATAGTCAACTTCAAATAAAGCTATGAAAAATATTTTTGAAAAAAGCATTGTTATAGTTAGCGCCTTGCTAATTACCGTTTTGGCGGCGCTTATTATAATAATACCCGATAAGGAAATTTCACAAAAAGAAAACCGTGCCTTACAGCAGGCGCCAAGCTTTACTTTTGAAAAGCTGAAAAGCGGTGAATTTACCGAACAAATTTCGCGTTATCTTACCGACCAATTTCCTTTTAGGGACGGCTTTGTGTCATTAAAGGCATATTGCGAATTGGCACTTTTAAAACAGGAAAATAACGGTGTTGTTTACGGCAAAGACGGAGTTTTAATTCCACGCGGCGATATTACTGATGACAGGCTAGGAGAAAATCTAAACTGTATAAATAATTTTGCAAACGCTATCGGTAAAGCGGTTGTAATAGCGCCGTTACCAAGAACGGTTGATGTATATTCTGCTAATTTGCCAAATGCATATCCTTACGAAAATGAAGCAAAAATATGGGATAAGCTGTTTAAAGAAACCAATGCGTCAGGTATAAATATATCGGATTTGCGCGAAACGCTTTACAAAGATGGCACTTATTATAAAACAGACCATCATTACACCACAAAGGGTGCATATCTTACATATTGCGCCTTGGGTAAAGAATTGGGCTTTAAGCCTAAAGATGAAGCTTATTTTAAAACAGAAACCGTAACAAAGGAATTTTGCGGTACTTCAATGCGAAGCTCGGGCTTTTACCTTGCGCCAAAGGATGAAATCAAACTTTACCGTTATGAAAATGATACCGAATACAGCATAACTGCCGATAATAAGCAAATAGGAATGTATGATTTCGAAAAGCTTAATTCGGTTGATAAGTATGCGGTATTTTTGGGCGGCAATCACGCGAGGGTTGATATAACCAACAAACAGCAGGGCAGGGAAAAGCTGCTTATTATAAGGGATAGCTTTGCCGACAGCATTGCACCATTTCTTGCAATTCATTATGATTTAACCCTCATTGATTTGCGTTATTATACCGACAGTGTAAAACAACTGGTTGAAACCGAGGGTATAGATAAGGTTTTGGTTTTGCAAAGCATTTCTGAACTTTCAACCGCTAAAAACATTTCTATTTTACAAATGCCTTAGGGGGATTATATGAAAAAAATAATTGTATTGTTAATGGCTTTAACACTGCTTTTTACTGTGGGCTGCGGCGGCGAAAAAAGCTTTCCCGATAATCTTTCGTGTGAAGATATCGTTGCGGCTTATCAGTCGGCAGGCGAAAAGCCTGAATATGAAAAGTTTTATCGCAAGTCGGAAAATAATCTGGATGCTTTTTCAATGTCACTTTGGGCGGACGGTTCGTTCCAGGAATGCGATGAATTAGAATTATTAGAAGATTATGCAATATATTTAGGCTCGGGCGCTGATACTTACGAGGTTACGGTATTAAAGGCCAAAAATGAAGCCGACACCGAAAAATTGATTGATTTAATTAAACGCCGCAAGAAAACACTAGAAAACGGCGACAAGGGTATGTACGATCAAAGCTTTGAAACCAAAATGGCAAATTCGGTTGTAAAAACCGATGGTAAATTTGTTATTTTCTTAATTACCGATGATAACGATGCGGCAATAAAGGCTGCAGAAAAGCTTAAGGAATAATTCAAAAGGCGGTCACTGTGGCGACCGCCTTTGAATTTTATTGCCTTCTTTTGTGTGGTGTGTTAAAATGTATTTGGGTGATGTTATGAAAAAGGCGAAAAATATTGTTTTACTTATTGGTATAATTTTAAATTTGCTTTATATCTTGTTGCAACTTTTCAGGTTTGTTTACGATTGTGTTACTGTCGTGCTTCAATTTGGTTTTGACAACTTGAGATATTTCGTATATAATGATTTTTTTCCAAGCTTAATAACCGTTGCTATAATGCTTTTGCCAGTGATTTTACTTATTTTAAACCTTAAAAACAAAGCCGGCAAAGTTTTGCCGATTATTTCGGCGGTGATGTGTGGTGCAATTGCTCTGTGGATGGTGTTTTCATTTATAACCCCTGCAATTCCGCAGTATCTTATTTACAGCAAATTAGGGCTTGTTGATACATATTTTACAATTATATTGCATTTTATCACAAGCGGTGGAATCTTGCTTTTCACGGGCTTTGCGCTTTTGACGGTTGGTAGCATAATGTCGCTCATTAAAAGCAAAGAATAGATTGGGGTTTATCGCTTGCGCGAGTGAAGAGTTAAAAGTTAAGAGTGAAGAGGTTCGGTGTCGCTTCGCGACGGATTAAAATTGTTGATTTTATTAATTTAATTGTATATTCGTAGGGGCGATTCACGAATCGCCCGTCTGTACATAGCTGTAATTTACGGACAATTCGTGAATTGTCCCTACGATGTGCCGCCAATTTAACTAAGCGATAAACTATAATTTGAAACTATTAATTTTTCCTTGACAAACGAGAAGGTTTGTGATAAACTGTATAAGCCGCATATTGTGGGCTTTTTTAAGTTGCGCCTTTTTTGGTGCACGCCTTCTGTAGCGAGACTGAAAAATAAGCAGGTGAAAAAATGTACGCAATTATCGAAACAGGCGGAAAGCAGTACCGTGTTGAAAACGGCGATGTTATCTACATCGAAAAGCTCGACGCTCAGGTTGATGAAGAAGTTACCTTCGACAAGGTTGTTGCTGTTAGCAACAGAACTTTAAAGGTTGGTAAGCCCTATGTTAAGGACGCTTTCGTTAAAGGCACCGTTTTAAAGAACGGCAAGGGCAAGAAGATTACTGTCTTCACTTACAAACCCAAGAAGGGCTGCGCTCGCAAAATGGGTCACAGACAACCCTACACTAAAGTACAAATTACTGAAATTGGCTAATTAGGTTAATTAGTATGACTAGTGTAAAATTTTTGGCTGATAAAAAGCTTTACGGCTTTGAAATCAGCGGTCACAGTACAGTAAGCTGTGATGACGAGGTCGGTAAAACGGTTTGCGCGGCGGTATCAAGCGCTGCATATATGGCTGCAAACACCATAACCGAAATTATTGGCGACAAAGCAAAAGCAACGGTTTCGGACGGCGAAATGTTTTTCAAGGTCAAAAATCCAAGCGATGCCGCAGTAATGGTTTTGGAAGGGTTAAGGCTTCATTTAACCGAATTATCGATGCAATATAGCAATAACATCAAAATTTTGGAGGTGCAAAAAAATGTTAAAGATTAACATCCAGTTATTCGCTCATAAAAAGGGTGTTGGTTCTACCAAGAACGGCCGTGACAGTGAATCCAAGCGTCTTGGCGTTAAGCGTGCTGACGGTCAGTTTGTTCTCGCAGGCAACATTCTTGTTCGCCAGAGAGGCACTCACATTCATCCCGGCAACAACGTAGGCCGTGGTTCTGACGATACTTTATTTGCCCTTATCGACGGTAAGGTTAAGTTTGAAAGAGTTGGCAGAGACCGTAAACAAGTAAGCATTTACGCTGTTGAGCAATAATTAACTATTTAACCCGGGTGCTTTCAGCGTCCGGGTTTATTTTTTATTTAAAAATCACGAAAGGTTGAAGGCTTTATGAAAATTTGTCATGTTTGCGGCATTGAATGTGACGACAACCAAGAGGTTTGTCTGGTTTGCGGAGCTGACTTAACCCAAAACGAAGAGGTTTCGGGTGAAATGATGGAAAAAGAAATTACCGAACCCGTGCTTATTGCCACCTTTGAGGATGTGATTTCTTCCGAAATATTCAGGGATATTTTAACCGAAAACGGAATTCCATACTCAATGGGTAATGATGAGGGCGCCGTGCGTGTAATGTTTGGCGGCAGCTTTTCGGTTGATGAAATTTATGTTGAAAAGCGTGATTTTAATAGAGCCGAAGCGCTTTATAATGATTTTTTGGAAAATCCGCCCGAATTTGAGGATGATGAATTCTTTATTGATGAAGAATTAAGTGATGAAGAGGAATAAAAAGTGTTCTTTAGAGTAAAAGATAAAAGTGAATACGACGGTCTTAAGCTTGTGAAGGCGGTAATGCCCAATTTTGTGGGTATGTATTCCGAAATTTTAAGGGATAACGACATACCGTTTATTGCAAGGCAGGAAGGCGCTGCGGGTTATATGAAAATTGTAACGGGTGGTTTATTAATACCCGAAAATTTTTACGTAAAGCCCGAAGATTATGACAAAGCGTTAGAACTTTATAACGCTTTTATTGAAATTGAAGCAGAGGAAAACTAAATGTTTGTTGATATAGCAAAAATACACTTAAAAGCGGGTAACGGCGGTAATGGTGCGGTGTCCTTTCACCGTGAAAAGTTTGTTGCGGCAGGCGGACCCGACGGTGGCGATGGCGGTAAAGGCGGAGATATTGTCTTTAAGGCTGACAGTAACCTTTCTACCTTGGCCGATTTCCGCTATAAAAGAAAATATACTGCCCAGTCGGGCGAAAACGGCGGCACATCCCGCTGCACAGGTAAAAGTGCACCGAATTTAGTTATTTCGGTACCGGTGGGCACCTTAGTGAAGGATGCCGAAACAGGCCGCATTATTGCCGATATTTCTACCGACGAGCCGGTTGTTATTGCCAAGGGCGGCAACGGCGGTTGGGGTAACCAGCATTTTGGCACGGCGACACGCCAAATTCCCCGTTTTTCAAAAAGCGGCAATCCGGGTGAAGAATTGGACGTAACCCTTGAGCTTAAACTACTTGCCGATGTGGGACTTATCGGCTTTCCAAACGTTGGAAAGTCAACCTTAGTGTCGGTGGTAAGCGAAGCCAAGCCTAAAATTGCAAATTACCACTTTACAACCCTTACACCTGTTTTGGGTGTGGTGAGAATGGATGAGGGCTCAAGCTTTGTAATGGCTGACATTCCCGGTCTTATCGAAGGCGCAGGCGAGGGTATTGGCCTTGGTCACGAATTTTTGCGCCATGTTGAGCGTTGCCGTTTATTGCTTCACGTTATTGACGTTTCGGGCAGTGAGGGTCGCGACCCAATTGACGATTTTGATAAAATTAATCACGAGCTTTCGGTTTTCAGTGAGGATTTAACCCTTGCTCCACAAATTGTTGTGGGCAACAAGTGCGACCTTGCCGATGAGGGCGTGGTTGAAAAGCTACGGGAATATTTTGAGGCCGAGGGCTTTAAATTCTTTCCGATTATGGCGCCCATTGCCGAGGGCACCGATGAGCTTATAAATTATGTTGCAAGTGAGCTTCAAAAGCTTCCGCCCATTAAAATTTACGAGGCGGAGGAATTGCCTGAGGTTATCGAACCCAAAACCCGCCGCAGCTTTAGTGTCAGGTTTGATGGCACATATTATTATGTAGAAGACTGCGACTGGCTTATGGAAGTAATGAATAATGTTGACCCTGACGATTATGAATCGCTTCAGTATTTCGAGCGTGTTATCAGGGAATGCGGCATTATTGACGCTTTGGAACGAAAGGGCTGTTCCGAAGGTGATACGGTTAAGATTTTAGATATTGAATTTGATTATGTTCCTTAAAGTTAGAGGTGTTTTATGGAAAATCCCAACCTTTTAAGCCCGTCGGTGTTGGCCTTTGTGGGTGATGCGGTTTACGGTCTTATGGTGCGTACTGCTTTGGCGCAGGTTAACCGCCCTTCAGGTGAGCTTCACAAATTGTCGGTAAAATTAGTTAATGCAACCGCACAGGCTGAAGCGTATAAAATAATTGAACCCACCCTTTCCGAAAAAGAGGTTATGGTGTTTAAAAGGGGCCGCAATTTTAAAACGGGCAACACCCCTAAAAATTCAACCGGGGGCGATTATCACACCGCAACGGGACTTGAAACGCTGTTCGGTTTTTTATATCTTTCAGGCGAAAGGGAACGGCTTGAAGCACTTTTTAATATTATTTGGGAAAAATTTAATATATCCTAAAGCCAAACTGGGTACACTAAAAGGTGTATCCAGTTTTAATTTTTAAGGTGAGCTATGAAGGCAAGAGTAAAAGAATTTTTAACCGATATTATTTATTATATTGTAGGTGGCTGTATTTATGCGGTGGCGGTTACAACCTTTTTGTCTGCAAATGAAATTTCGCCCGGTGGGGTTACGGGGGTTGCTACAGTTTTAAACTATTTATTTAAAAGTCCGGTTGGTACGGTGGTGTTTTTAATAAATGTGCCGCTTTTTATAATTGCCTTTTTTAAAATGGGCAAGGGCTTTATTTTAAAAACCGCAATTGCAACGGCGGTGGCTTCGCTCTTACTTGACACACTTGTAATTGTTTTACCGCAAATGCAAATCGATTTAATATTGGCAAGCATTTTCGGCGGTACGTTAATGGGGCTTGGAGTCAGTATTATAATGCTTCGCGGTTCCTCAACGGGCGGGGTTGAAATTATTGCAAAGCTAATATCGCTAAAGCGCCCTTATATAAGCATTGGTCGGCTTATGCTGTTTTTGGATTTTTCGGTGGTGGTAATATCGGCCTTTGTTTATAAAAACCTTCAAAGCGCCCTTTATTCCACCGTGGCGCTTTACGCCTGCTCGAAAATAATGGACCTTGTTCTTTACGGCGCCGACAAGGGAAAGGTTATTTATATAATAAGTGACAAGGCACAATATATTGTGTGTGATATTTTAAGCAAAATCGGGCGCGGCGCCACTTATCTGGATGTTGAGGGCGCCTATACGGGCGATAAACGAAAAATGATAATGTGTACTGTAAGGCGAAACGAAGTGCATAATGTGTACGCCGCCGCAAGACAGCACGACCCTGCCGCCTTTATCGTTGTTTGTGAGGCCGGTGAAATACTTGGCGAGGGCTTTAAAAAAAATTTTTTTTGATAAAAAGTACTTGATATTTCTATAATTTGTGTTATAATAATTCTTGCACGCACTATATATTGTATTATTTATTTAGCATTTTTAAAATAAAAAACTTGTTTGAGGTAGGAATTATGAAGATTATTAAAAGAAGCGGCGCTGAGGTTACCTTTGACCCACAAAAAATTATAGTTGCCGTTACAAAAGCAAATCAAAGCGTTGTGCCCAGCCACCGTATGACTGAGGTGCAAATCAAGCGCATTGCCGAGGATGTTGAATCCGCAGCGGCTAATATTAATCGTTCTTTAAGCGTTGAAGAAATACAAGATATGGTAGAAGACCAAATTATGAATCAACGCGCTTTTGATGTTGCAAGGCGCTACATTACATACCGTTATAACCGTGCTTTAGTTAGAAAATCAAATACTACCGATGAACAAATCTTAAGCCTTATTGAATGCAATAATGAAGAGGTTAAGCAGGAAAACAGCAACAAAAACCCCACCGTTAACAGCGTTCAGCGTGATTATATGGCAGGCGAGGTTTCGAAGGATATTACCCGTCGTATTCTTTTACCGGCTGATATTGTTGATGCGCACGACCGTGGTCTTATACATTTCCATGATGCAGACTATTTTGCACAGCATATGCACAACTGCGACCTTGTTAACCTTGAGGATATGCTTCAAAACGGTACCGTTATCAGCGGCACCTCTATTGAACGCCCCCACAGTTTTTCTACCGCTTGTAACATTGCAACCCAAATTATTGCTCAGGTCGCTTCCTGTCAGTACGGCGGTCAAAGTATAAGCCTTACACATTTAGCTCCCTTTGTTGACGTAAGCCGCAAGAAAATTTATTCCGAGGTTGTGGAGGAGCTTGAAGCTGCAGGTCTTGAGGTTTCAGAAGAAAAGGCTGCCGAAATTACCGAAAAACGTCTGCTTAAGGAAATTGCCCGTGGTGTTCAAACCATTCAGTATCAGGTTGTAACCCTTATGACAACCAACGGTCAGGCCCCCTTTGTTACTGTATTTATGTACCTTAACGAAGCTAAAAACGAGCAGGAAAAGGCTGACCTTGCTTTAATTATTGAAGAGGTTTTAAAGCAACGCTATCAAGGTGTTAAAAACGAAAAGGGCGTTTGGATTACTCCTGCCTTCCCCAAGCTTATCTATGTTTTAGAAGAAGATAATATCAAAGAGGGAACAAAGTATTGGCCTCTTACTAAATTAGCGGCAAAGTGTACCGCTAAGCGTATGGTGCCTGACTATATTTCCGAAAAGGTTATGCTTCAAAATAAAATTGACAAAAACGGTGAAGGTCACTGCT
This sequence comes from Oscillospiraceae bacterium, assembly GCA_015066005.1. Classification (GTDB taxonomy): domain Bacteria; phylum Bacillota; class Clostridia; order Oscillospirales; family Acutalibacteraceae; genus UBA737. The sequence goes on from SVPF01000002.1 coordinate 98,605, forward strand.
ACACCTGTATGGGCTGCCGCAGCTTCTTAACACCCTATGTCGATGAAAACGGCAAGCCTAAGTATTACGGCCGCTTTAACCAAGGCGTTGTTACCGTTAACCTTGTTGATATTGGCTTGTCAGCAAATGGCGATATGGAAAAATTCTGGAAGATTTTTGACGACAGAATGGAGCTTTGCCACCGTGCACTTCAGCAACGCCATGAAAGGCTTACAGGCACCCTTTCAGATGCCGCACCTATTTTATGGCAATACGGCGCACTTCTTCGTCTTAAGAAGGGCGAAACCATCGACAAATATCTTCACGGCGGCTATTCAACAATTTCGCTTGGCTATGCAGGTCTTTGGGAATGCGTTTATGCCATGATCGGCAAAAAGCTTACCGAAAAAGAGGGCGAGGAATTCGGCCTTGAAATTATGAAAAAGCTTAACGAATACACTGCTAAGTGGAAGGCTGCTGAGGTTATTGACTATTCACTTTACGGCACACCGCTTGAAAGCACTACCTACAAGTTTGCAAAGTGCCTGCAAAAGCGCTTTGGCATTATTAAGGGTGTAACCGATAAGAACTATATTACAAACAGCTATCACGTTCACGTTACCGAGGATATTGACGCCTTTGAAAAATTAGCGCTTGAAGCTAAGTTCCAGGCATTATCACCGGGTGGCGCAATAAGCTATGTTGAGGTTCCCAATATGCAAAATAACCTTGACGCTGTTTTATCGGTAATGCAGTTTATTTACGATAACATTATGTACGCTGAGCTTAACACCAAGAGTGACTACTGTCACGAATGTGGCTTTGACGGCGAAATTGAAATTAAGGAAGACGAGCACGGCAAGCTTGTTTGGACCTGCCCTAACTGTGGAAATACCGATCAGGACAAGCTTAATGTTGCAAGACGCACCTGCGGCTACATCGGTACACAGTATTGGAACCAGGGCCGCACACAAGAAATTAAGGAAAGAGTTTTACATCTTTAAAAAACGGGGGCTTTCCGAAAGGTTAGCCCCTTAAATTTTGGGGTCAGCTATGAATTATGCGGTAATTAAAAAATTTGATATTGCTAACGGCCCGGGTGTGCGGGTTTCGCTTTTTGTCAGCGGCTGCCGTCACAAATGTAAAAACTGCTTTAACAGTGAAGCATGGGATTTTGACTACGGCAAGCCCTTCACAAAGGAAACTATTGCTGAAATAATTGAAGCGCTTGATAAGGATTATATTGAAGGCTTTTCGCTATTGGGCGGCGAGCCGTTTGAGCCCGAAAACCAAGCGGGTATTTATGAGCTTTTAAAGGAAATTAAAGAAAAGCTTCCAAACAAAACGGTTTGGTGCTATACCGGCTTTAATTTTGACACACAGCTTTTGGCAGGGCTTGTTGGTGATAAGAACTTAACCCTTGAATGTCTAAAGTTAATTGATGTTTTGGTTGACGGCAAGTTTGTTGAGGAATTAAAAAGTCCGTCACTTCTGTTTCGCGGGTCTTCAAATCAGCGAATAATTGATGTTAAAAAATCACTAACGGAAAACGAGGTTGTTTGGCTTTCGGGTGTTTGGGAAAGAAAAATGGGCTCGGGTAATATTTACGAATAGGGGAATAATATAATGAAAGTGAATTTTAAAAAACTTAATGCTAATGCCAAGGTGCCAACCTTTGGCTCGCCCTTTTCGGCCGGTGCCGACCTTTATGCCTTAACAAACGGTGAAACGGTTACCTTTAATCCCGGGGAAACCAAAATTATTCACACAGGGCTTGCTTTGGAAATTCCCGAAGGCTATGCAGGGCTTATTTATGCCAGAAGCGGCATTGCAAACAAGCGTGGGCTTGCCCCCTCTAATAAGGTTGGCGTGGTTGATGCCGACTATCGCGGTGAGATTATGGTATCACTTCACAACCATTCAAACGAAGTGCAGGAAATTGCCGACGGGGAACGAATTGCCCAAATGGTAATTGCACCCTTTTTGGCAGTTGAATATACCGAGGTTGAGGAGTTATCTGACACCGAGCGCGGTACAGGCGGCTTTGGCTCGACAGGCAAAAATTAATAAACTATTAAGAAGGGGTAACAGTTTTGTTACCCCGTTTTAATTGACAAATATACGCTTTTGGGGTAAAATATTAAGGCATCAATATGAAAGGAGCTACTTTATGAAAAAATATTATTATTGGGCTTTTTTCCCAATTAGTATTTTTTATTGTGAATTATGGTTGCGCCTTTTCAGCGGTGAAAGGTTTTTTAACTGGGGCCTTTTAACCGTTGCGCTGTTTTCGGTGTTTTTCGGTTTGCTTTCTCAGTTTGTTTCATTTAATAAAAACGGCGGGCTTATTGCCGTGCAGTCGGTTTTAAGTCTTTGGTACAGTGTTCAAACGGTTTATCATAACATTTTTGGCACTTATATGATTTTATATTCCTTAAAGGGTGCCGACCAAATTGCCGAAAGCGAAATGCTTGGCGAAGCCTTTTTGGCTATAATGAAAAGTCTGTGGCAGGTTTTAATTTTATTTGTGCCGCTTGTTTTGCTTATAATCGGCATTAAAAAGTTTAAAAACCGTCCCGAAGCCCGTAAGCACGAGCTTTTGACCGCGGCAGGTGTTACGGCCGCAGTTTTGGCGGTTACTATGATTATTCGCTTTGCCATACCGTATTATAGGGACCGTAACGCCATTTTTGAAATGAACCGCAGTGTTTCCTATAATGGCCTTTTATACACCGAAATTTTGGATTTTGGCTATAACATTTTAGGCATTGACAATGGGTATGAAATTGACCCCGATGTTGAAAACGAAATTTTGTCCAGCGGGGAAGAGGACCCTAAATACAAGCCCAATGTAATGGAAATTGATTTTGAAACCCTTGCAAGTCAGGAAACCGATGCTACTGTAAAAGCGCTGCACGAATATTTTGCGGGTCGCACACCCACAAATCAAAATGAATATACGGGTATGTTTAAGGGCTATAACCTTATTCAAGTAACGGCGGAGGGCTTTTCCTACTTTGCAATTGATAAGGAGCTTACCCCAACCCTTTATAAAATGCAGCATGAGGGCTTTGACTTTACAAATTTCTATACACCAATTTGGGGAGTAAGCACCTCTGACGGTGAATATGTTGCAACCACGGGTCTTATTCCCAAGGGCGGTATTTGGAGCTACTTTACTTCGGGTAAAAATAACATTTTCTTCCCGTTCACAATGCCGCAGCAGTATCTTAACGACGGGCTTAAAACCGTTCGTGCTTACCATAACCACACCTACACCTATTACAGCCGTCATATTTCACACAAAAATATGGGCTTTATTTACAAGGGTATAGGCAACGGTCTAGAAAAGGTGGTTAACCCTAAACGCTGGCCCGAATCCGACCACGAAATGCTTAAGGGCACAACGGGTGAATATATCGGTAAAGACAGGTTTATGACCTATTATATGACGGTCAGCGGCCACTTAAATTACACCTTTATGGGTAACAGTATGGCGGCAAGGCATAAGGACAAGGTAAAGCATCTTGATTTATCATCAAACGCAAAGGCATATCTTGCTTGTAATATCGAGCTTGACTTGGCAATGCAGCATTTGCTTACTGCTTTAGAGGAAGCCGGCGTTGCTGAAAAGACGGTTATTGTCATCACACCTGACCATTACCCCTATGGCCTTGAGGATAAGGAGCATATTGACACCTACCACTATTTCAGCGAGCTTGCCGGTCACGAAATTGACCTCGATTTTGAGCTTTATAAAAGCTGTCTTATAATTTATTCACCGGGTATGGAAAAGCCCATAACGGTTGATAAATATTGCAGCTCACTTGATATTATTCCAACCCTTAATAACCTTTTCGGGTTTGAGTATGATTCGCGCCTACTCCCCGGTAGTGACATTATGTCGGACAGTCAGCCCTTAATCGTATTCAACAATCATTCCTTTATTACCGAAAAGGGCAGCTATAATTCCAAAACGGATGAATTCATTCTTTTTGAAGGGCAAGAGCTTGAGGATGAGGATGAATATGTTGCTTCAATGCGTAAGGTTGTAAACAATAAGTTTAAAATAAGCGCGCAAATTCTTAAAACCAATTATTACAGCAAGGTTATTAACCGCGAGCATAAATATTCGCAAAAATAAATTAAACACGATAGAACTCGTAATGGTTCTATCGTGTTTTTTAATGTTCAAATTATAGTTTGTCGGGATAATGAAGCACAAACCAAAGCCTTCCCCAGTAGGGGAAGGTGGCAGGCGAAGCCTGACGGATGAGGTGTAAAAAACAGTTTGTACTTACAAAGCTCCTCATCCACCGC
>SVPF01000033.1 GCA_015066005.1 Oscillospiraceae bacterium
CTTCAATTACAGGAAGTTCATAGCAAGGGATATAAATTCCCCACAAGTCGTTATTGTGTTCAAATTCTAATATATGATAACTTTTACAGATAATACAACCATAGTTATCTTCACTTAACTTATATTGCTTGTATAGTCCTTTGTTAAATTCTTCGTCTTTATTCCATTCCATAATACGAATGGTTTTCTTAATAGATTTGATTGCTTTTATTGTGGATAACGGAATGGCATATTTTGCTTCCAAATTGGCCAAATACAGATTTTTTGAATCTGCGAAAATATGAAAAATCGGGTTAATATAAGGTGCGATTTGTAAACCTTTTTCACACACCTTAATATTGTCGTCTTTAACTTTATAAAAGAAAGACAAAATATCAATTTCTTTTGAATCTTGAGGAACCTTTAAGTCCGAAAGAATTGCTTCACAGGTTTTATCCAAATGATTGAACACTTGAGAACTTTCTTCTGTTTCTAAAACGTTCTTTTCTTTGCGCACACTTATAAGTTTTAGAAGCGCCCAAGCCACCAAACAAGCACCGCCAAGCCAAAAAAGCCAAGACGCGTTTTGATATGCTTCGCTGAGGGTGACACCGTCTTCTCCGCCCAAAGCTTTTATTATGCCGATGGCAACAAGTGCTCCCACAGCTCCACATATCCAATGTCCAATTCGTATAGGAAGCGGCAGTTTGCTTTTTTCAATCGTTTCCTCAACATTTTCCGAAGATGATTCCAGAGATTGTGTCAGTGATAAATCTGGTCTTGCAACAACGAATTCTTCACCATTCATTTGTTCGTTTTTCTTGTTTGTTGTAAGGTCAATGCCTAAAAATGGTTTCATTATTAAAAACCTCCTTTTTTCAATTATACCACACTGCTGTTTTAATGCAAATATTTTTGTAAAGGGTATGTCCTATATTGACAGCAGCAGAAGGTTATGTGTTGGGTGTTGGCGCTAAAATGTTCACTATCGCCGGCCCTGTGATTGTCTACGGTACGGTGGCAAGTGTTGTTTATGGGGTTATTTACTATATTACAACTTTGTTCTAACAAAAAAGGCTTGACCGATTGGTCAAGCCTTTTTACAAATGATATTCTTTGATTTCTTCCGTTATATCATCAGCTTCTATAAACGGACGCATAATCAGCCACGATACTTTATCATCTGACATTAAAACCCATTCATTCGTTTCTTTATCAAGATAATATTCGGTTACTCGTACATATTTGTGACGTTTGGTTTCGGTTATTGTTTTAATCGTACGGTTAATATTTTCGCAAAAATATTCAACAATTTTATCTTCAAATTCGTTTTGAGACTCATAATCCCATTCGTACCACTCAAAATGGTCATCCATATAGGCGTAAAGATAATCTTTACCATGCTTCTTTGCAGTATCTAGAGAAATATATAAGTCATAATTATCAATCGTACCGGAAAACGCAGCACTGGTTTCGCCTAAATCAATAAAGTTCGAGATACCGATTTTTTTGGTTATTTTATTTTTTATATTATCAAGGCACACTTTGGGATTCTTGGTTACTATGGTCTTTGACTTTGAAAATCTCACTTAAAAACACTACCTCGCTTTATTTCATTATGGTTATTTACCTTGTTAAAAAATTTTAAAGTAAAGCACATTCCGGATTAAAATTATTGGTATCGATTTGTTTATAGCATTGCTTGCTCCAAGGGAATTTTATTTCATAAATTTTCGTATCAAAATGAATTGACGGTAATTTATTGACTAACGGTGCCGCAAAATTATTTTTCGGCATACCAAATATGAACATTGAATATTCTTTAGCTATTTCGTTTTTGATTTCATTTAGGAAAATGCGATATAAATTTATATCATTATTTTGGCAAACAAAAAATGAAAGCATTGGAAAATCAAGTGGGGAATTTTCTTTTGGAAGCTTTACATATTTAAAAAACAAAAGAAGAGGGTTTATGATACGCGCTATTTTCATAATCAGGCTGTATCGTTTAACAATGTATTGTTTATATTCGGTTTGATTCCACAAAGCTGCGGCGGCAACAATTTTATCGTTTTTTTTAAGCAGATAGAAGTCGTTATATGTTAGTCCGTAAAATTGTTCTAATGAATTAATAACAGGGAACAGGTCACGTTTTTTCCCTTCGCAGTTTAAAAAATCAAGTAATTCAGCTTTATCGTCTTCGGTTGCGTTTGTAAATGTAAAATCATGCTTTGGTGACTTGATTTTTATTTTTGGATTTAAAATATATGTTCTATACTCAGTAATCGGTTTCATCGAGATAGCTTTACCGTTTTTACCGAAAATCTTTTGTGCGGTAATATTATCCGAAATAACCGAGCAGTAGTAAAAATCAATATCATCCCTTTGCAGTGAGCGAATAAAACCCATTCCGAACCCTAAGCCGCCATCATAGTTGGCATCCTTTTTTAGTCCGCATATATAAGCACTTTTTGAAGCTTGGCCGTTAATGTAAGTTTCTCTGATTATTTCAGCGCAGGTGCCTACGGCACGACCCTTATTGTGAGAAATAAACACCTGAGTGTCAGGTGTTTCCTTCATATAAGACAAATATGCGTCGGGACGGCGGGTATATAACAACTCGATATTACCTTTAGCGGCACTGCTTTCTAAAATGTGAAGAATATCTTTACCGTCACCCTCGGTGGCAATGTATTTTTTGTTACTCATTTTATATTTTCCTCTAAATTTTCACCAATGGGAATACCTGCGCGTTTATCAACTTCAAAATGGAAAAGTATATTTATAAACCAATAAGCAAAGTTGATAAGAAAACGGCGCGAGCGTGAAAACATAGTTTTGCCACGCTTTAATATTGAACTAAATTTAAAGAATTTCTTTTTATATAGCTTACAAAAAGCTCGTAATTCATTGGGCGTTAGCTGTTTTGGGGTGAAAGTTATTGTACCAAATGTATAGCCCGACTGAAGCCACCAGCTTTCAGAAATTAGCCTTTGGTCGTTTTTAAAAGATTCATAAGTTTTCGTGTTAGGGAATATTAAAAGATGGTTAAATGCAACCACGAAAAACTGATGCTTTTCACAAAAGGCCAGTGTTGATTTAAAAGTATCTTCATTATCGGAATCAAATCCAAAAACAAAGCTTGCATAAATTCCGATACCAGTGTCATGTATTTTTTGAATAAGTGCATCACGTTCGCCAAGACGCTCGGTCCAGCCCTTGTTCATTTGCTTAAGGTTATCGCTTTCAATCGATTCAAAGCCTATAAGCACCATTTCACAGCCGCTTTCTTTCATTAGATGCAGCATTTCTTCATCACGCGCGATATCTAGTGTGATTTGGGTTGTCCAAATAATATTGAGTTTTTTTAACTCGCAAAACAGTTCACGAGCAAATTCTTTATTTGAAAAAATACTGTCATCTACAAAAAAGAAAATTTTATTTTTGCAGGATTTGATTTCGTTTATAATATCAGACACTTCGCGGTGAATATAATTGCAGTGGTAATAACCCGCAATGGAACAAAACTCACAATTGTGGTAACAACCTCTTCCGGTTTCGACTAAAGATACGGGTAAATACTTTTTAACTTTGTCGGCATAAATGCTTCTGTCGGGCATTTTATAAGCAATACACGCTCCGCCGTCATAACGTTTTTTAAGAACTCCGTTTTTAAGGTCGTTAAGAATATCTACCATAATTTTATCAGCGTTGCCAACCAAAATGCAGTCAGCATGGCTTATGGCTTCTTCAGGGCATAAAGTGACATGATAACCGCCCATAATAACCTTTTTTCCTCGTTTTCTGAATTCGTTTGAAATATAATATGCTCGCTTAGCGGTATAGGTTTCAACAGTTAAAAATACGATGTCGGTTTCGGTATCATAATTGATATTTTCAATTCTATCATCAAAAAATTCTCGTTCAAATTCTGACGGAATCATTGTGTTTAAAACTGCAATTGTTAATGGTTCCATAAGCCAACTTTTTAAATATTTTTGCTTTGGCTTTTTACCAATAGCGGGAAGTATAAAGGTTATTTTCATTTTTCTTGTACCTCGTCTTTTTCTTTACAGCCAAAAATCATACCTTGTTTTTCAAAAACTTCTCGTCTGAAAACGGGATTGTAAATTATGTAGGTAAAAAACCTTACAGGATTGCGTAAATTGGTTTTAGGCTCAAATAAGCGATAAATTACCGAACGAATACTGTTAAAGTTTTTACGGCAATAATAGGCTGCTTCTGTTAGTTCAGGCGCTGTCATATTCTTTGGAAGAAACGCACAGTAATTAAATTTATATTCGGGGTGAAGCCACCATTTACTGTCATAAAGCAAGCGACCTTCGGCCTCAAGTTGTTTATAAAGTGGAGTGGCAGGATATGGCATTAAAATGTTAAACGCTGCAAAGCAAAACTTATTTTTTAATGCAAAACGGTATGTCGCTTTAATGCTTTCAACAGTATCGGTATCGTGTCCGACAGTAAACGCCGCCCAAGTTTGCAATCCATATTTGCGAAGTTTTTTAATAGCATCTTTATAATTGTTTTGTACGTGCTTTGCATTAACTCCTTTACCCATTGTTTTAATGGAGTCGGGTTTAATTGATTCAAAACCGATAACGTGACCTAAACAACCGCTTTTAAGCATTAAATGCATAAGCTCTTCGTCTTCAAGCATATCAATACTGCCTTGGCTCACCCATTTAATTTTAAGCGGAATCAAAGCGCGGAACAGTTCTTTAGCCTTTTCCTTGTCACAAACGATATTGTCATCTACAAAAAATATTAATTTGCGGTCCTGACTGCGTATTTCCTTAACAACCTCGTCAACGCTTCTGAAAAACTGTTTTTGCTTAAAGTAAACACTTGAAGCACAGTATTTACAGTTATACTTACAACCGCGGCTGAACTGCATAAGGGTAATTGGCATATATTTTTTGCCTTTAAAAATATCTCTGCGGGTAATTACGTTTTTTTGAGGTATATGGACGGGATTACATTCATAAACAGGTTTGAGTTGGCCATTTTTAAGGTCGTTTACCATTTCGGTCCATTTGTCTTCAGCATCACCAATCATAATACTATCGCAGTGTTCCTTTACTTCTTCGGGTATTAGGGTAACATGCATACCGCCCATAATAACGGGAACTCCACGACGTCGGTATTCTTCACTAATTTCATAGGAGCGTCGCGCCGTAAAGGTTTCAACCGTAATTGCAACTAAATCTGTCGGTTCGGAATAGGGAATTGCTTCCAGCCGGTCATCATACATGACTACATCTACATCAGACGGCGTTAATGCCGCAAGTATACCTAACTGTAAAGGTTCCATGCTTGCGTTATCTACATACAAGCTGTGTTCACGTCTGCCAATGTTTGGTTTTATTAATGTAATTTTCATAAAATATTCCTTTTATTATTTGTCCTTACCACCAATAATTTTACCTTGCTTGCGGTGGATTTCTTTACGGGAAATTATATTAATTGCGAGGAATAGCAAAGCGTTTTTGCGATTAACCTTTGCACCTAAAAGCCTTTTGATAATGCTTTTATACGAGTTGAATATAAAACGAGCATTTTTACAGCCTTGCTTTAACTCTTCAGGTGTCATTTTTTCGGGATAAAAAACAGTATCACCATAACGGTAATCTTTTTCAAGCCACCACTTTTTAAATATTAGCTTATTATTGCTTTCAAGACGCTTGTAAAGCGGCGTGTCAGGCATGGGAATAAGCGGATTGAAGTTTGCAACGGCAAGGTTATTTTTAATTGCAAACTGCATTGTTGAATTAATTGATGCCGCATCATCGTTGTCATAGCCGTGAACAAAGGTCGCCCAAATCATAATACCATGTCGGTTAATGTTTTGAATTGCTTTTTCATAAGTTTTTATGTTTATATTTGCTGTTTTGTTCATCAGGGTAAGGTTTTCGGTGTTTAGTGTTTCAAAACCTATTAATACCAATACACAGCCACTTTCTTTCATTATGGAAAGCAGGCGGTTGTTTTGGGCTATGTCCATACTAATTTGACAAGCCCATTTTTTATTTAACGGTTTAATTGCATTAAATAATTCGGTCGCGGATTTTTCATTAAGAAAAATATTATCGTCAATAAAGAATAAAATCTTTTCGCGAATATTTTCAATTTCAGATACAATTTCATCAATTCGTTTTTGCCTTACCTTACAGTGATAAAAACTGCTGACCGAGCAAAAATCGCATTTAAACTTACACCCACGTGAAAATTGTACCAGACCAATTTTATTGTACTTTTTGCCTTTAAAAGCCGGACTGTTAAAATTTATTGGTATAAGACTTTCTTTAAGGGAAGATGTGTATGTTGATTTCGCCGTACCATTTTTGTAATCGTTTAAAAACTCAAGCCAAGTATCTTCAGCATCACCGATTAGTACCGTGTCACAGTATTCCAGTGCTTCTTCAGGCACGGCAGACGGATGAAAACCGCCCATAACAATGTGATTATTTTCTGTTTTGTATTTTGTTGCAATATTATAAGCCCTACGTGCAGCAAAGGTTTCAACAGAAAGAGCAATAATATCAGAATTGATTATTTCCGGTAAGGGTTCAATTCTTTCGTCAATATATTCAATTTCAATATCTCTTGGGGTAATTGCATCGAAAATGGCAAAAATCAAGGGTTTCATCGCATCATAACCTTTGCCGTCCATCATACTTACTTTTATTAGCGTAACTTTCATACTTCTTTTATGACGGGTATGTCGGAATTATCTGACATAACTTCTGCACCGAAAATTTCAAATCCTTTGGCATATTTTCTATATCCGATATTAACAAGCATATAGATGCTTTTGATCGTTCGAATTTTGGTTAAATCCAGTCGGCGAAAAATATTCTTCCAAGAATATACTTCCTTCCACGCCCACGCAATACCGGCTTCAAGATCTTTTTTTGACATATTTTGGGGTTTAAAAACGCAATGTTCAACATCGTACATAGCAAAATCACGTTCAATAATTCGACCTTGACTTTCAAGCTCACGATAAAATTCGGTATTAGGGAACGGTGTAATAATCGAAAAACGCGGTAAGTCAATTTTAGCCTTAATACAAAGATCAACCGTTCGTTCAAAAACATCTTTATGGTCTTCATCAGCACCGAAAGCAAAGCAACCCATAACCATAATGCCTTTGCGGTGTAGCTTGTCCATAAGTTCTTTATATTCGTGGACCCTATTAACACCCTTATTAATACCTTGTTGAGTTTCCTGATTTACCGATTCAAAACCCACCAAGAGACCCTTACAACCGCTTTTCTGAAAAATGTTTAGTAATTCATCGTTATGACCAATTGCAGTAGTTGTAAGTCCAAACCACCACTTTTTTAGCGGAATCATAGCAGTAAAAAGTTCACGCGCATATTTTGTGTCGGCAATCAGATTAACATCGGGGAAAATAACTTCTTTACCTTTGAAGGATTTAATTTCATTAATTACATCCTCCACAGGTCTTGTTATAACTCTTTGACCGAAAGCAGCCGGATATGCACAAAAAGTACAGGTGTGGTTGCAGCCTCGTACCGCCTCAACTGTATTAAGTGTAATGTACTTGCTTTTTTTAAGCAAATCTTTACGTGGAAGCGGTCGATTTGCAATATCACCGCAACCATCACCATAATAGAAAGGCTTCAAGCAGTTATTTTTAATGTCCATAAGTGCTTGCGGAAAGGTTTTTTCACCTAAACCGAGTAAAACTGCATCAGCGTGCATAGAAGCTTCCTTTGGCATTAGTGATGGATGAACACCACCCATAAGCACTGTTTTGCCAAGGCTTCTAAAATAATCGGCAAAACGGTAACATCTGGAAGACGTTCCTGTAATACAGGTTATGGCGATAACATCTGCATCTGTATCAAGGGGGATTTTTTCGGCTGTTTCGTCATAAATTTTTACTTCGGCATTTAGCTCCTGCGGGACTAGCGCCGCCAAAAGTGCCAAGGTTATCGGCGCATAATGAAGTCCTTTATGAAACATACCGTTATATCTATGCATAGCACCCGCAGGTGAAATTAACGCAATTTTCATAAAAATTTATCCTCCTTTTAAGAAATAGGTACCAGGGAAGACACGGCCATTAAAATTATCGCAATTGCAATAGCAGAAAGCAAAAACTTACTTTTTGCAACTTTTCCGAGTAAGAGGCTTTTGTCTGTGCTTTTAACAGCATTATAATAGGCGGGTAAAACAACGATTACAAGAATTATGGAAAGCGCCCCCGCACCGATTTGTACAAAGTCTAAAACCGAAAGCGGTATAATAAGAGCGATAATTATTGTAGGTACTGTTGCAATAAACCATGAAAAACTTTTTGAAAATTTGAATTGCTCACGTATAACGTCGGCAAAGGCCAAACCACTTGACCAAAAGGATGAAAACATTGCTAGCAAAACAAGAACAGAGCAAATTATTTTTACAAAAGTAATACCAATACTTTCGGTAAGGCCGATAATTGCAATTTCGGTCACTTTTTCAGAACCTATAATAACAGCTGCAGCAAATAAAATGGTGATGAATGCATTAATAGATAAACCACCTAGTACAGCACGGCGAGTTAAAGCTTTGTCTTCAATATTATTGCAAACCTGAATGATAGAAAAAATTGCCGAAAAAGCAAACATAAACAAACCGTAAAGGGCAAAAACAATATCGGGTTTTCCAAAACCAAAACTAAACCCACCTTTTATGTTAAAAAAAGAAAAAATTATCAGTGTTAATACGACACACCCGATAAGTGTAACAGAGAATTTTTCTCCAATACTGATTCCTTTAACGCCAAAAAGAATAACAAAAGATGCAATTATGTAAAAAAATACTTTTGAAATCAGGGTGTTTATAGAAAAAAGCTCTTGCATAATGCTGGCGGCGCAAAGAATATAAACAACTAAATTTTCAAGCAAAAGTAAAACAAGTAAAACAAAGAAAATTCCGCTCAATACTTTTTTCTTTTTGCCGAGGAATAAATGCTCATTGAGTATGCCGATCAAATCATTGGATTTTTTAGAATTTAACGTAAGGTCGGCAATTATAAGGTACATTACTGCACTTACAGCATAGGCAAGCGCTAAGGCCAGCAAAGTGCCCCATATGCCAATTTTGTTGATTGCGTATGGAATTGTAAGTATACCGGTACCTATTCCTGCACCGGCTACAAGCATAATTGATTCTGTTAATGTTAGTTTTTTACTTTTCAAATATAAAACACTTTCCTTTTAAAATGACTTGTTTATATTATACGATATATCTGGCTAAAAGTAAATGTTTTTGCAAAGCGGTGTGTTCTATTTTGACAGAAGCAGAGGGTTTTCTTTTTTCAATCTCTTTTCTTTATTCTATCATAAAAAGTGATGGTAGACACTTTTTTGTGTCTACCATCACTATACCACTTCACCTAATTTGTCAAGCTTTTTTAGTTAGCTAATTACAAATGTTTTTTCTTTTTTCTTATTAAAAAATCCGTAATCATGGACCTCAACCTCAACGGCTGTATCGGGTGATTCAAGTATATACGCTATCTCAGCGTAATAATTTACTCCGCCTTTTATATTCCTATATTTATCTTCCGAATTATAATCACATTCTTTTGGCAATTCCTCTTCATCATTATATTCCGTAAGGCTTATACCGTTTTGATAAACATAAAAATCTCCTTCATAATATAATGCCGTTGGTTCATCACCGGTATTTTTCAACAAATATTTAATTAAAATAATGTCATTACCGTCCGCATCCTGACACAAACGGTAACTGTCAATTTCAATTTCAGCATTTGTACCAATCGACATACCGATAATTGTTCCACCAAAAAGCATTATCAAAGGATAACAAACCGCTGCAGCAAGAATTATAAAAGCAACAATAACTGCTATTAATGCAATAAGATTACTTTTCTTCATATTAACACAACCTTATTTTTTTAGTTACGTATATTTTATATTATATTGTATTTTTTGTTGCTTTTCAAGTAAATGAGTAGAATTATATAAATGAATTTGCTTTTTTTCGGTTGATATAATATAATCGCTTTATAAAGAGGTGATATTGTGTATAAAACGGCTAATGATTATTACAAAGAAAAATATGGTTGCAAGGTTTATAAATTATCCCTTGACGGCGGTTTCACTTGTCCTAACCGTGATGGTACTGTCGGAAGGGGCGGTTGTATATTTTGTTCTGCACTCGGCGGGGGTGAGTTTGCCGAAAGCGGTACAAATATAGCTGAGCAATTAGAACGCGCGAAAAAGAGGGTAGAGGCAAAAATTAAAAACGGTAAATATATTGCATACTTTCAGTCCTTCACAAACACCTATGCCCCTGTAAAACGTTTAAAAGAGATATTTTTTGAAGCAATAAAACCCGATTATATTGTTGGAATAAACATTGGCACGCGCCCCGACTGTTTACCGAATGATGTAATTGAACTTTTAAAAGAACTAAACGCAATAAAGCCTGTAACCATAGAATTAGGGCTTCAAACATCAAATGATGCGGTGGCCGTTTATATAAACCGTGGTTATAAAACAAAAATATATGAAGATGCCGTTTATCGCCTTAAAAATGCAGGAATTGAAGTTATAACACATATTATAATCGGTTTGCCGAATGATGACCCTATTAAAACAACCGAATTTATTGTAAATTACGGTACTGACGGCGTTAAGTTCCACCTTTTGCATATACTTAAAAATACCCGCTTAGCCGAAGAATATAAAAAAGGCAGGGTGGAGATATTAACAATAGAGCAATATGCTGAAATACTTAAAAATTGTATTGCCGTTTTACCGTCTGACATTGTTGTTCACAGAATAACGGGTGACGGTGCAAAAAAGGATTTAATTGCACCATTATGGTCAGCCGATAAAAAGAAAACGCTAAATTATCTTAATAACTATTTAAGAATGTAATATTCAAATTATAGTTTGTCGGGCTGCCGTTATAGCACAAACCAATGCCTTCCCCAGTAGGGGAAGGTGGCAGGCGAAGCCTGACGGATGAGGTGTAAAAAACAATTTGTACTTACAAAGCTCCTCATCCACCGCTAAAGCGGTCCCCCTTCTCCCGCAGGAGAAGGCACACATAAACCCCAATTTATTCCATAAAAGATAAACCGCCCTGACAAGCTGTCAAGGCGGTTTAAATATTTATTTACTTTTTCTTAAATTTTATAACCAAAATAACTGCAAGTGCTGCAGCAGCTAAAACAAAAACAATAATTGCAATAATTACCCAGGGGGAAACAGGCTTATCATTATCACCATCATCGTTCAAATCACCTGTGGTTTCTGCTGTTTTTTCAGCAACAACATAGGTGCTGAAATGCTCCAAAGTTGCGGTTGCCTTGCGGGTTGCGGCATCAACGGTTGTTTTAAGCTCTTCGGTTTTGCCATCATCAGATACATAATAAACAACGGTTTTTGCAGTGTCAAAATCAGCAGGAATGTCAAATGTTGCGGTTACAGTGCCGTCGGGCTGAACGGTTGCATTGTTTTTTACTGCAGTAATTTCATATGCAACAAATTTTTTTGCAACAGGCTTAAGTGCTGTATTTACCTTTTCATATATTTCGGTTGTTTCCTCAATTTTTTCAGCCTTTACAACAGTGTCCTTATCAAAGGTGTTTTCTACTGCCGAAAGCACAAGACCTTCGGTTTGGGTTACGGTTTGCTCGGGCTTTGAAGGCTCGGGTGTGGTGCTTTCGCTTTCAGTCTTATTGTCGGTTTTATCTTCGGTTTTGTTTTCTTCCTTATCGGCAGGCTTTTGTACGGGAACCTTATTGCCTGTGTATTTTTCGGTTGAAATAAAACGGGCTGTGCCGTTTTTAACATCTAATGTATGAACTAAACCGCCGTCCTTATAACCGTTTTTGCATAAATAACCATCCGCGGTGTTTTCGTAGGTTTTACCGTTATAAACTACACTGTCCGGCCATTTGCCTTCAGCTTCTATTTTATCATATTCTGACTGTGGTAAATCTAACCAGTCAATTGTTTGGTAATAAAGCGAATATGTATTGTTTTTGTTTTTTACATAGTTAACATATTCTCTTGCTTTAATCATACCGCCAAAGCCGCCAATAAATGGCAAGTGATAAATGTTTGTGGCCTTGTCATAACCCAATTCTACCTGAACATCGGCAAACATTTTATCGGTTAATACAAAGTTTTCAGATAAAAACATATTTACTGTATCCCCGTTAAATGGGTGAGTCATTGTGTCTTTATCAAAAATTTCGTCTTCTTCATTGACAAAAAAATTGCAAACGAAGTTGCGTACGTATTCTACACAAAAACCGTCATAGAAATAGTCAGCATAATCTGTTTTATTTCTACAAGCCTGAATGTCGGTTTTCTCACTGGCCGAAACTGTAACAGCGCAAAGGCTGAAAAGTAATGCGACTGTAAGAATAATTGCCATTAGTTTTTTCATAGTAATTCTCCTCAATAAATTTGATTTTCATTTTATATTATTGTAATAATTAAGTCAAGGTGTTTTTATTTATGAATGTATAATTTAGCAAGACCGCCCTCACTTGTTTCACGGTAGAGGTGTGAAAGGTCTTTACCTGTTTGGTACATTGTTTCAACCACAACATCAAACGAAACCTTGCGGCTGCCGTAAAGGAAATTTGCAAGACTTAATGCATTAATTGCACGCATTGCGGCAACAGCATTTCTTTCAATGCAGGGAATTTGTACCAAACCGCCTACGGGGTCACAGGTAAGGCCCAAATGATGCTCCATTGCAACCTCGGCGGCATATTCGATTTGGTCTATGCCCATTTCAAAAAGCTCGCACAAAGCGGCAGAGGCCATACAGCAGGCGGTACCGATTTCGGCCTGGCAGCCGCATTCAGCACCGCTTATTGAAGCGTTTGTTGCAACAATATTGCCAATTAAGCCTGCAACGGCTAAGGCACGTATAATATCATCATCACTAAAGTGGTTCTTGTCCTTCATATATTTAAGCACAGCAGGAACAACACCGCAAGAACCGCAGGTTGGAGCTGTTACAATAATACCGCAATCGGCGTTTTGTTCACTTACTGCAAATGCGTAGGAGCAAACAAGTCGGTTTTCGCGGGTTTGCGGGCTTTCATCAATGTGCTTTTGGTTATACAAGAACTGTGCCTTTCGCTCAACATTTAAGCCACCCGGAAGGGTGCCGCGTTTTGAAAGACCTTCCTCAATTGCGTTTTGCATTGTACACCAAACAGAATATAAAAAGGGCTTAATATCGTTACCCTCGCGCTGAAAAACATAATCACTTATACGAATATTGTGTGATTTGCAGTATTCGGCAATTTCCGTAAAGTTTTTTTCCTTATAAACCTCGATTGGTGTAATTTCCTTACTATCATCTGTTTTAATTTCGCCGCCGCCAATGCTATAATAACGCTTTTTACCAATTTCATTTTCACCGTTGTAGGCAATAAAATCAACTGTATTAGGATGAACATCAGTTGGGGCTTCGGTGTTAAAAATTACTTCATTTTTAACATCAGACAGCGTATCAATAATTGCGCGGTCGGTGCCGTGTCCTTTACCCGTTTTAGCAAGTGATCCGTAAAGTATAACCTTTATAAAATCAGCATTTGGAAATTTTGTCATAAAGTCGGCCGCGGCAAAGGAAGGCCCCATCGTATGTGAGCTTGACGGTCCGTAACCGATTTTATATACACTTTTAATTGATTTCATAAACATCACCAATTTTTTGTAATAATTAAAATCCTCTTTTTTTAAGGTCGTAAACTAAATTAACATAAAATTCACGCACATCAAATCCGTCAATATTTTCACGGTTCAAATCAATCATATCGCCGTGCGAAATACCGCGGTTATGCTTTGGAGTTAAAAGTATGTAATTTTCGCCCCATTTAAACGAATTTTCGCTTACTAAGCCGTCGTTTTTGCCGTCGAAATATTTAACAAGATGATATGAAAAATTAAGCGGAAATTTACCGCCTGTTGCTTTTTTCAATATAGAGCCTACACTTTGACAAAAGACACCATTAGTTGTTGTAAGCTGACTATTAAGCTGCTGACAATGTTCGTTTGTAAGACTGCTTACTGCAGTTAAAAAATCGGGTGATTTATCACCGAATTTTTTAAGGGTGGCATTGTAAGCCGATGCAACCTTATTTTTTGTTTTTTCGGGAAATTTATTTAGCAATGCATCCGCAAAAAGACAGCCCCTATGCGGTGTATTAATGGTTGTAAGGGAAGCAATATGAGCTGCGGTTTCGGGATTTAATAGGGCATAGCGACAGTCCAGACCGCCTTTCGAATGGGCGATTATATTTACCTTGTCTTCGCCCGTAATTTTAATTATTTCATTAATGCGGTTTGCAAGCTCCTGTGCGCTGTCTTCAATCGAAGCCGCCGACTGATGATTACCGTAAAATATTCTTGCGCCGTTATCTTCAAGCTCTTTTGGAATCCTTCCCCAATAATTCAAATACTTAGAATCGCGGAAAAACACGCCGTGTACTAATAATATTGGGTATTTTGTTGCACAAATACGTTCATCCTGCCTTGATTTATTTAAAATTTCCTTTTCGGTTTCAAAAATGCATTCTTTTGCTGTTGCTTTAATAATGAAATAAAGCGCGATTAAGTTAGCAACAGGAATCATACCGCAAATTATTCCGATAACACGAATTTTTATACCAAGCTGTGAGGAGGTAAGATATACGCAAATTATACCATTCCAAAAAACTACAGCGTTTATGCAAATACAATAAATTGCGCTAAGTGAATAACCTAAAATACTTGTATCCAGCACGCCTGTTAAAAGAAGTATGTGATAAATTGCTGAAACTATTACCGATATATAAAACGAAAAGAGTAGTACTGTTCCATGACAACAAACCTTGTTTTTAAAGCTTTCAGTTTTAAGTGTTAAAAAACCCGAAATAATATTTACAACCAAAAACAATGGAACAATAATGCATAAAGTGCTTGGTTTTGTTGCAATAATCAGCCAACAGTTTGATAAAAATGAAGCAAAAATAGAATTTATAATTACAGAAATAATAAAACGTTTTTTCATTTAATCACCTATTTTTACAAACCTCTTTTTTTAAGGTCATAAACTAAATCAACATAAAATTCACGCACATCAAAGCCTTCGATATTCTTTTGGAACAGGTCGGTTATATCACAGTGGGAAATGCCGTAATTTTTGCGTGAGGATATAAGGGTGAATTTTTCGCCCCAAGGGAAAGAATCTTCACCAACAAGACCGTCATTTGTTCCGTCTGATTTTTGTATAAAACGGGTTGTAATATCAAACGTGTCGCCAAAGCGGGCGTTTTTAGGCAAAAGTGAGCCAATGCTTTGTGTAAAGAAATAATCGGGTGTGGGATGTTTTTCGTTAAATTCAGCACAGGCTGAAGCTGTTAAATCCTGCATTGCGGCCAAAAAATCGGGCTTGTGGTCACCAAGTCTTTTTAACATATTGTTATACCTAAGGGCAACAAAGTTTTTCGTACCTTCGGGTATTTTATTTAAGAGATAATCGGCATATTCGCAGCCTCTGTGTGGGGTGCTGATTGTTGTAAGGGAAGCAACGTATTTACCCATTCCCAAATTTTCAATGGCGTAACGGCAGTCAAGTCCGCCCTTAGAATGTGCAAGAATATTAAGCTTTTCACAGCCAAAGCTTTCGCAAATTTCTTTTACGCGAGCTGTTAGCTCCTCGGCGCTGTCCTTAATGGCAATTGCCGACTGCTGATTACCGTAAAACACCCTTGCGCCGTTTATAAACAGCTCGTTGGGGATTCGACCCCAGTAGTTCAGGTGTTTTTGGTCACGGAAGCATACTCCGTGAACCAACAAAATTGGGTACTTGGTTGCGCAAAGCTTTAAATGGCGGCGGTTTTCGTTAATTTCTTCCTTAGCGGTTTCAAATTCAATTTCTTTAAAAATTGTTTTAAGTATGTAATATAAAACAATTAAATTTGCACCCGGAATAAGCCATAACAAAACGCCTAAAACACGAAGCTTAACGCCAAGCTGAATTGAGGTTGAATAAACACAAATAACAGCGACCAAAAAGAAAATGGACATAAAAGCATAGCAAACAGCAAGGCTTATAATTAAATCCCAATAATTATTCGGTATTGTAAAACAAGCAAGTATAATGTGGTATATAATTGAAATAATTGCAGTGTATAAAAATATTGAAAGCATAGCAGCGCCGTGAAAGCAAATATGCCATCTTATATTTTTTGATTTAGGAATTTTAACGCCTGCAAATAATAATATAAAAATATAAACAGGCAAAAAGGCTACAGTAAGCCAAGGCGTTACATATTTTATTAGCATAAATGAGTTTACTGCAATGGATAAAAGTATAACATAAATAACATTAACCCTTGCTAATTTTTTTTGCATTTTTTCACCAACTTATAATTCGTTTTCGTGTAAAACTACACCGTTTTGTTTTAATCTGTTTTGAAGCATTTGAATATCAATTTTTGAAAAGTCATCTGTTAAAGTGGCGGCAATACCTGCAGCCTGACCTGTAACGGCGCAGCAGGGAATAACACGCATTATGTCCCACATACTGTCAGTAACACATGTGCATCTTCCTGCAACAATAAGATTTTTTACTTCCTTTGAATAAAGTGTCCTGTAAGGCACCTCGTAAACTGGGCCGCGTTTTCGCCAGTCTGACACCATACCGATTGAATCCTCAAAATATTTATGCTGTTCTGTATCGTGAAGTGTATATTCTCCAATAATTTTTCTTGTCATCCTTATTTGCGGTGTGGTTGCTATGGCGGTAGGGAATAGCTCAGAGTCGTTTTCACGTTTTTTAATAATGTCGTTTAAGGTTGAAGCGTGGGAAAGCTGTGTCATAACCGATAATTCTTCACCGTCAAGACCTGTAAAACGGCGGTTAACTAAATGGCTTTCCTTGTATTTTTCATCCTTTTGGTCATCGGGTATATCACAAAAGCCAAGCATATTAAGCTTATAACCGTTTTTACCTGTTGAATAATACCAAGCAGCAAGAACATTGCCTTGCTTAAAGCATTCACAGGGCACACCTGAAAAATGCGCAAGATCACAGTCACCGGTCGCATCAATAAAAGTTTTTGCTTTAATTGCTTGACGACCGCTTTTATTTTCAATTATTACAGCGCTTATTCTTTTGTCGTTAACGTCAGTTGCGACCGCATAGCTTCCGTAAAGAATTTCAACCTTTTCCTTTAATAAAAGCTGTTCGGCCAAAATTGCAAATAATTGTGGATTAAACTGCACTTCAAAACGCTTATCTTTTTCGGTTTTGGTACCAATATTTTCAAGCCAGTTTTCAGGATACTTATCCTCTGCACCCATTTTGATTGAAAGATGAAATAATTCTTCTGCAATACCAAATGAAACCTGATGACCGATTCCGTCACAGAGGGGAAGATAAATTGTAACAAGCCCTGCAGTTGCTAGACCGCCAAGCATAAAGGATTTTTCTAATAAAATAACTTTTTTGCCTTGTCTTGCAGCGGCAAGTGCGGCCGAAATTCCTGCAAAACCGCCCCCGCAAATCAAAACATCACAGTTATATGTTATTGGAGTTGTAATATTTTCTAAAATCACTGGTTTGTGCCGCCTTCTTAATATATAATGCATATGTAAACACTATTATAAAATTATATCATTAATAGATGTAAAATGCAACGCTTTTCGGCAAATAATTCCCATTGCAAGCGGCAAGATTTTGTGGTATAATATTATAAGAATTCCAAACAGGAAGCGAGTGTTTAATTATGACACCTAAAATTATTAAAATCGACCCCTATCTAACCCCTTATAAAGATGATTTATGTGCAAGAATGAATAATTTTGCCGCCAAAAAGCAGGAGCTTTGCGGGGACGGCAGCCTTTTGGATTTTGCCAATGGGCACAATTACTTCGGCTTTCACAAAAAGGGTGACGGTTGGATATATCGTGAATGGGCACCTGCAGCCGACCGTATGTTTTTAACGGGTGACTTTAACGGCTGGGATATTTATAAAAACGAAATGTCCCGTCTTGAAAACGGCGTTTTTGAAGTGGAAATCGGTAATGAGCTGACTGAAGGTATGAAGGTACAAGCCATTGTTGAAAAAAACGGTCAAATTTTACGCCGTGTGCCTTCATATGCAACAAGAGTTGTGCAGGATGATGTAACATACCTTTGGGCTGCCGAGGTTTGTGAAATTTCAAACCCGTATGATTGGGAAGACCAAAAATTCAAAATGCCTAAAACTCCCTTTATTTATGAATGTCATATTGGTATGGCGCAGGATAAATACGGAATTGGTACTTATTGCGAATTTGCTGATAATATTCTTCCTCGTATTAAAAGTCTTGGCTATAATACCATTCAAATAATGGCAGTTATGGAGCACCCGTATTATGGCTCGTTCGGTTATCAGGTTTCAAACTTTTTTGCGCCTTCTTCACGCTTTGGAAGTGCGGATGACCTAAAATATCTTATTAACAAGGCACATAAAATGGGCATTGCGGTGCTTTTGGATATTGTTCATTCCCACGCCGTTAAAAATACAAACGAAGGTCTTAACGAATTTGACGGTACTGATTATCAGTATTTCCATGCAGGTGGCAAGGGTGACCACCCCGCTTGGGGAACAAAATTGTTTAACTATGCTAAGCATGAGGTTTTACACTTTTTACTTTCCAACGTCAAGTATTGGATGGATGAATTCCATTTTGACGGCTTCCGTTTTGACGGTGTAACCTCAATGCTTTACCACGATCACGGTCTTGGCAGCGCATTTGTTAATTATGATATGTATTTTTCAATGAATACCGATACCGACGCAATCACATATCTAATGCTTGCTAACGACCTTATTAAAGAGAATAACCCTAAGGCCATAACTATTGCTGAGGATATGTCAGGTATGCCGGGTATGTGCCTTCCCATTAAGTATGGCGGTATTGGATTTGATTATCGACTTTCAATGGGTGTGCCTGATTTGTGGATTAAATACCTTAAGGATATTTCAGACGATTATTGGAATATGGGTAACTTGTGGTGGGAGCTTAATTCCCGTCGCCCCAAAGAAAAGGTAATTGGATATTGCGAATCGCACGATCAGGCTCTTGTAGGTGATAAAACCATAATGTTCCGTCTTTGTGATGCAAATATGTACACCTCAATGAACAAGTGCAGTAATGATTCGGTTATTTACCGCGGCGTTGCGCTTCATAAAATGATTCGACTTGTTACTTCATCCTTGGCGGGTGACGGTTACCTTAACTTTATGGGTAACGAATTCGGTCATCCTGAATGGATTGATTTTCCACGTGAAGGCAACGGTTGGAGTTATCACTATTGCCGCAGACAATGGAATTTGGTGGATAATCCCGACCTTTTGTATATGAGTCTTAACGAATTTGATAAGGCAATGGTTGCTTTTCTTAAAAAGGAAAAGGTTTTAAAAGCAAAAGCAGAACTTTCGTTAATACACGAGGATGACAAGCTTTTGGCATATAAAAAGGATGATAACTTATTTGTTTTTAATTTTCATCCCTACAAATCCTTTGAAGGCTACGCAATACCTGCTGAGAGTGGCGAATATAAGGTTATTTTATCTACTGATGACAGTGATTTTGGCGGTCACAACCGTATTGATAAGGAATATATTTATAAAACTGAAATTATTAACGGTAGGGAATGCGTTAAGCTTTACATTCCATCCCGTTCAGCTTTTGTTTTGAAGAAGCTTTAAGCATTAACCGACCTGAAATACGGTCGGTTTTTTGATTGTCTAAGTTATATTTTTTCCTCATTTACAAATAATAAATAAAAAATAATGAGGGTGAGATTATGGCAAAAAAGCTAGGCAAAACAATTATTTTAGAAAACAAACCATCAATAATCGGTTATGGCTCTATTGTTGGTAAAAAGGAGCACGAAGGGCCGTTATCAAACGAATTTGACGCATTTATTGATGACAGCTATTTTGGAGAGGAAAGCTACGAAAAGGCTGAAAGCAAGCTGCAAACCACTGCAGTTGAAATTGCACTTAAAAAATCAAATTTAAAGCCTGAAGATATTGATAAAATTTTTGCAGGGGATTTATTAAATCAATGTATTGGCTCATCATTCGGGCTTCGAGATTTTCAAATTCCTTTTATCGGACTATATGGTGCATGTTCTACGATGGCCTTATCAACGGCGCTCGCTTCATTATTTGTAGACTGTGGTGCTGCAAATAAAGCGATTGCAGTAACTTCATCACATTTTTGTTCGGCTGAAAGACAATATCGTTTTCCGCTCAATTACGGTAATCAGCGCACACCTACTGCACAGTGGACTGTTACAGGATCAGGTGCGCTCGTTTTAGGTCAGGGTGAGGGAGTCCCCTATATTAATGCTGTAACTTTTGGTGCAATTCAGGATCTTGGAATAACTGATGCTAATAATATGGGTGCTGCAATGGCACCTGATGATGTTAAAATAAGACCATACCCAACAAACGAGGGTATGGTCTTTTTCTACACACAAATCCAGTATTTAAGGGGGTTCCGAGCACTTTTTAACTGTTTCAAACCATATAAATTAC
>SVPF01000034.1 GCA_015066005.1 Oscillospiraceae bacterium
CAACCACTCTAAATCCGTATGTAATCTGCCTTTCATAGCCTTTTACAGTGCGATTTTTACGAGTGAAATTCATATGTCGTACAGGACAGATGTTATTAACCATCTGACCGCCGATAGAACCGGCCTGCTTAGAGGTAAGATCACCATTGTAACCCTGCTTTAAGTTAACGCCAACCTCGTTAGCTGCTTCCATCTTGAAGCGGTTGAGTGCGTCCTTAGCTTCGGGAACTACATGCTTAGCCATTTTTAATACTCTCCTATAAATATTTTTTGCGTTTGCAATATTATTGTGTGAAGAGTATTTATTTTTATTATAGGTAAAAATTGCGAAAAATGTAAAAAACTGAAATAAAAAAGCCGATGAATTTCATCGGCTTTCTAAACTTATTTGATTATTGATTCACCGGTCATTTCAGCGGGTTGTTCTAAACCTAAAAGCTTAATGATTGTTGGCGAAATATCGCAAAGTTTACCACCGTTTCTCAACTCGCAATCGTGACCGATTACAGCAAAGGGAACAGGGAAGGTGGTGTGTGCAGTAAAGGGTGAGCCATCGGTATCAAGCATCTTGTCGGCATTACCGTGGTCAGCAGTAAGAAGCATAACGCCACCCATTTTAAGCACGCTGTCCTGAACACGACCAACACAGTTATCAACCGTTTCAACAGCCTTTACAGCGGCATCAAAGAAGCCTGTGTGACCAACCATATCGCAGTTAGCAAAGTTAAGAATAACAACATCATACTTACCGGTTTCGATAGCTTCGCAAACCTTGTCGCAAACCTCGTTTGCGCTCATTTCGGGCTGCAAATCGTAGGTTGCAACCTTGGGTGAATTAACAAGAATTCTGTCCTCACCCTCAAACATAACCTCACGACCACCGTTAAAGAAGAAGGTTACGTGAGCATATTTTTCGGTTTCGGCAATACGAAGCTGACTAAGACCTTTAACGCTTAAATATTCACCAAGGGTGTTAACTAATGACTGGGGCTTGAAAGCAACCTCAACATTAGGCATTGATGCATCGTACTGCGTCATACAAACATAATAAAGGTTAAGCTTACCGCCAATACGCTCAAAGCCGCTGAATTCATCATCAACAAATGTACGGGTAATTTCACGCGCACGGTCAGGGCGGAAATTGAAGAAAATCATACTGTCGCCCGACTTAATTCTTTCAGTACCTTCAACAACGGTAGGAAGCACGAATTCATCAGTAACATTTTTGCCGTCTTCATCAATTTGTGTGTAAGAATATCTTACAGCAGCGGCGGCATCGTTAGTCTGCACGCCTTCACCGTAAACCAAAGCGGCATAAGCTTTATTAACACGGTCCCAACGGTTGTCACGGTCCATACCGTAAAAACGGCCAAGCACGGTTGCAAGCTTACCACAACCAATTTCCTGAAGCTTAGCGTTTAAAGCATCAATAAAATCAGCAGCGCTTGCGGGTGGAACATCACGTCCGTCAAGCAAAGCGTGAATATAAACACGGTCAAGACCGTTGCGCTTAGCAAGCTCAACCAAAGCGTATAAATGTTCAATATGAGAATGAACACCACCGTCTGACAAAAGACCCATAAGGTGCAATGCGCTGTTGTTCTTTTTGCAGTTTTCAACAGCGTTTAAAAATGCTTCATTGGTAAAGAAATCGCCGTCAGCAATTGACTTTGTAATACGGGTGAGCTCCTGATAAACAACACGGCCTGCGCCAATGTTGGTGTGTCCAACCTCACTGTTACCCATTTGACCGTCGGGAAGACCAACGTCCATACCTGAAGCACCAATTTCGGTTGTGGGGCAGGAAGCAAAAATATTATCAAGGCGGGGAGTGGCGGCCGCTTTGATAGCGTTGCCGTTCACTTCGGGATTAAAGCCGAAGCCGTCCATAATACATAAAACAATAGGTTTTTTCATTATAAATCTCCTATAAAAAATGAATGATTAATAATGAATAGTGAATAATTTAGGTGTTCGCGAATGCGAACCTAATATTAATCGTCGGCAAAGCCGACACATTAATTTTTCATTCTTAATTATTCAATTTTCATTATAAAATTTGATGAAGTCAAATTTTATTTGCTCGCGGCTTTAACGATAACTGAAAAATCTTCAGCCTTAAGTGAAGCACCGCCGATAAGTCCGCCGTCAACATTAACCTTTGCAACTAATTCGTCAGCGTTCTTAGCGTTCATAGAACCGCCGTACTGAATAGTAACGGTTTCAGCAACATCCTTGCCATAAACCTCAGCAACGGCTTCACGAACATAGCCATTACCTTCGTCAGCCTGTTCAGCAGTAGCGGTAACACCTGTGCCGATAGCCCAAACGGGTTCGTAAGCAATTATAATATTCTTAAGCTGGTCAGCACTTACGTTGGTAAGAGCCATCTTGGTTTGGAACTTAAGTAAGGTTTCGGTATAACCAAGCTCACGCTGTTCAAGGGTTTCACCAACACAAACAATTGCGGTAAGACCTGCGTTAACGGCAGCGAGGGTACGAAGGTTAACAGTCTGGTCGGTTTCACCAAAGTACTGTCTTCTTTCGCTGTGACCAACAACAACGTATTTAACGCCTGCTTCTACGAGCATATCAGCCGAAATTTCGCCTGTGTAGGCACCGCTTGCCTTGAAGTGCACATTTTCAGCACCGATTTCAATATTTGAGCCCTTTGCAGCTTCTATAGCGGCAGGAATATCAATAAAAGGAACACAAAGAACAACCTTGCAGTCAGCGTCCTTAACTAAAGGCTTCATTTCGTTAATAAGTGCAGCAGCTTCTGCGGGGGTTTTGTTCATTTTCCAGTTACCTGCGATAACTGCTTGTCTTTTTGCTTTATTCATTTTTTAAAACTCCTTTTTACACAAATGTAGGGCGTTGCCGCCCTACAAATTAAAAATTATTTATCATTGAGTGCTGCAATACCGGGAAGCTCTTTACCTTCAAGGAATTCAAGAGAAGCACCGCCACCGGTAGAAATGTGGGTCATCTTGTCGCCAAAGCCCATAATGTTAACTGCAGCTGCAGAGTCACCACCGCCGATAACGGTAACAGCGTCGGTATCAGCCATAGCCTGTGCTACAGCCATTGTGCCCTTAGCTAAAATGGGGTTTTCGAATACGCCCATAGGTCCGTTCCAAACAACAGTCTTAGCATTCTTAACTTCTTCAGCATAAAGAGCAGCAGTCTTTGTGCCGATGTCAAGACTCATCATATCAGCAGGAATCTTGTCAGCGTCAACAACTGAAACTTCAATTTCAGCATCGATGGGGTCAGGGAAGCTCTTAGTGATTGTGCAGTCGATGGGAAGTAAAATCTTAACGCCCTTTTCTTCTGCCTTAGCCATCATATCGCGGCAATAATCAATTTTGGTTTCATCAATAAGTGAAGTACCAACGGTGTAGCCCTTAGCAGCAAGGAAGGTGTAAGCCATACCGCCGCCGATAATGAGGGTGTCAGCCTTGGTTAAAAGATTTTCAATAACGGGGAGCTTGCTGTCAACCTTTGCGCCGCCTAAAATGCAAACAAAGGGGCGAACGGGAGTTTCAACAGCGTTGCCGAGGTATTTAAGCTCTTTACCGATGAGGTAGCCTGCAACAGCTTCCTTAACGTGTGAAACAACACCAACGGTTGAGCAGTGTGCGCGGTGCGCAGTACCAAAAGCATCGTTTACAAAAATGTCAGCCAATTCGCCAAGCTCAGCAGACAAAGCTTCTCCGTTTTTGGTTTCTTCAGCACGATAACGGGTGTTCTGTAAAAGAACAACGTCGCCGTCCTTCATATTAGCAACAGCAGCCTTTGCATTTTCGCCTACAACACAGTCATCAGCAGCGAAAACAACTTCTTTACCAAGCTTTTCGGAAAGGCGCTTAGCAACAGGAGCAAGTGAAAGCTCAGGCTTGGGTTCGCCCTTGGGCTTGCCAAGGTGTGAGCAAAGAATAACCTTGCCGCCGTCAGCAATTAATTTTTCGATAGTGGGGAGAGCAGCATTAATGCGGTTTTCATCGGTAATAACGCCGTTCTTAAGCGGAACGTTAAAGTCGCAACGAACAAGGACCTTTTGGCCTTTTACATTAATGTCGTCAACAGTTTTTTTGTTAAGTGCACTCATTTAAAACAATCCTTTCAAAGTTTGTTAAAATTTTTACAATTACTATTTTACCACAAATTTCACTTTTTTCAATATTTATTTAAATATTTATATGTAGAAATTTTAAATATCTTCCCAACGATAATTGTGTAATTGACCGAAATTTTGTAAAGCAGGGTAGCCCCATTGCCTTAAAACCTCGTAGGTGGCAATTGCAACCGAATTTGAAAGATTAAGGCTTCTGATTTCGCCTTCCATTGGGATTCTTACGCATTTATCGGGGTGCTTTATTAGCAATTCTTCGGGCAAACCGCGCGTTTCCTTGCCGAATAAAAGGTAGCAATTATCAGGGTATTCTACATCGCTGTGAACATGGCGGCCCTTGGTTGTAAAATAATAAAAATCACCATCATTTTTTTCAAAAAAATCATCAATTGAATCGTAATATGTAATATCAAGATACTGCCAATAATCAAGTCCCGCGCGTTTAAGCTTTTTGTCATCAATTTTAAAGCCCATAGGACCGACCAAATGAAGCCTTGCGCCTGTAGCGGCACAGGTGCGGGCAACATTACCCGTATTTTGCGGAATTTCGGGTTCAACCATTACAATGTTAAGCTTTGACATAATAAATCACCAAATGTTATTATATATTTTCAAAATGCCACTTGTCAACTTTAAAAATTGGTAGTATAATGTAAAAAACTGTTTTGGAGAAGATTATGACATATTATAAGAATATTTTAGAACGCACACGTGAAAAACAATATAAGTTGGGTGTAAGCTATCCCGAAAAGGACGGTAAGCTTTATAACACCCTGAAGTTTTTTTACATTTTGGCTTTTGCTTTTGCCAACGTTATGAATTTAATGTACATACTTGGTATGCTTCTTGCTTTATCTGACAACGCAATTGCTACTAAAAATGTAGGCAATGTAATTGCTGTTTCGGTTTGTGTTGCTTTAATGATAGCCGCGTTAATTGCTTCGAAATATAATGCCAATGTAATTGTGGCATCGGTTTTTGGCGGTGTTAATTTAGGGTCTGCTATAACGCTTTTGTTAATTTTTATGAACTTAATGAAGGATGATACTGTAGCAGGTGGTATTAACCTTAACTATTACTGGCGTCATCTGGCACCTCTTACAATAATGGCATTATGTGCGGTTGGTATGGCTTTAGTTGTTATAACAGCTTATTTTAAAACCAAAAAGGCTTACAGCAAGGTGCTTGAACAGGTTTATGAAGAGTATAACTCCCTTCCGGAAAATGATAAGCCCGAATGGGAAGCCTTTGCCGCAAATTACGAATTTTAATTTATGTGTGAGCTTAAAATTATTGCTAGAATTAAAACCGATTTTCCCACAAAATTCGGCATACCGCGTCAAAGCGGTTTGGTGGATACTGTGGGTAAAATTGTTTTTGAAGAAAAATATAAAAAGAGTGAAGCGCTTCGCGGTCTTGAGGATTTTTCACATTTATGGCTTATTTGGGGCTTTAGTGAAGTGGACAAGCCCGAATGGTCGCCAACTGTGCGTCCGCCCCGTCTTGGCGGTAATAAAAGGGTAGGGGTGTTTGCCACACGCTCACCCTACCGACCAAACCCCATTGGGCTTTCAAGTGTAAAAATTTTAGAAATTAAAAACGGTGAAATTTTCGTTTCAGGAGCCGATTTATTGGACGGAACACCCATTTATGATATTAAACCGTATATACCCTATACCGACTGCCATACCGATGCCTTGGGCGGCTTTTCGGACGAGGTTTTAAATGATAATTTAAAGGTTAATATACCACAAGAATTTTGTGCTATTTTGGGTGAAGATTACGATAAAACAGTTGCGGTTTTACAGGGGGACCCAAGGCCGCATTACCAAAATGACCCCGACCGTATTTATGCTTTTGAATTTTCAAACTATCATATTGAATTTAAGGTAAAAGAAGACCTTTTAACAGTTACAAAAATCACAAAAACAGGTGAAAAAAGTGTATAAAATTGCAAGTAAAAAAGTACTGAATCCCTTTGTTACTCAAATGGAAATTGAGGCGCCCTTGGTGGCAAAAAAGGCCGAGCCGGGCCAGTTTATAATTTTGCGTGTTGACGATGATGGTGAAAGAATCCCCCTAACCGTTGCAGGCTATGACCGCCAAAAAGGTCTTATTAAAATTATTTTCCAAATTGTTGGCGGTACAACCAATAAATTAAACCAAAAAGAAGCGGGCGATTACATAAGCGACTTTGTCGGCCCTTTAGGCAAAGCTACAAAGGTAGAAGGACTAAAAAAGGTTTGTATAATCGGCGGTGGTGTCGGCTGTGCAATTGCGCTTCCCATTGCCCAAAAATTAAAGGAAATGGGCGCCGAGGTTGATTCGATAATCGGATTCAGAAATAAGGATTTGCTTATTTTAGAGGATGAATTTAAAGCTGCTTCTAACAATTTAATTGTTACAACCGATGACGGTTCTTACGGTATTAAAGGTAACGTAACAATGCCTTTAAAGGAAGCACTCGACAGCGGTGTTAAATATGACGAGGTAATAACGGTTGGTCCGCTTATTATGATGAAGTTTGTTGTGGCAACAACAAAGCCTTATAACATACCGACTACTGTTTCTATGAACCCGATTATGATTGATGGCACAGGTATGTGCGGCGGTTGCCGTTTAACCGTTGGCGGCGTTACCAAGTTTGCTTGTGTTGACGGCCCCGATTTTGACGGATTTTTAATCGATTTTGATGAGGCTATGAAGCGTGGAACTACATACCGTGATTTCGAACGCCACGCTTACGAGGATAGTTGTAATTTATTCAAGAAGGAAGCAAAATAATGGCAGCAAATATGTCTTTAAAACGAAATGAAATGCCCACACAGGATCCTGTAATCCGTGCGTGCAATTTTAACGAGGTTGCTCTCGGTTATAGTGAAGAAACCGCAATCGACGAGGCACTTCGTTGTCTCAATTGTAAAAACGCGCCCTGCGTTGCGGGTTGCCCCGTTAATATTCATATTCCCGAATTTATTGCAAAGGTAAAGGAAGGGGATTTTGAGGGCGCTTATCAAGTGATTTATCAGTCTTCATCCTTGCCCGCTGTTTGCGGCCGAGTTTGTCCGCAGGAAAAGCAATGCGAACAGCGTTGCATACGTGGTATTAAGGGTGAAAGTGTTGGTATTGGCCGTCTTGAACGCTTTGTGGCCGACTGGCATAATGTACATTCTAACGAAAACCTTAAAAAGCCCGAAAGTAACGGTAAAAAGGTTGCCGTTATTGGTTCGGGACCGTCGGGTCTTACCTGTGCGGGCGAGCTTGCTAAAAAGGGTTATGAGGTTACGGTATTTGAAGCGCTTCACACCGCAGGCGGTGTGCTTGTTTACGGTATACCCGAATTCCGTTTACCAAAAGCAATTGTTCAAAAAGAGGTTGACGCCTTAAAGGCACTTGGAGTTGATTTGCAAACCAATGTTGTTATTGGTAAAACTCTTACTATTGAAGAACTTTTTGAGGCGGGCTACAGGGCTGTTTTCATTGGCTCGGGTGCGGGTCTTCCAAGGTTTATGAACATCGAGGGTGAATCCTTAAACGGTGTTTATTCGGCAAACGAATTTTTGACACGTAATAACCTTATGAAAGCTTATAAAGAGGGAAGCGACACCCCAATTATGAAGGCGAAGCACACGGTTGTTGTTGGTGGGGGTAACGTTGCAATGGATGCCGCCCGTACCGCAAAGCGCCTTGGCAGTGAGGTTACAATTGTTTACCGCCGTACCGAAAAGGAATTGCCCGCCCGTTTGGAAGAGGTTGAGCACGCAAAGGAAGAAGGTATAAACTTTGCAATGCTTACGAACCCCGTTAAAATCAACGGCGACGAAAACGGTTGGGTAAGCGGTATTGTTTGTGACAGAATGGAGCTTTCCGAGCCTGATGAATCAGGTCGTGCACGCCCTGTTAAAATCCCAAACAGCGAATACGAAATTAAGACCGACTGTGTAATTATGTCTATCGGTACCTCGCCCAACCCCTTAATTAAGGACACTACAAATGGGCTGGAGGTTAATAAATACGGCGGTATTGTCGTTAATGAGGAAACCGCGTTGACATCTCTTAAGGGTGTTTATGCAGGCGGTGACGCCGTTACAGGTGCCGCAACCGTTATCAGCGCTATGGGTGCAGGTAAAACCGCCGCAAAGGCAATTGATGAATATTTGAAAAACGAATAAATATATTACAATAAGCAAAAATCACCTGTGGTTTTTTAAAAAACCGTGGGTGATTTTAAATAATTTCTTTATTTGTCGGTTTAATTGCGCTATAGTACAATTGACCGATAACAAAATTCGTGAGGTTTGATGCGAAGTGAAAGCCAAAAACACAGCAACCCTTTATGCAGTTTTGGCGGCGGGTCTTTATGCAATTAATGTGCCGTTTTCAAAGCTTTTATTGAATCACGCAAAGCCTACAATGATGGCTTCGTTTTTATATCTTGGGGCCGGTTTGGGTTTGTTTATCTATAGTATGATAGAAAAAGCAGCGGGCAAACAGGTGAAACGGGAGCCACTCACAAAAAAAGAATTACCGTACACCATAGCAATGGTGGTATTGGATATTGCCGCCCCAATTTTCTTGATGTTTGGTATTTCTTTGACAAGCTCTGCAAATGTATCATTACTTAACAATTTTGAAATAGTGGCAACATCTGTAATTGCTTTTGTGGTATTCAAGGAAGTAATTTCGAAGAAGCTGTGGGTTGCTATTTTTCTTGTGGTTGTTGCAAGCGTTATACTCAGCTTTGAAGGTGTGGGCGCATTTGCCTTTAACAGCGGTTCGTTATTTGTGCTTGCGGCCTGTCTTTGTTGGGGGTTGGAAAACAACTGTACTAAAATGATTAGTAACAAAAGCTCGGTTGAAATTGTAATTATTAAAGGAACATTTTCAGGGCTTGGCAGCCTTATATGTGCTTTTATTATGGGTGAAGCTCTTCCTGCATTTTTGTGGATAGTGTGCATTATGCTTTTGGGCTTTGTAGCCTATGGTCTGAGCATACACTTTTATATTATGGCTCAAAAGGATTTGGGCGCGGCCAAGACAAGCGCGTATTATTCGGTTGCACCCTTTTTGGGTGTTTTGTTCAGCTTTGTGCTTTTGGGTGAAAGACCGAAAATTCAGTTTTACATAGCACTTTTAATTATGGTAATCAGCACCTATATTATGGTAAGGGATACAATCGCTTTACAGCACACGCATGAACACGAGCATATCCACACCCACGAACACTCACACGGTGATGTGGTTCACAGTCACGAGCATAAGCATATTCATACGC
Organism: Oscillospiraceae bacterium; assembly: GCA_015066005.1. Taxonomy (GTDB): domain Bacteria; phylum Bacillota; class Clostridia; order Oscillospirales; family Acutalibacteraceae; genus UBA737. Next base: position 9,411 of record SVPF01000034.1, read on the forward strand.
ATCTGCATTCGCATGGTGCCGACAGCGAGAATCATATGCATGAACACGAGCTTGCAGTTCATCAGCATATTCATTAAGAAACAGATATATTGAACGGATGTGTGGTTTTCCGCACATCCGTTTAATAATACTTTTAGATAGGTCTTAATGTGTTCTTGGCCTAAAAGCTGAATATAATTGCATAATTTTTCTAATTATAAATAATAATATTACTAATTTGCTTGACAACCGGGTGTAAAAGATAGTAATATATTATGAGATATATGTATAAGGGATAATATGACTTATTTTTAATCTTTTGCGTTGTGAGAAGGCGCATTTACATAAAAAATTATATGGAGGTAAATTGATGGCTGAAAAAAATGAGTCTAGGAAATACACTAAAAAAACCAATAATAAGACTCAAAACAAGAATACACAAAAAAGCCGTTCTCAAAAGTCGGCAGCACCTAAAAAGAGTGCGCCTAAAAAGGATGTTAAGAATACACAAAACAAAAAAATAAGTAAAAAACCAATTAAAATTATTCCGCTTGGCGGTTTGGGTGAAATTGGCAAAAACATCACACTTTACGAATATGACGGTGATATGTTTTTGGTTGACTGCGGTATGTCCTTTCCTGATGAGGATATGCCCGGTATTGATATAGTAATTCCCGATTTTACCTATGTGCTTGAAAATAAGGAAAAAATAAAGGGCCTTGTTGTTACCCACGGTCACGAGGACCATATTGGTGCTATACCTTACCTTTTGCGTAATTTTAATGTTCCTATTTATGCTACAAGGCTTACAATTGGTCTTATTGAGGGTAAGCTTAAGGAACACAAGCTTTTGGAAAGCGCCAGCCTTAATGTTGTAAAGGCAGGCAGCGTTGTTAAGCTTGGTAAGTTTTCGGTTGAATTTATTCATGTCAATCATTCAATACCCGATGCTACGGCTTTTGCAATCAGATGTGCGGGCGGTACGGTTGTTCATACGGGCGACTTTAAAATTGATACCACCCCAATTGATGACAAGGTAATTGATATTTCTCGCTTTGCCGAAATCGGTAAAGAGGGTGTTTTAGCCCTTTTGTCTGATTCTACCAATGCCGAACGCTCGGGCTTTACCCCAAGTGAAAGGTTGGTTGGCGGTTCTTTTTCAAGCCTTTTCCGTCAGGCCGAGGGTAAACGAATTATTGTTGCAACATTTTCATCCAACATTCACCGTATTCAGCAAATTATTGATGAGGCCGCGCGCTGTAACCGTAAGGTTGCTGTTTCGGGCAGAAGTATGCTTAATGTTGTTTCCATTGCGGAGGAGCTTGGTTATTTAAAGGTGCCGCAAAATGTTTTAACTCCAATTGAAGCAATTAAAAATTACACACCCGGTCAAATTGTTGTGGTAACAACGGGCAGTCAGGGCGAGCCGCTTTCGGCGCTTCACCGTATGGCTTTTTCGGATCACCGTCAGGTTGAAATTGCACCTGATGATATGATTATTATTTCCGCAACACCAATTCCGGGTAACGAAAAACTTGTTACCAAGGTAATAAACGAGCTTATGAAGCGCGGTGCTAACGTGGTTTACGAAAGAATGTACGATGTGCATGTTTCGGGTCACGCCTGCGCTGAGGAATTAAAGCTTATTATGAGCATTGTTAAACCTAAATATTTTATACCGCTTCACGGTGAACAAAAGCATCTTATGAAGCATGCCGAATTGGCGCAGCTTATGGGTATAAATAAGGAAAACACCGTGATTGCGCAAAACGGCTCGGTAATTGAGCTTGGCGAAAAGACCATAAAATCAATCGAGGTTGTAACAGCAGGCAGGGTGCTTGTTGACGGTCTTGGCGTGGGTGATGTGGGCAGTATTGTGCTTCGTGACCGTAAGCTTTTGGCTGACGGAGGTATAATTATTGTTGGCGTTACTATTGATGCAGTAACACGCGAAATTGTTGCAGGACCTGATATTGTTTCTCGTGGATTTATTTATATGAAGGAATCGGAAGAACTTATAAGGGAAATCAGCGACTTGGTTTGGGATATTATGGACCGTTGCTATTACCAAAATATTCGCGACTGGGCAACAATTAAAAACAAAATTAAGGACGGCGTTTCAAGGTTTTTGTTTACAAAAACAAAGCGCAGTCCTATGGTATTACCCATTATTATGGAAGTGTAAAGGAGAAGCGTTATGAAGGTTGTTTTATTACAGGATGTTAAAGGTCACGGCAAAAAAGGTGAGCTTTGCAATGTTTCTGACGGATATGCAAGAAACTTTTTGTTTCCAAAAAAGTTAGCGGTTGAGGCTGATAATGCTGCTTTAAACGAGCTTAAAAATCGTGAGCAGGCCGCCGCACATCACAAGCAGGAGGAAATTAACGCCGCAAAGGCTACTGCCGAAGCGTTAAACGGTAAGTCTGTTACCATTAAAGCAAAGGCAGGCTCGAACGGTAAGCTTTTCGGCTCGGTTACCTCTAAGGAAATTGCCGCTGAAATTAAAAATACCTTAGGCATTGAAATTGATAAAAAGAAAATGTCGGTTGCTGACATTAAAAACTTTGGCGAATATACTGCCGAAATTAAGCTTTATCAGGGTATTAGCGCAAAAATCACAGTAAAGGTTTGTGAATAATATGGCTGAAAGCAAGCTGATTTACGATTTGGACGGCATAAGGCTTCCTTATTCGGTTGAAGCCGAGCAGGCGGTTTTGGGTTCAATTATTATTGACCCACAGTGCCTTAACGATATTGCCGTTAATATGAAGAGTGAATATTTTTATATTCCTCAGCACAAGGAAATTTATACAGCGCTTTCCTCAATGTACGAGCTTAGCCAAACGGTTGATTTTGTTTCGCTTTTGGAAAAACTTAAGAAAAGCGGCGTTTACGATGATGCGGGCGGTAAGGCATATTTAACCCAGTTGGTACAAACTGTGCCAACCTCGGCTAATGTGCTTACATACGCCGCAATTGTGCGCGACCGTTATTATGCCCGCGCCTTAATGACAGCCGCGCAGGGTATTATTAAGGACATTAACGACGACAGCGAGGATGCCGATAAGCTTATAAGTGCGGCCGAACAGCGCATTTATGATATTCGACAGGGCAGGGATGTTACAGGTCTTACCCATATTAAAAGTGTTATTGAAAACGAAACCTATGACCGACTTACCAAAATGTCCAACCCTGAAACTCGTGGCGATTATGTTGGTATTCCTACAGGTCTTGGCGAGCTTGATAAAATGATTACCGGCCTTAATAAGTCAGACCTTATAATTTTGGGCGCCCGTCCCGGTATGGGTAAAACTGCTTTTGCGCTTAATATTGCCCGTAATGTTGCAGTTAACGAAAATAAAACAGTTTGCTTTTTCTCACTTGAAATGACCCGTGACCAGTTGGCACAGCGTATGCTTTCAAGCGAAGCGGGTATTCCAAGCGCTAAGCTTAGAACAGGCGAGCTTGAGGCTGATGAATGGACACGCCTTGCCCAAGCGGGCGATGCCCTTTCCAAAACTCAAATTTATTTTGATGAAACCTCGGGCATAACCGTTCAGGAAATGAAGGCTAAGCTTTTAAGAATGAAAAAGGTCGACTTGGTTGTAGTTGACTATTTGGGTCTTATGAAATCGGCTAAGAAAACCGAAAACCGCGTGCAAGAGGTTTCCGAAATTACACGAAATTTAAAAATAATGGCAAAGGACCTTAAAATACCACTGCTTGTTTGCGCACAGCTTTCCCGTGGTACCGAAAGCAAGGGTGGTTCACATAAGCCTGCACTTGCAGATTTGCGCGAATCGGGCTCGATTGAACAGGATGCGGATATTGTATTGTTCCTTTACCGTGAAAAATATTATGATAACGAAAAGAAGGAAGACGAGGATATGGGCGATCCCAACAAGGCTGAATGTATCGTGGCTAAAAACCGTCACGGTGAAATCGGCACTGTTGACCTTTACTGGAACGGTCAGTTTACTCGTTTTACTTCGGTGGATAAGTACCGATAATGTTAGAAAAAGTTTTAAATGCAATTAAGCGCTTTTCCCTTATTGAAGAGGGTGACACCGTTACGGTTGCGCTGTCCGGAGGGGCGGATTCCGTTGCCCTTTTACACGCGCTTTTATCCCTTAAGGATGAGCTTTCGATAACCGTTAATGCCGCACATTTAAACCATGGCATCCGCGGTGATGAGGCCGACCGTGATGAAGCCTTTGTTAAAAAGCTTTGTAATGAACTAAATGTATCGCTTTCTTGCGAAAAGCTAGACGTTCCTGCAGTTTCAAGGGAAAAGCATATAAGTCTCGAACTTGCGGCAAGGGAAGTAAGGTATGACTTTTTAAGCCGTAATGCAAGTGGGCTTATTGCAACGGCGCACACCGCTTCCGACAATGCCGAAACCCTACTGTTTAATTTGACGCGGGGCAGTGGTATTAAAGGGCTTTGCGGCATACCGCCAAAGCGTGAACGGTTTATTCGGCCGCTTATTCTGTGCAGTCGTGCCGATATTGAAAAATATTGCAGCGAAAACGGGCTTTCCTTTGTGACGGATAGCACAAATTTAACTGATGATTACACCCGCAATAAAATTAGGCATAACGCTGTTACGGTGCTTAAAGATGTTAACCCTTCCTTTGAGGATGCCGTAAGCCGTACTGTCAGCGCTTTAAGCGAAGACAACTTGGCGCTTGATTATTATGCAAATGAGCTGCTGTTTAAGTCCTTAAGTGAAGGCGGTCTTTTAACCAAAGGTCTGAAAAATGCCCCTGCGGCAGTTGCAAAAAGGGTTATTGTAAAATATCTTGAATCGCTGTATACTGACCTTACGCTTGATTATTTTCACCTTAACGCTTTGTATGAAATTTGCATAAATGGCGGAAAAATCAGTCTTCCAAATAAGCTTTACGGCATTTGCAAAGATGATATTTTATCATTTGATGATGGCGAATGTGAAGCTTTACCTGAATTTTATGTTGAAATTGTAAAGTCTCAAAAAGTTAACAATTTATTATCAAATGATGCTATTGATTGTGATAAAATAGTTGGCGACTTGAAAATTAGGACAAGGCGTGAGGGTGATACCATTCGCCTTAAAAACCGTGGATGTACCAAAACCCTTAACAAGCTTTTTACCGAAAATAAGGTTCCAACCTCGCTTCGTGATGTTATACCTGTTGTGTGTGATGATAACGGTGTGGTTTGGGTTTACGGTATGGGGGTATCACAAAAATGTGCGGCTACAGCCAATAGCAAAAATGTGGCTTTTGTACGTTCGGGAGTTATTGAATAGAGGAGTGATTTAATGGAAAAGGATTTTCTTGAAAAGGTTTTAATTGACGAAGAAGAAATTAAAGAAATTTGTAAGCGCCTTGGCGCACAAATCACCGAAGATTATAAGGATAAAAACCTCTTGGTTGTGGGCGTTTTAAAGGGAAGTGTGCCCTTTTTAACAGACCTTATAAGAAACATTGACCTTGAATGTGAGCTTGACTTTATGGCGGTGTCATCTTATGAAGGCACACAAACCTCCGGTCGCGTTGCATTTAAAAAAGACTTGGATATAAATCCCGAAGGTCGTGACATACTTATTGTTGAGGACATTTTGGATTCGGGTCTAACCCTTTCATATCTCAAAAATGTTTTGGCTGTTCGCAACCCTGCAAGTGTTAAAATTTGCACATTCTTAGACAAGCCCGCAAACCGTAAGGCACCGCTTACGGCTGAATATGTCGGCAAAACCATACCTGATGAATTTGTTATCGGCTACGGTCTTGACTATAACGAAAAATACAGAAATTTAAGCTATGTAGGTGTGCTATCACCTAAAATTTATGCTGAATAATTTATTTTAAGGAGAATACCTTTGAAGAAGAATTTTAAAAATGTGCTTTTGTATTTGGGCATACCCTTGATTTTAATAATCACGGTTGGTATGATTTCTTACCTCAACAAAAACACAGCCGAGAAAAAGTATTACGAAATTGTTGAGCTTATTAAGGAAAACAAGGTTTCCGAATACGAGCTTAACAACTACAGCGGTCAGTTGACCTATGTGCTTCGTGAGGACGGTAAAAAATACCGTTTCACCGTTGCCGACACACAAATGTTTTGGTACGATGTGCACGAAGCCGTTGAGGAAATTAACCTTAACGCTAAAAAAGAAGACGATAAAATTAAATATCACTACGAGCGAGGCGACAGTGGGGCAATTCTTTTAAACTTTGGCCCAATTGTTTTAATGGTCATCGTTATGGTGGTTTTGGGGTATTTGCTCTTTAAAAAGATGAACGACACAATGGGGGCAGATAAATCCCTTACCTTTGGTAAATCCCGTGCTCGTAAGGCGGACGGCAAACGCAAAACCACCTTTGCCGATGTTGCAGGCGCTGATGAGGAAAAGGAAGAAATGACCGAAATCGTTGACTTCCTTAAAAATCCTGCTCGCTTTAGTGAAATGGGCGCAAAAATACCTCGCGGTGTGTTGCTTATGGGCCCTCCCGGTACCGGTAAAACCCTTTTGGCACGTGCCGTTGCAGGTGAAGCGGGTGTACCGTTTTTCTCAATTTCGGGCTCTGACTTTGTGGAAATGTTCGTAGGTGTAGGTGCTTCGCGTGTGCGTGACCTTTTTGCTCAGGCTAAAAAGGAAGCCCCTGCAATTGTGTTTATTGATGAAATTGATGCCGTTGGCCGTCAGCGTGGTACAGGTCTCGGCGGCGGTCACGATGAAAGGGAACAAACCCTTAACCAATTGCTTGTTGAAATGGACGGCTTCAGCGATAACGAGGGTGTTATCATTATGGCGGCAACCAACCGCCCCGATGTTTTGGATAAGGCACTTTTACGCCCCGGCCGTTTTGACCGTCAAATTACTGTTAACTATCCCGACACTAAGGGTCGTGAGGAAATCTTAAAGGTTCATTCACGCGGCAAGCCCTTAGGCCCTGACGTTAGTCTTAAAACTATCGCAAAATCCACCTCAGGCTTTACAGGCGCTGACCTTGCTAATTTGCTTAATGAATCGGCCTTATTGGCTGTTCGCCGCGGCAAAAAGGCAATTACTCAGTCTGAAGTAGAGGAGGCAACCATTAAGGTTGTAATGGGTGCTGAAAAGAAGTCGCATATTGTAAGTGAAAAGGACAAAATGATAACTGCATATCACGAAGCAGGTCACGCTGTTGTTTCTTATTTCTTGCCTACTCAGGACCCTGTTCATCAAATTTCAATTATTCGTCGCGGTATGGCGGCAGGCTATACAATGTACCTTCCCACCGAAGAGGAAAAGGGACATGTTTCACGAAATCAGCTTTTGGAACAAATTTGTTCACTGCTTGGCGGTCGTGCTGCCGAACAGCTTACCCAAAACGATATTTGTACAGGCGCTTCAAATGATATTGAACGTGCAACCGAAATTGCCCGCAAAATTGTCACACGCTTCGGTATGAGTGAAAAGCTTGGTCTTGTAGCTTACGGTAACGACAATAACGAGGTATTTTTAGGTCGTGACTTCTCATCCACACCTAACTATTCCGAAAAAACCGCCGCTTTAATTGATGATGAAATTGAAGCAATCGTTATGGTACAGTACAAAAAGGCGCTTGAAATTCTTGAAGCGCATATGCCAATGCTTCACGAAACCGCCAAGGTTCTTTTTGATAAGGAAAAAATTGACGGTAAAGAATTTATTGCCATTATGGAAAATAAGCCCTTGGAAATTACAGAATAATTTTAAGCACCCGATAAAAACGGGTGCTTATTTTTAACTTTATGGGGCATAATCATATTGGTGATTTTTGTGTCGGGCTTTAAAACATTTTTAAAAACCTTTGTTATAAGCGGCTGGTGCCTTGTGCTTTTTATCGGGCTTGGCTATTATTATATTAAAAGTCACGATATTAGGGTTGAAAACGAGGTTGAATCGGTGCCTTATTATACCCAAACACCTGACAGTAAGGGCGTTTTGTTTAAGTTTAGTAAAGGCAGTGTTTATACTTATTTGGATTTTGATTTATCAACCGTTACGGTGATTTTAAACCCCGAAAGTGTTGATGATATGGGCTACACGACCGATTATACCGTTAACGCCAATTACAGCCTTATTGCCTATATGTGCGATTATTTTGACGGCATAAATTTAACCCTAAACGCTGAAACCCTGCGCTATACGGGAAATCAGGTTGTGGAGCTGATCATAAACGATACATCAACCGAGCTTCGCATAAAGGTAATTGATGCAATTTTTCGAAAAATTAATGGAGAGGGAATAGGTGTTGATTTTTTGAACAGCATTGTAACCAAAAGCGAAACCAATCTGAAAATACCCGACTGCTACTTTTGGGCCGAGTTTATGGATGATATTTCGAAGAATATTAAATTTTTAAGTCATTGACAAATCGAGGTTTTTAAAGTATATTAAAATATATATCTATTTTGGGGGAGTAGCCTTGGAAAAAGTTTATGAATTTTTTGGCACAAATGTTTTTAATGACGCTGTTATGAAGGAACGTTTGCCTGCCGATACATACGAAATTCTTAAAAGCACAATTAAAGAGGGTAAGTCACTTGACAGCAGTATTGCCGATACTGTTGCGTTTGCTATGAAGGAATGGGCAATCGAAAAGGGTGCAACCCATTACACTCATTGGTTTCAACCCCTGACCGGCATTACTGCCGAAAAGCATGACGGCTTCATTTCCCCAACTGAAGACGGTCATATTATTATGGAATTTTCGGGTAAGGAGCTTATTAAGGGCGAGCCAGATGCTTCGTCCTTCCCATCAGGCGGCCTTCGCGCTACCTTTGAAGCCCGCGGTTATACCGCGTGGGACCCCAGCTCTTACGCCTTTATTAAGGATGAAACCCTTTGTATACCTACTGCGTTTTGTTCATATTCGGGCGAAGCGCTTGACCAAAAGACCCCCTTGCTTCGCAGTATGGAGGCTATAAACAAGCAAGCCCTTCGTGTTGTTAAGGCTTTAGGGTACGATGATGTTAAGCGTACAACCACAACCGTTGGTCCCGAACAGGAATATTTTTTGGTTGATAAGGAGCTTTATGATAAGCGCCCCGACCTTATTTATTGCGGTCGCACCCTTTTGGGTTCAATGCCGCCTAAGGGACAAGAAATGGACGACCATTATTTTGGCGTTCTAAAGCCCCGAGTTGCTGCATTTATGCGTGAGCTTGACCGCGAGCTTTGGAAATTGGGCGTGCTTGCAAAAACCGAGCATAACGAGGCCGCGCCCTCACAGCACGAATTAGCACCTATTTTTACAACCACAAACATTGCGGCTGACCATAATCAGCTTACAATGGAATTTATGAAGAAAACCGCACTTCGCCACGGTCTTGTGTGCCTTTTACACGAAAAGCCCTATGACGGCGTTAACGGAAGCGGCAAGCATAACAACTGGTCTATTTCTACCGACACAGGTATTAACTTTTTAAAGGCAGGTAAAAACCCAAGCGAAAATAAGCTGTTTTTAATTACAATGGCGGCTGTTATTGAAGCGGTGGACAAGCATCAGGATTTACTTAGAATTGCAGTTGCAACTGCAGGTAATGACCACCGTCTTGGCGGCCACGAAGCACCCCCTGCAATTATTTCTATATTCCTTGGGGAAGAGCTTACCGAAATGCTTGAATCGGTTGCAAACGGTTGTCACCACGACAATGCTAAAAGGGTAAAAATGAAAATTGCGGCTGAAATTATTCCCGAATTTAAAAAGGATAATGCTGACCGCAACCGTACATCTCCCTTTGCTTTTACCGGTAATAAGTTTGAATTCAGAATGCTTGGCTCGGCTTCATCAATATCCGACACCAATGTGATGATTAACACCATGGTTGCCGATGTTTTTGCCGAATATGCTGCCCGTCTTGAAAATGCTGAGGATGTAAATACCGAGGTTTGCGCTATCGTTAAAAATGTTATGGACAACCATAAGCGCATTATTTTTAACGGTGACGGTTATTCGGCTGAATGGGAAAAGGAAGCCGAAAAGCGCGGGCTTTTGAATTTGCGCAGCACGGTTGATGCTTTGCCCTTGCTTAAGAGTGAGGATAACATCTCCTTGTTTGAAAAACACGGTGTATTTAACCGCGCCGAAATCAATTCCCGTGTTGATATTATTTTGGAAAATTACACCAAGGTTTTACATATTGAAGCGTTAACCCTTTTGGAAATGGTTAACCGTGATGTAATTCCTGCAATTTCGGCTTATTCTAACCTTTTGTGTGAGGCTATAAACAATAAAAATTCCATCCGTGCTGACAGTAGCGTTGAATACGAGCTTTTAAGCCGTCTTACAGCCTGCAATAAGGAGCTTTTCGGTTTAGTTTCATCGCTTAAAATGGCGGTGGCTTCGGCCGAAAGAGAAAAGGATATTTTAGAAAAGTCGAAGGAATATCACAACATAATTTTAAGGCTTATGGCTGATATTCGCAAATATGCTGACTGCGCCGAAAGCTTTGTTCCGTCAAGCTATTGGCCTTACCCCAGCTATGGCGATTTGCTTTTTAAAATTTAAAGAAAATTAAAAATGCGACGCTCGAAAGGGTACTTGTCATAAGGATGATTAAAACCTCGATGAAATTCATCGAGGTTTTTTATATGCTTATTATATAGAGCCAGCATCACATTTGTAAGCACAAATGCTGCTTTTTGGGTGATACCCAAACCCTTTTAACAACGAACAAGAAAGATAAGTGATATTCTTTGCTATGCAAAGAGTGATATTTTCTTTTGAAAATTCCTCGCCTATGGCGAGACATTTCAAAAAGAAAGTGATATTACTCCCTCTGGTCGTAGTGATATTTTA
>SVPF01000035.1 GCA_015066005.1 Oscillospiraceae bacterium
AAGCAAAAAACTTTCCCTTAAAATTTCTCGTAAGGGAAATTTTAAGGGAAATTCTATGTCCAAACCTAAGAAAAACCTTGAAAAAGCCCGTCAAATCAAGGCTTTAGGAAATTCTGGTTTGAAATAATTTTTTTGAAATTTTTACTTGACTTTATCGACAATATTATGTATAATAACAAAGTCGCAAATAAATGCTGCTATGGCTCAGGAGGTAGAGCGCATCCTTGGTAAGGATGAGGTCACCAGTTCGACTCTGGTTAGCAGCTCCAAAAAACACTCGTTCTCTTGAACGAGTGTTTTTTTATCCAAGCCGACAGGCTTGGCATATCATCACGCTTTAGCGTGTATATCATCAAAGGCGCCGAGTCGCCTTTGTATCTCATCACACCATAGGTGTGCATAAAAATCTGTCGGCTTAATGATATACAAAACTTTGTTTTGATGATATACAACGGCAAGCCGTTGATTTTTCGCCGCTTTTATGCTATAATACACTTGAGGAGTGATGATATGAAAAAAGTTAATATATTACAGTTGATTGCATCAATATGTTTTTTTATTACTTGTATTATAAATCTTTTGGATATCTTAGTAGGAATCCCCTCTGCAGTGCATGTAACTACAATACCTTTGGTTATAGTTTCGATCATTTTATATTGTATTGTTATAGTTAAAAAAATAAAATTAATGAAAAGTAAGCAAAACGACGATAGCAATTAAAAACCTAACTTTTTACTATTAAATATATAATACACCTAAGGCGGTGATTATTTGAAAAAAGTAATTTCTTACATTTTATTTTCATTATCCTCTATTGCATTTATACTTACAATTATTACGCTTATCAGTATGTTTACATATGATACAGCCGATTTAACGGTTGTTGACGTTTTTCTAATAAGTATGTTATATGCTATATATTTATTAATTTTAACAATACCGGGTTTAGTGTTATCTATCCCTTGTGTGATAATTTCTACAGCAAAGCCAATAAAAATAATTTTGTATATTCAAATAATAATTTTTGCATTTATATTATTTATTTCAATATTTTTCTTTTTGCGTAATTAAACGCCATTCTCAAATCGAGAATGGCGTTGATTTTATCTTATACCATAATTTTCAAGGATATAGTCCATATCCTTGTCTCCTCGGCCTGAAAGGTTAATTAAAATTGAACCGTGCTTCATTTCCTTTGCCAAGCGGATAGCGTGTGCAACGGCGTGTGAGCTTTCAATTGCGGGGATAATACCTTCTAAACGTGAAAGCTTAAAGAATGCATCAACCGCTTCCTCATCATCTACAACGTCGTACTTAACGCGGCCAAGGTCACGTAAAAATGCGTGTTCAGGACCCGATGACGGATAGTCAAGACCTGATGCAACCGAATATACAGGAGCGGGCTCGCCATTTTCATCCTTAAGCATAATGCTGTTAAAGCCGTGCATAATACCCTCTTCGCCGTACTGCAAACTTGCAGCGTGGTCGCCAAGCTTTGTACCCTTACCAAGCGGCTCAACACCGTAAATTTCAACAGGGTCATTTAAAAAACCCGAGAAGAAGCCTGCCGCATTAGAGCCACCGCCAACACAAGCGGTAATAATGTCAGGCAAATGGCCTGTCATATCCAAAAACTGTTCACGCGCTTCAATACCAACAACCTGTTGGAAGTCGCGCACCATCATCGGAAAAGGATGCGGGCCCAAAACCGAGCCTATGCAGTAAATACAGTCCTTATACTCCTTGCTGTAAGCATCAAAAGCGGCGTCTACGGCCTCTTTAAGAGTTTGAAGACCGTGAGTAACCTCAACAACATTAGCACCTAAAATCTTCATTCTTGCAACGTTGGGGGCTTGCTTTTTAATATCAACCGAGCCCATATAAATATCACATTCAAGGCCAAAATAAGCAGCAGCGGTAGCCAAAGCAACACCGTGCTGACCTGCACCCGTTTCGGCAATAATTTTCTTTTTGCCCATATATTTTGCAAGCAATGCTTCACCCATACAGTGATTCAATTTGTGAGCGCCGGTGTGGTTCAAATCTTCACGCTTTGCGTAAAGCTGAACATTACCCAAAGAGTTGCTGAGCCTTTCAAGATGAGTAACGGGAGTAGGTCTGCCTTGAAATTCTTTTCTAACCCTGCGAAGCTCGTTTATAAACTTGCGTGACTGACAAATTGAAAAATATGCCTGTGTAATTTCTTCCATAGCGGCTTGTAATTTAGGCTCGATATAGCAACCACCGTAACGGCCGAAATAACCCTTTTCATCGGGATAATCTTTAAAATAAGTATCAAAATTTACATTGTTAAAATTCATTACTAAAACCTCTTTAAAATTATTTTATTTACGTATTAGTAATTACGCCATCGTTTTGTAAGTATAAACATAATTAGTACCCTTTCAAAAAACAAACAAAAAGCCTTGTCCCATTCGGGACAAGACTTTTTAATTTAAAAATCCTGCGGTACCACCCGAGTTGCCGAAATATAATTCGACCTCTCACAATTGCACAAAAATGCAACCTGCCTTGGTAACGGGCGCAAATCCCGTCGACTGCTACTAACACCTAAGGTGCTTTCGGTCGCCCTCATAAGTCCATTCACTTAACCCGAAGCTACGGCATTTCCACCCTCAGCCGTTCTCTAAAAGCCCGAAGAAAAGCTACTTACTCTTAATCATAGGTTTAAAATATTTAAACTTATATTAGTTATTCTGGAAGAAGCTCATAACATCGTCATAAGTTTCATCGTCATCCTTAGTGTTGCTCATAAAGGATGCTAAAAGGTCGCCCTTGTCTTCCTTCTTTTCATCGCCAAGACCTGTTGCAACAACAGTTACGCGGATAGTGTCCTCAATGGTTTCATCAAGCTGAGCACCCCAAATAATTGTTGCATCGGGATGAGCCATTTCAGAAATAATGGTAGAAGCAAGTTCAACTTCTTCAAGGCCAATATCAACAGAACCGGTAATGCTGATGATAACACCACGAGCATTTTCCATAGAGGTTTCGATAAGGGGACTTGAAATAGCAGCGCGAGCAGCCTGTTCAGCCTTGTCACGACCGGTAGCAACGCCAACACCCATATGTGCATAGCCTGCATCAGCCATAATTGACTTAACGTCAGCAAAGTCAAGGTTAACGAGAGCTGTAACGTTGATAAGCTCGGAAATGCTTTGAACACCCTGACGAAGAACATCATCAGCAATATCAAATGCGTTCTTGAAGGTAATCTTTTCAGCAGAAACAAACTTAAGACGTTCGTTGGGGATAACAATAAGGCTGTCAACATATTCGCGTAAAGCTGCAATGCCAGATTCAGCCTGAGTCATACGCTTTTTGCCTTCAAATGCGAAGGGCTTGGTAACGATACCAACAGTAAGAATGCCGAGCTCCTTAGCAATGGAAGCAACAACGGGAGCTGCACCTGTACCTGTGCCGCCGCCCATACCTGCGGTAATGAAAATCATATCAGCTTCACGAATAGCGGCTGCGATTTCATCGCGTGATTCTTCAGCAGCAGCGTGGCCGTTATTGGGGTTACCGCCTGCGCCCATACCAGAAGTGGTCTTGTCGCCGATTTGAAGCTTAACATCAGCCTTTGATTTGAAAAGAGCTGCTTTATCGGTGTTGATTGCAACGAATTCAACACCCTTAACGCCGGCATCAACCATGCGGTTAACAGCGTTTCCGCCGCCGCCACCAACGCCGACAACTTTAATCTGTACTACGTTTTGATCTTCTACGAATTCAAACATTTTTTAATTCCTCCGTGTATGTAAAATAAGCATAAATAGACTATTTGCATAATATATTTAAATAATAACATAACCGTTTGCAAATTTCAACACTTTTTATTACAATTTTGTTATTTTTTTATTTTGTGTTATATTTCACAAAAGTTCCTTCAGGATTTTGGTCATTCCATATACTTAAATTTATGCTACCCGTTATCTCGGGATTTAATTCTTCAGTCATTGATTTTAAGTGTTTAACTTTATTTTCCAAATAATTTTCGGTGCCAAAATTTACATCAAAACGGTCTTCTACACCGACCTTAATTGTTATTTTATTAGTAATGTCAACATAATTTATTTTCAGGTCATTTTCATTTAACAGTGAAACAACATTATTAAGCATTTTTTCGGATTCTTCATCCTCGAAAATAATCTTACTGCCGACTGCGCACTTAACACCCGAAAGCTTAATTTCAAAAATATCGCTTTGCTTTTCGGCCGTCTTTTCAAGCACCCAACCGGCCTTACTTATATTGTAATATTCGCCATCCTGCAAAACGCAATAATATGCCTTTGCATCACTAATCTTAATGTTAAGTGTATCCGGCAAATCGCGTGAAAATTCAACCTTTTCAATAAACGGTAGCTTTGCTTTAAGCAAATCAACCGCGCGGTCTTTATTAAAGGTGAAAATATTATCCCCAACCTTTATACCGCTGTTCAAAATAATTTCTTGGCTTGTATAAATTTTACTGCCCGTTACATTTATTTTTGTTATCGGAAAAAACACGGTAAGGCAAAGTGCCACCGCTGTCACAGCTAAAGCAATAATCAAAGCAATAAAGCTTATAATAAGGCGTTTTTTACGCGCCTTTCTTTGCCGTGCTCTACGCTTTTGTAAAAACTCATCACGAATCGGTTCGTTTTTCAAAAAATCATTCCTTAATTTTAATATCGGCGCCTACTGCCGCCATAACACCCGTAATATCATCATAACCCCGGTTAATATGCGAAATATTTTCAATTATACTTTCACCGCTTGCCGAAAGCGCCGCTACAACAAGCGCTGCGCCGCCGCGAAGATCAGGACAAATGCACCTTGCTCCCGAAAGCGAATTTACGCCTTCAATTACAGCAACCTTGCCCTCGGTTTTAATATTGGCGCCAAGGCGGTTAAGCTCGTTAATATATCTAAAACGGTTTTCAAAAATGTTTTCAACAAATACCGTTGTGCCCTTTGCTACTGACAGCATTGCAATTAAAAGCGGACCCGCATCGGTCGGAAAACCGGGATAAACCAAGCTTCTGATAGTTGGCACACGTGAAAGTTTTTCAGGTGCTGTAATTGTAAGCGCCTTACCCTTAACCGAAATGTCACACCCGCTTTCACGAAAGGTGTGTAAAATTGCCACCATATTTGAAGGCATAATGTGCGAAAGCTTAATTTTCCCGCCCGTAATTGCCGCCGCTGACATATAGGTTGCGGCTACAATTCTGTCAGGAATTATTGTATGCGTTGTACCGTGAAGCCTATCAACACCGTGAATATAAATCGTATCCGACCCACTGCCGTAAATTCGGGCCCCTGCGCTGTTTAAAAAATCAGCCAAATCGCTGATTTCAGGCTCACGCGCGGCGTTATGTATCACCGTAATACCCTTTGCGGTTGCAGCGGTTAAAATAACGTTTTCGGTAGCGCCAACACTTGGAAAGGCTAAATGAATTTCAGTACCGTATAATCCATTTTCGGCATTACAGTTTAAAAAGCCGTGCTCTTCATAAATTTCAACCCCTAGTTTTTTAAGGGCTGAAAGATGTAAATCGATTGGCCGTGGACCTAGCTCGCACCCACCCGGACTTGAAACAATTGCACGTTTTGTACGACCCAAAATACCACCCAGAAAAACAACTGAAGAACGCATTTCGCGCATAAGGCTTTCGGGAATTTCGAAATTATTTATAGTGCGACAGTCAACAGTTACGGTATTTTCCGCATAACTAACCTCTGCGCCAAAATTTTTCAAAATTTTAATTGATGACTGAACGTCGGACAAATTGGGACAGTTATGTATAACACATTCTCCGTCACACAGCACGGCACCCGCCAAAACAGGAAGTACGCTGTTTTTGGCACCCTGCACCGAAATTTCACCCGTTAGCCGTTTGCCCCCGTTTACAATTATTTCCGCCAAAAAGATGCACCCCGCAAGTATAAATTGTTTTACAACTTATACTATGCAAAAATGCAAAAACGGTCACGAATTAGAATATAAATCCATTAAA
The DNA here is from genome assembly GCA_015066005.1 of Oscillospiraceae bacterium. Taxonomy (GTDB): domain Bacteria; phylum Bacillota; class Clostridia; order Oscillospirales; family Acutalibacteraceae; genus UBA737. The sequence continues at coordinate 6,024 of SVPF01000035.1, forward strand.
ACAGCATAAATTCGTTCATTTGCATCAACAATTGCGTTTTCTTTTGCCGCCTTTTCCATTGAAGATATTTTTTCCTTATTTTCAATAAGGTCTTTAACCGTTTCAATAAGCTTTTCCTTGGTTAAATCCTTTTCCTCAATAAGCTCGGCCGCACCCGCGTTTTTCAAGGTCATACCATTATGATATTGATGATTTTCAGCAACAAAGGGTGACGGAACAAGCACAGCAGCCTTACCGCAAGCACCTAATTCACCTAAGGTAATTGCACCTGCCCTGCTTATTACCAAATCAGCAGCCGCCATACAAACATCCATATCGGTTATGTATTCGCGAATTTCAATACCGCTGTGAAGTTCAACACCTTCAAGACTTTTAAGCATATCGTTATAGCCTGTTTTACCTGTCGCGTGGATATGATAATATTTTTTTGTGGGGTTGTGCCACTTTATAAGCTCAGATATTGCTTCGTTGAGATGCTTAGCGCCAAGTGAACCTCCAAAGGATAAAATTAAGGGGCGGTTGTCCAGCTTTAAAATTTTACGGGCGGTCGCCTTATCCATTGAAAGAAGCTCGCGCCTTATAGGGTTACCTGTTACAATGGGCTTTTTATTAAGATTTAAATACTTTTCAGCTTCAGGCATAGCCAGCATTACGCGGTCAGCCTTAGGGGCCAGCATTTTTGTAGTAACACCGGGAAAAGCGTTTTGCTCATGAATGGCGGTTTTAATTTTTAACTGCTGTGCCGCACGAAGAACGGGACCGCTTACATAACCACCCGTACCTACAACCAAATCGGGCTTAATTTCCTTTAAAAGCCTTTTGGCCTTCATTGAAGAGGTTACAGCCAACTTAGCCGCATTTATGTTGTGTGCAATTCCCTTAACCGATAATCTTCGGGAAAAGCCTGCAACCCTTATTGGATAAAAGGCATAGCCCTTTTCAGGTACAAGCTTTGCCTCAAGCTTATCGGGTGTACCGATGTAATGAATTTCAGCATCGGGATGCTGGGATTTAATATAATCAGCAACTGCTAAAGCAGGGTTAATATGACCCGCCGTGCCGCCACCTGCAAATAAAACCTTCATAATAATTCCCCTTTAAGTTTTTTCAAGATTAGTGCTTCGCGAAATTGACAGCACAATACCCATTTCAGCAAGTAAGATAAGCAATGATGTACCGCCATAGCTAAAGAATGGAAGACTTATACCGGTATTTGGAATTGTGTTTGTAACAACCCAAATATTTAAAAGCGCCTGAAGACCAACCTGGAAGGTAAGACCAATTGCCATTAGCGAGCCGAATTTATCCGAAGCCTTCATAGCAATTGTAAAGCCGCGCCAAATAAGCAAGCAAAACAGAATAATAATTACCATTGCGCCGATAAGGCCAAGCTCTTCACACACAATTGAAAAAATAAAATCGTTGTGGGGTTCGGGCACCCAAAGATGCTTTTGACGTGACTGTCCTATTCCCCTGCCCCAAATTCCGCCTGAGCCTATTGCCAAAAGTGACTGAATCGTTTGAAAGCCCTTACCCGATGGGTCAAGCCAAGGGTTAAGCCAATACTGAATACGGTCAGACGCATAGCCGACAGCGCCCGTAACTATCAACGCCGCCACACCAACAACGCCGATTCCGATGCCACCGATAATATAGCGCTTTGCAAGGCCGCCGCAAATAAGCAAAACAATACCCAGACAGAACACTAAAACGGTTGCCGAAAGGTGAGGCTCTAAAACAATTAGCACACACGGAAGGGCAATTAAACCGATTAAAAAGGCCACGAAGCCAAATTTTTCCATCAGCTTATAATTTGCCGCAATTAATGAAGATAACAGCAAAATTACCGCAAATTTAGCAAGCTCGGACGGTTGAAAGTTAATTGGGCCAAGAACAAGCCAACGCTTAACGTCCATACCCTCAAGCATTGGCGGTACAGCCAGCAAAAAGCCCAAAACGCCCATAATTAAAGCGTAAAAAATCCAAGCGAATTTACGGTAAATGTGATAATTAACAGTTGAAACAAACAGCATAAAAGCTACACCCGCAACGGCGAAAACTGCCTGACGGGCGATAAAACGGTAGCTGTTACCATAGTTTTCATAAGAAAAGGCATAGCTTGCTGAAAACAGCATTACAAGGCCAATGGTTAAAAGAATAAGCACTAAAGATAAAAAGGTGATATCCATTTTACCGTCAGTATTGAAAAAAGACTGCTTTTTTCTTGACCTTTGCATTGAATATCACCTCGTGTAAATTTTAATTATAATGAAAAAATGATGGGCAGCAGTGCCAAAACACAGCCGATTAGTGCAACTGTTGAGAAAACCAAAACAATTTTATCCTCTGACCAGCCGCATTTTTCAAAATGGTGATGAATAGGTGCCATTTTGAAGATGCGTTTTTTTGTCTTTTTATAATATACAACCTGAATAATGTCCGACAAGGCTTCAACCAAGTAAACAACACCGGCTAAAATTAGTAAAACAGGGCGGCCAATACCAAACGAAAATGCAACGACCATACCGCCAAGGAACATTGAGCCTGTATCACCCATAAACACCTTCGCGGGATGCGAATTCCAACAAATAAAGCCAACCAGCGCACCTGCCAAGGCAGCGGTCAAAACATTTATTGAAGGAATATTTAAGAAGCCTGCGGCCATCATAAAGCCACATGAAACCACAAGTGTTACACTTGAAGCCAAACCGTCAATACCGTCGGTTAAATTTACCGCATTTGTAAATCCGTAGATAAACATTAAAGCAATTGGCCAAAACAAAAGACCAAACCCGCTTACTATATTAACATCACCTAAAAAGGGGATGTAGGTTGTTTTCATACCTGCAAGAGCGAGTGCCCCAAGATATGCTGCCGACACTAAAAGCTGCATAAAGGTTTTTTGACGCGCAGTAAGACCCAAATTGCGCTTTTTAACAACCTTAATATAGTCATCAAAAAAGCCAATAGCCGCCATACAAAGCGCCATAACCACACCGGCAATAAGTGCAACAAGGCGGAAATTATCCTTAAAATCGAAATAAAACGGTTTTTTAAATATTACCGCAAAAACAAAACCGATAATTAAAGAAATTATTACACCGCCGATAAACATTACACCGCCCATTGTGGGTGTGCCCTGCTTATCCTTGTGCCAATTGGGGCCGATTTCTAAAATAGTTTGCCCAAATTTAAGCTTTCTTAAAAAAGGAATTACAATAAAGCCCGAAAGTGCCGTTACAGCGAAAGCTACTGCCGCAACAATTAGTGAAGTAAAATCCAACATTTTAAAAACCTCTTTTTAAGATAACGCCCGGATTATAACCTCGCGTTCATCAAAATGTATTTTTTCCTTACCTATAATTTGATAGGTTTCATGTCCTTTGCCTGCAAGTACTATTATATCATCTTTTTGCGCAATTGAAAGAGCAAATTTTATAGCATCAGCTCTATTTTCTAAAACCTTATACGGTTTTCCGGTAGAAATACCCTTTAATATATCCGAAATTATAGCATTTGGGTCTTCGGTGCGCGGGTTATCACTTGTAACAATTACATAATCGGCATAAATCGAAGCAATTTCGCCCATAACTGCTCTTTTAGTTTTATCGCGGTCACCGCCACAGCCAAAAAGCACAATTAAGCGGTTTTTGGGGCAGTCTTTAAAGGTTTTTAGAATATTTTTCAAACCGTCGGGGGTATGAGCATAGTCAATAATAACGGTAAATTCACCTGTATTATCAACAACCTCTGCTCTGCCCTTAACACCGCTAAAGCTTTTTAAAGCCTCAATTGCGGTTTTGCGGTCGATTTGTAAAAAGTCGCTTGTAGCTAATGCGCATAATGAATTATAAACCGAAAAAGTTCCCGGTACATTAACTTTTATATGATCAATAACATCGGTTAAAAGCTTATATTCAACATAACGTGATTGTAAATTCAAGGATTTTGCAATATACATTGCATCATTTGTCAGCGAAACAGATGCCTTTTTGCAGTCAATCTCATCAATTAAGCGCTTACCATATTCGTTGTCAACGTTTATCACGGCATTATCGCACATATTAAAAAGCTTTTTCTTTGCAAGATAATAGCTTTCCATATCGTTATGATAATCCAAATGGTCCTGCGTTAAATTTGTAAAAACAGCAGTGTTAAAATGCAAGCCCTCTACCCTTCCCATTGAAAGCGCGTGGGAGGACACCTCCATTATTACATATTCACAGCCCTTATCACGCATTAAGGCAAAAAGCCGATTAAGCTCAAAAGCATTTGGGGTTGTGTTAATTGCCGGAATTACTTCACCGCAAATAACATTTTGAATAGTGCCGATAACCCCAACCCTTTTGCCTGCTTTTTCAAGCATTTCCTTTAGCATATAGGTAATTGTTGTTTTTCCGTTTGTACCCGTAACACCGACAAGCTTTAAATCCCTTGCAGGATTATTAAACCACCTTGCCGACATTTGCGAAAAGGCTAAAACAGCATTTTCAACAATTATTTCGTTTTTAAAATTTGCTTTATTTTCAACAACCAGTGCAATTGCACCGTTTTTTACGGCATCCGCCCTGTATTGCGGATTATTATGGATATCTACAAAGACAAAGCCATCCTTAACATTAGCCGAATTATCGGTAATACCCATAACCTCTAACTGCCCCAAATGCTTATTGCAGGCAATTATAGTGCCTAGCTTCATTGTTGCCTCCTAATTTAATCGACCGCGGTTTCATCGCGGAAATAAACAGTAACAATCGTACCAACATCAACCTGTGTTCCCTGTGCAACGCTTTGGCTATAGGCCTTAAGTCCCGCAATGGCAATATTGCCCGAGAACTCAATATTAAGACCAAGCTTTGCAGCAGTTGTGTTAACCTCGGTTGCGGTATAACCCGTGAAGTTTGGTACAGTTACCTTTGCGCTTTCGGTTTTTTCGGTGTAAAGAATTACAACACCGCCTGTTGATACCTTGTTACCAACCTCAGGAAGCTGTCTGATAACCTTATCACCACTACCAACTATCTTGTATTCAAGCTTAGCGCCTGTAACCTTTGCTTTGGCCTCATCTACAGTAAGGCCAACCGCATCGGGCACATCTATAGCAAGCTTTTTAATTTCTTCATCGGTGTAGCTGGGCTCGTAACCAAGATACGGCAAAACATCCGCCATAATTTTAGCGTTTACAGGCGCCGAAATAACACCGCCGTAGTAATTTGAGCCCTTGGGCTCGTCAAGCATTACCAAAACGGCAATTTCAGGGTTATCTATAGGTGCAACCGTCATACACGAGCTTATATAGAGATATGTGTCACCTGTAGCCTGAATCTTTGAAACCTTTTGTGATGTACCTGTTTTTGCACCGATTTTATATCCCGGCACAAGTGAATTCTTAGCGCCGTTAAGAGCCACAAAGCCCATAAGCTCGCGCATTGTTTGTGATGTTGTTTTAGAAATTACCTGTCGCTTATAGGTTGTTGTGGTGGTGCTTACTATTTTATTATTTTGGTCAACAGTTTTTGAAACCAAATGCGGCTGAACAAGATAGCCTCCGTTAACAGCGGCTGAAACAGCAGCCATCATTTGAATGGGGGTTACATTAAAGGTTTGACCAAAGGACGAGGATGCAAGCTCTACAACGCCCATATTTTCTTGCTTATGATAGGTTGAACGTGATTCACCCGGTAAATCTATACCTGTTTTTTCAGCAAAACCGAAGGCCTTAAAATATTTTGAAAAGGTGTTAACACCCACAAGCTGACCAATGGTAATAAATGCAGGGTTACAGGAATTTGCAATTGCCTGCTGTAAAGTTTGTGTACCGTGTCCCCAGCTTCTCCAACAGCCATAGCGCTGACCGGCAACGCTGGTATGACCGTTACAGTAAAAGGTGTTATTTTTACTTACAAGGTTTTCTTCAATGGCAATAGCCGCTGTAACAACCTTGAAAACCGAGCCCGGCTCGTAAGAGTCGGAAATTACCTTATTACGCCATTGACGGTTTAAAAGCTCATTTTTTAAGGTAGACTTTTTAGTTTCATCGGTTTCAGCATCGACTTTGGCTTGGTCAACACTTGATAAAACGAAGGGCTCATTAGGGTTAAAGTCACCCTTAACGGCCATAGCAAGAATAGCACCCGTATTTACATTCATAACAACTGCGGCGCCGCGTTCGGCAACCTTGTTTTGCTCAATTGCGGTTTGCAAATACTTTTCGGCCGTGTACTGAATGTAAGAATCAAGCGTTAAAACAAGTGAATTGCCCTTTACGGCCTCTTCAACCTTTTCATAGGTAAAGGGCATATCGGTACCGAGAGCATTTTTAGCCGCAACTACACGACCTGCAATACCCGTAAGCTCGTTATCGTAATAGCTTTCAAGACCCGAAAGTCCCTGTTCATCAGAGCCTACAAAGCCAAGCACTACCGAAGCTAAGCTGTCATTTGGGTAATAACGCTTAGTGGTTTCATCAAGACCGATGTACTTTGTAAGCTTATTATCGGCAATAAACTGTCGCACCTCGTCAGCCTTTGATTTTTCAATTTTCTTTTTAACAATTACATAATACGAATTCTTGTCGGTGTTGGCATAAACGGTGTCATACTCAACCGCCAAAATTTCCGAAAGCCCCTTCGCAATTGTTTCGCGAACCTTATCGCGTTCATCGGCTTTCTTAATTTTCTTAATTGCATTCGGGGTAATATAAACCGTCCACGCGGTTGAGCTTGTTGCCAAAACCTGCATATTACGGTCGTAAATATCGCCACGGGGAGCGGTTACAAGACTATCATAAAGCTGTTGCTCGGATGCCTTGGTTTGATATTCCTCACCCTTGATTATCATAATGTTAATCAGACTTGCGCCCGATACACCTGAAAGCGCCACAATAACGATAAGCATTATAGCAATTATTCTGTTTATCATAATTTTACCCGGTTTTACAGTCATTTTTGCGCTTCCCTCTTTTCCTTATTTATATGCCCGAATACGAGAGCCGACATTTTCAGCTCTCGTACCCTTTATTCAGTATATTAAATTTTAAAAAATTTATTACTCGCCCTTCAGTAATGTGCCATCGGCAGTTTTTGCAACATTAGTGTCGTTAACCCTAATGTAAACCACATCGTCCTTATCAGGCTTTTTCATACCAAGCTGTACAGCCTCAAGCTCAAGATTTTGATAAGAAATTCTTCTTTGAAGTTCAACCTCTAAAACTGTTTTTTCGCTGTCAAGCTCGGCAATAGCGGCCTTAACATCGTTAATTTCCGACTTAACCTCGTTAATTTTAAGGCGAATGGCCAAATTACAGCAAATAGCCGAAAGTGCTATAACAGCTATCATAACAACCGATACTGCAGGAGAAAGACGACGGGCAGCCGCATGGCGCTTTGCTTTTGCTTTTTTAGCCACCTTGGGCATTACAACAATATTATCCTTGGGCTCGGGCTTTGCATTAGTTTTAGGCATAAACATTTCAAAATCGTAAGCCAAGCTGTCGTTATAATACTTAATGTTATTCATAACCTTTCTCCTTTCAATTAGTTTTTAACAATTACCCTAAGCTTTGCACTACGGCTTCTTGGGTTATTTTCAAGCTCTTCTTTTGAGGGCTCAATTGGTTTTTTATAAAGCAGGTGTCCCCTTGGTGTCTTACCGCACACACATACAGGACAGTCAGGAGGACAGGTACAACCTGTACAATATTCCTTAAAGCGAAGCTTAACCATTCTATCCTCTAACGAATGGAAGGTTATTATTGCAAGCACGCCGTCCTTATTAAGCATATCAAAAGCAATATCAAGCGCTTCATTTAAACGGTCAAGCTCGGCATTAACGGCAATTCTTATTGCCTGAAAGCACTTCCTTGCGGGGTGACCGTCACGGCGAGCCGCTGCAGGATAAGCTGATGCAATGATTTCGGCAAGCTGGGTTGTGGTTGTAATTCTTGCCTTTTGCCTTTCACTTACAATTTTATCAGCAATTTTGCGGGAAAACTTTTCTTCACCGAAGCGCCAAAAAATATCAGCAAGCTCGGCTACGGTAAAATCGTTAACAATATCCTCTGCAGATAAACCGCTTTGACTCATACGCATATCAAGGCGGGATTCCTTGTGATAAGAAAAGCCACGTTCGGCTGTATCAAGCTGATAGGATGAAACCCCCAAATCAAGTAAAATGCCGTCAACCTTATTTATACCCTCATTTTCAGCCGCCTTGTTCATATTTGCAAAGTTACTTTGAATAACCCTTGCAGGTAGTCCCTTAAGCCTTTCGGTAGCAACCGCTACAGCATCAGGGTCTTGGTCGAGCGCTAAAAGCAAGCCGTTGTTTAAGCGTTTTGCAATTTCCTTTGAATGTCCCGCGCCACCTGCTGTACCGTCAATATAAATTCCGTCAGGCTTAATGCAAAGCGCTTCAATGGTTTCGTTAAGTAAAACCGATATATGATTGAATTCCATACTAGAAATTCAGCTCCTCAACAATTGAAGCAATTGCTTCAGGTGTATATTTGCTGTTTTCAGCAGCCCAAAGTTCAGTATTCCAAATTTCAAGGTTGGAAGCCATACCAATGATATGTGCTTCTTCACCCAGCATTGAATATTCACGAAGACTTGCAGGAATTAAAATTCTTCCCTGACTGTCAAAGCCAACGGTAAAGGTACCGTCGTACAAGAAACGCTTTACATCATTTGATTTTGTATTAGGTAAGGTGCTGATTTGCTGCACAAGCTTGTCCCATTCAGCTTGTGAATAAACGCAAAGGCAACGCTTACCGAAAATGCTGCGGCAAATATAAAATTCTTCGCCCAATTCTTCACGAAGCTTTGCAGGAATGAAAACCCTGCCCTTTTTATCGATATTATGTTGATAGCCACCAAAAAGCACGGATTTTCACCTCGTTTTACACCACTTTGATGCACTTTTATGGTTTTTAACGCCACTTTGCACCACTACAATGATATTATAATGCCCTAAAACACAAAAATCAAGTGTTTTTTAGTGATTTTTCAAAAAAATCGATATTTTGAAAGAAAAAAATAAAAAAGCAAGGAATTTTACTTCCCTGCTTTCTAAAAATAAGCTATTTTACGCTAAAATTGAATTCATTATTCAGATAACTGCACAAAACGCTGTCACCGTTTTTTATGCTGCCGTCTAATATTTTTTCGCTTAAAGCATCCTCTATTTTATTTTGAATTTCGCGGCGAAGCGGTCTTGCTCCGTACACCGCATCAAAGCCGATTTCCGCCAAGGCCGATTTAACCGAATTATCAAAAGAAATTTCAATTCCGATAGCCTTTGTTCGACCGCTTAAATTGTTAAGCATTTTTTCAGCAATTTCTTCAATTTGCGGTTTTGTCAGCTTTGAGAAAACCACAATGTCGTCAACACGGTTTAAAAATTCGGGACGGAAGGTGTTTTTAAGCTCACCCATTACAGCCGTCTTTACATCCTTATTGCCGTCATCCTCGCCCTGAGAAAAGCCAAAGCTTACGCGCTTATCGGTTATAAGGCGGGCACCAATATTAGATGTCATAATAATTACGGTGTTTTTAAAGTCTACCCTTCTTCCCTGCGAATCTGTAAGAATACCATCCTCCAGAATTTGCAAAAGAATGTTAAAAACATCGGGGTGAGCTTTTTCGATTTCGTCAAACAATATTACCGAATATGGACTGCGCCTAACCTTTTCGGTAAGCTGACCGCCCTCATCGAAGCCTACATAACCCGGAGGTGAACCCACAAGGCGTGATACCGTATGCTTTTCCATATATTCCGACATATCAAGCCTTATCATCATATCATCGCTGCCGAACATTGCGTTTGCAAGTGCTTTACAAAGCTCGGTTTTGCCGACACCCGTAGGACCTAAGAATATAAACGACCCAATTGGGCGCTTAGGGTCCTTAAGACCGACACGACCGCGCCTTATCGCTTTTGAAACAGCGGTAACCGCCTCGTCTTGACCGACAATTCTTGAATGGAGCTCATCCTCCATTTTTAAAAGGCGCGCGCTTTCTTCTTCGGTAAGCTGTGCAACCGGAACACCTGTCCAGCTTGAAACAATTTCGGCAATTTCCTTTTCGGTCACACTGCCGTTTAACTGTATGCTTTCTTTGTGCCAAGCTTCCTTTTCGGATGAAAGCTCGTTTTTAAGCTTTGAAATATCATCACGCAAGGCGGCGGCAAGCTCGAAGCTTTGAGCTGCAATTGCCTCCTCCTTATCGGCTTCGGTTGCAGTAATTTTTTGTTCTAATTCTTTGATTTTTTCAGGTACTGTTGAAGCCGTTAATCTCACACGGGATGCCGCTTCGTCAATTAAATCAATTGCCTTGTCTGGCAAGAAGCGGTCACTTATATACCTTGCCGACAGCTTAACAGCCGCCGTAATAGCATCATCAGTAATGGTTACCTTGTGGTGCGCTTCGTACTTGTCACGAATACCCTTTAAAATCAGCACGCTGTCCTCTTGGGTGGGTTCATTAACGGTAACCGGCTGAAAACGGCGCTCAAGAGCAGAATCCTTTTCGATGTTTTTACGGTATTCCGAAAGTGTTGTAGCACCAATAAGCTGAAATTCGCCACGGGCCAGCGACGGCTTTAAAATGTTTGCCGCATCGGTAGACCCTTCGGCCGACCCTGCACCTATAATTGTGTGAATTTCATCTATAAACAAAATCACATCGTCCGATTTGGTAACCTCATCAATCACGGCCTTTATTCTTTCTTCAAAGTCACCACGGTATTTAGTGCCCGCAACCATACCTGTTAAATCAAGCGAAAATATTTTTTTATTAAGCAATATTTCAGGCACATTACCCTCAACAATTTGCTGTGCAAGACCTTCAATTATTGCGGTTTTACCAACGCCCGGCTCACCCACAAGACAAGGGTTATTTTTTGTGCGGCGGCACAAAATTTGAATTACTCGCTGCACCTCATCATATCTGCCTATAACGGGGTCAATTTTACCGTTTTTGGCATCCTCGGTCAAATCACGTCCATACTTTGTAAGGGTTGGCGTTTTGCTGTCCTTTGGCGGCTTATTGGGTTTTTCATTTTTAAGGTTTAAATCAATTCCCGCGGCCTCTAAAAGCTCACGTGTAAGGTTTGCAACATCAACACCTAAATCATTCAAAAAGCGAATGGCAAAGTTATCACCTTCACCTAAAATGCCCAAAAGCAAATGCTCGCTTCCGACAAGCTGTTTGCCGCTTGAAGCCTTGCTTGAAAGAGCAATTTCGATTACCTGCTTTGCACGGGGTGTAAAAAAGTCGGGTGATAAGCGTGTACGGGTGCCACAGCCTATTTGACTTCTTATAAGCTCCTCAACCGCATCAGCAGTAACACCGTGACGGTCAAGCACAGCCGATGCCACACCGCCGCCTACACGCAAAAGACCTAAAAGCAAATGTTCGCTTCCCACATAGGTATGCCCGAGCACCTCGGCTGAATTTATTGCCTGATTAAGCGCTTCGTTTGCCTTTGCGGTAAAGCCTTTAAAATTATATTTCATTTAAAAATCGCCTCAGTTTCTAAAGAAGCGCTTCCCTTACCATATTGGCACGATAAATATCGCGGTCATCAGCATCCATAGTGCCGTTTGCCTGCATCAGCATAAAGGGCTGTGCTTCTATTAAAATTTTAATTGGTAAGCATTCTTTACTAATTATGCCCATACCAATTCCCAATTTAACACGGGAAATTAAATTTACCATTTCCTCGCTGGATAAAATTCTTGCATTTTGCAGTGTGCCAAGCGCACGCCAGCAAATATCCTCAAGTTTAATTTTATCAAGCGCCTGTCTTGCGCTGTGTTCCTTTTCAATTAGCTGTGAAGCAATAATTTTAAGGTTTTCAAGCGCATTATTTTCACTTATACCAAGAGTTATTTGGTTTGAAACCTGGTAAAGTGAAGCTAATGATTTAGAGCCTTCACCGTACATACCGCGAACGGTAAAGCCAATTTTACTAATGCTTTCAATTAAGCTATTTATTTCGCCGCTGTTTTCAAGTGCGGGCAAATGAAGCATAACCGATGCGCGAAGCCCTGTACCCAAATTTGTTGGACATTCGGTTAAATAGCCCAAATTTTCATCAAAGGCAAAATGAAGCGCATCACACAAAAGCATATCAACACTTTCAGCAATGTCATAAGCTTTTTTAAGCTCCATACCCGCTAAAATTACCTGTATTCTTAAATGGTCCTCTTCACCTATCATAATACTTATGCTTTCATCATCTGACAGTATGATTGCCGCATCCTCGGTTTTGGCGGCAAATTCGGGACTTATAATATGCCTTTCAACCATTGCATAGCGCTGAATTTCTGGTATGTCACACATATTTATATATTTAAGGCTTTTTGCAAAGGGTGTACTGCTGTTTAAAACAGCCTCTTTAACACGGAAATTCAGCTCGCGCCTATCGTCCGCTGTCATTCGGTTAGGAAACGGAAGCCCTTCAATATTTCGGGCAAGGCGAATCCTACAGCTTACCGCAATATCATTTTGTGCCGACTGTTCTAAATACCATCTGCTCATTTATTTGCCCTCCATTTCCCTGATTTTGTCACGCAGGGTTGCCGCCTGCTCATACTTTTCTTCAGCAACCATTCGCGCAAGCTCCTGCCGTAAATCCTCAACTGTTTTTTCCTTTGGTTTTACAATAAGGGGGGCGCGATTAGGTATTTTACCAACGTGCCTTGTTGCGCCGTGTACCCTTTTAAGATAAGGTAAAATTTCATCATTAAAGGTTTTATAGCATTCACCGCAGCCCATTTTGCCGCTGTGTGCAATATCCGAAAAGGTTGCGCCGCAAACCGAGCAACGCTTTTGGCTTTTCACCGTTTGAGGCGATATATCGCCAAGCATTGACGCCAGCATTCCCGTAATAGAATTCGAGCCGTACCCGCTTTGCGCGGCACAAGTGCTACAAAGATTATATTCCCTTACAATACCGTTAACTACCGTTTTAATATGGGTGGTAGCGTGGTTTTTTTCGCATTTTTCACAAAGCATTAAAATTACCTCCTATATCTGAGTCATAAGCATTTGCTTTAGTATTACCGCACGAATAGCATCCTTATGCTGCGGCGGTATATTTTGCATTACAGTATTTGAAACGGCCGCTGCCATAACCTTGGCAACCTCGCTTGAAACAATGCCGTTTTCAATGCAGTTTTCCAAAAGCACGCGGGTTGAAAGCGCATCAATACGGTCGCCTATAGCGTTTATAAGGTGCATTACTGCTGAGGTGTGATTCATAACCACACGCTTTATTCTTATATATCCCCCACCGCCGCGCTGACTTTCAATAATATAGCCATGCTCGGGAGTAAAACGTGATGATAAAACATAGTTGATTTGACTTGGCGCGCACCCCATAAGACTTGCAAATTCGTTTCGCTGAATTTCGGCAATTTGCCCTTCCGATTCGTTAAGCATTCTTATAATTTCTTTTGTAATTAAATCACTTATTCGCATAATGTCACCTCAAACAAATTTGACCTTTCCTGACTTTAATTATACACAAAAGTCAGGAAAAGTCAAACATTTTTTAAAAATATTTTTTTGTAACACACTTTTTAGCTTTTACATAGTATGTAACGAAAACCAAAAAGGAGGTTTGCAATATGTGTAATAATAACGGTTGTACTTGGATTATCATCTTAATCCTCATCCTCTTCTGCTGCGGCGGTTGGGGCAATAACGGCTGTGGCTGTGACAACGGCTGCGGTAACGGTTGCTGCTAATCGGCATTAAAAATGCGGCGCTCTTTGCCCAAGTGTTCTTAAGGACACTTGGGCAGTTTTATTCGCCAAAGGCGAGTGATATTGCTTCGCAGTGATATTATGCTACGCATAGTTATATTGCCCTTAGGGCAGTTTTACGGGCGAATAAAATATCACTACGACCAGAGGGAGTAATATCACTTTCTTTTTGAAATGTCTCGCCATAGGCGAGGAATTTTCAAAAGAAAA
>SVPF01000036.1 GCA_015066005.1 Oscillospiraceae bacterium
CTGAAAGTCCACTGAATAATCTGCCTTTTGCAAAAATGCCCCACTGCCGTATATACGGCAATCAGCCTCCATCTGATGAGGGAGGTGGATTTTTGCCATAAGGCAAAAAGACGGAGGGAGAGAAAAGGAAGCTCTCAAACTACCCCTCAGTCAACTTCGTTGACGGCTCCCCTGACAAGTGGAGCCCACCGCTGCGGCGGGATTGCCCATCGGCAGAAGTCTTTTTGGAACCACACGCTTAGCGTGTGGTTTTCTTTATACAATAAAAAATCCCCAAATTGCTTTGGGGATTTTACTGCCTGCCTTTGTTGTAACAGAAACCGAGAAGAAATGTAGGTAAAAGAAAAAATAAAGAAAGAGAGTGGCAGGCAAAAATAAGCTATTTAACCTTTTTGTTTTTGGTTTTTGTGAATTTTTGTGGGATTTTTATTTTATCCTGTGCGGCTAAAAAACCGCAAAAAATTATAAGGCAAACAAGTATAAATGTCGGCATTTGTGGTATCTCCTTTACTGTGCTTTTATTATAAAACATAGTATGTCCCAAAAATGCCCCACAATAACAAAAAGACCGATTTTTTAAAAATCGGTCTTTTTGTTATTCAATGGTTTTTACAAGCTCGGTTAAAGCTTTACGCTTTTTGGGGCGAAGCTTATAGTCTTCAGTAGGGTGGCCAATTGAAATTACAAGCCTTACTTCACCCAAAAGGCCGCAAATTTCTTTAATTTTGTTACTGTCAAGCCAACCTAAAATGCAACTGCCAAGCCCTTGCGCTGTGGCTTCGGCGGTTATATAAGCCGCCACAATGCCAATATCAATTGAACGGTAATCATTACCCTTAAACTTTGCGCCTAAGGCGGCGGTGCGGGTATAGGGCATTTCAGATATTACCACTTGAACGGGTGCATTGGCCGTAAATTTGTTCATACCCATACCCATTGTTGCTTTTGCTACTCGTTGTGCTTTTTCACCCTTGCAAACGGTTAAAAAATATGGCTGACCGTTGCAGGCAGAAGGGGAGAGGCGAGCTGCATTCATTATTGCTTCAAGCTTTTCCTCTTCAACAGGTCGTGATGCATTAAAACTGCGGCAGGACTGTCTTTCATTTGCAATTTCAGTAAAGTTCATATTATTACTCCAAATATTTTATGTTATAGTTATTTTACCACACAAGCGTAAATTTGTAAACTCAATGATTTTTAAACGAATAGCCACAAAAATCAAAAAAGCGTATAAAAAAGACTACCGTCTGTGGGGCACCCTCCGTAAGGAAGGTGCCCCAGAAGGCTCTTGTATTTAAACTGAATAATTGATTTTGTTATACGGTGTAGCCCTTGGCTATGCCGTTTTTTCTTTTTGTTTTGCCAAATGTTTTTGGAATGCTTCTTCCATTTCTTCGGGAGTGAGTTCTTGAAGTATGCCAACGCCGCTATAATAAATATCTATTAACTGAACGCGTTTGCCATCAAGGTACTTTGGAGCGTGTACTACTATTTTATTAATAAATTCGTGTACTAATTCAGGCGTCAGTTCCTTGATTTGAGTTATGCGCTTGACCTTATCAATAGATTCCTGCAAACTTTCGGTTTTGTCCATTTCGGTTTCAAGATTTTTTTGCATTTTGGGAAGAGCGTTCTTTAATTCTTGCTGTTCTTTCTCATATGACAAAGCCATAGTTGCATAGCGTTCATCGGGTATTTTACCGATAGCGTTATCCTCGTAAAGTTTTTGGATTAAGTTGTCAATCTCGGAGATACGCTTCTTTGCATTGTTAAGTTCCCGGTGTTTCTCTGCAAGTTCTCTTTTCTTATGATACCATCACAATATGAGAAAAAAGGCTTTGTACAAGTAATGTTTTGTAATATTTTGTCTTTGTTTTGTGATGGTTTGCCGAAAGTTTATATATTATTAGACAAGGTAATGTGTCGATGATATAATGAAATAAATTAGATAAAGGACGGCTTAATATGATTAGATTTGATAACGAAAACAACCTTTTTTATCTTGATACAAAAACAACAAGCTATGTAATGGGGGTTTTTGAAAACAAGGTTTTGCTGCATCTTTATTGGGGTGAAAAACTTTTAAATCCTTTTAATACAAGTATAATATCCACTATGAAAAGAAGGCCGCTTTCCGCAAGGGATTATGGCGAATATTCAACTAATGATTTTCCGCTTGAATATTCCACCTTTGGCAGCGTGGATATGCGTTTGCCCGCTTTTGATGCCGTTTATGCGGACGGAAGCCGCATAACAAGACTTGTTTATGCCGACTATACTATTACTAACGGTAAACCCGCTTTGCAGGGCTTGCCCGCTACATATTGCGAAGCTAACGATAAGGTTGAAACTCTTACAATTCGTTTGCATGATGATTTAAAGAATGTAGACGTTTATTTATCATATACCGTTTTTGAGGATTTTAATGCCATTACAAGAAGTGCAAGAATAGTAAATAATGGTGAACGTCTTGTGCTTAATACCGCTATGAGTGCTACTGTTGATTATTTCGGTATGGGAGATTGCGAATTTTTACAGCTTGACGGTCATTGGTGCAGGGAACGCAATATCACAAGGCGTAACGTTGTTCACGGCAACCAGAATGTTGAAAGCCGTTACGGTGCTTCCAGTGCAATACATAATCCCTTTATGGCAATTTGCAGCAAAGGCGCTGATGAAAGAAATGGAGAGGTTTACGGTTTTAACCTCGTGTACAGTGGCAACTTTACTGCAGGCGCGGAACTTGATCCATATAATTGTTTAAGGACATATATTGGCATAAATCCCTTTGGGTTTAATTATGTTTTGGAAAATAAAGAAGAATTCCAAACACCCGAAGCAGTATTGGTTTATTCATCAAACGGTTTTGGTGAAATGTCAAGAATATATCATAAGCTTTATCGTACACGCCTTTGTAGAGGTAAATTTAGGGATGCAGACAGGTTTGTTTTAATAAACAACTGGGAAGCAACTTATTTTGATTTCAACGAAGAAAAATTAGTTGCTATTGCTAAAAAGGCGTCCCAAATCGGCGTTGATACAATGGTGCTTGACGATGGGTGGTTTGGTGCAAGAAATGATGATAGGGCAGGTCTTGGAGATTGGTATGAAAATCCCGATAGGTTGCCTAACGGTTTAAATTCTCTTGCTAATAAAATCAATGATTTGGGTATGCATTTCGGTCTATGGTTCGAGCCTGAAATGGTAAACCCTGATAGTGAACTTTATAGAAAGCATCCCGACTGGGTTTTACACACAAAGGGTAGGGAATCTTTTGAAACAAGATATCAATTAACACTTGATTTATCCCGAAAAGATGTGTGCGATTATATTATAGAATCGGTATGTAGCGTACTTCAAAAGGCTAATATTGAATATGTTAAATGGGATATGAATAGGTATATGACCGAAGTTGGTTCTGCGCTTCTTCCAAATGACAGACAGGGTGAGGTAATGCACCGCTATATGCTTGGCTTATATTATGTTCTTGAAACAATAACATCCCGTTTCCCTGATGTTCTTTTTGAAAGCTGTGCGAGCGGTGGCGGTCGTTTTGATCCCGGTATGTTATATTATATGCCGCAAACTTGGACAAGTGATGACAGCGATGCTGAAGAACGTTTAATGATACAGTACGGTACAAGCATAGTTTATCCATACTCCTCAATGGGTGCGCACGTTTCAACTTGCCCGAATCATCAGGTTGGAAGAACAACCCCCTTTAAAATGCGTTGCAATGTGGCGATGCCGGGTCAGTTTGGTTTTGAACTTGATTTGAATAAGTGCAGTGAAAAGGAACTTGAAATTGCAAAGCAGGCTGTTAGGGATTATCGAGAACTACAAAGAGTGTTCCATAACGGCAATTGCTATCGTTTAAGATCGCCTTTTGAAACCAATTTATCGGCAATAGAATTTATTTCTGAGGACGAAAATACTGTGGTGGTTTGTGTTGACTGTAAAAAAGCTACACCAAATTCTCCTGAAGAGTTCATACGTTTAGCAGGGTTAGATAAAACCGCTTTGTATTCGCTAGATGGTGAAATTTATGGTGGCGATTACCTTATGAATATTGGTATACTTTTTAAAAATAATTCTGAACATATTAGCAATAGATACATATTTAATAAGTGCTGAAAATGATTAAAACAGCGTCCGAAAAGTACACACTTTTCGGACGCTGTTTTAAGTTGAGTTTATTTTTGAATTTTTTGTTCACGCATTTGTGTAGGCGTCATTTGATAAAGCTTTTTAAAACAGTTTGTAAAATAAGCGACATCTGAAAATCCACAGGTTAAAGCGATATCTTTAATTGAAAAATCGGATTTTGTTATTAGTTTTTTTGACTCTTCTAAACGAAGCACCTGTATATATTTCATTACAGTTATACCGGTATTCTTTTTGAATTTTCGGCAAAAATACGCTTCCTCATATCCGAATTTTGAACTAAGAAATGAAGAAGATATATCTTCAGCAAAGTGTTTGTTTATATAGTTTATTACTTTGCCGAATTTTTCTTCAATATTGGTGGTTGTATTTTCAATAGTAACGCAGTGTTCATACAATAACCCCATTAAGTTATAAACGTAACCTAAAACCATTAACGGTTGATAAGAATTACGATGCAAATCAGCATTAATTATGGCTTGAAGTTGGTTGACAATTTCGGAGTTGGTGGTTTTGGTTTCAAAAATCAAATTCCCATCATTGAGGGGCGTTAAAAAGTTTTTAGAAGCTATTGTTCCATTTATAAAATGGTCAAGATTAAACATAATAACGTCATAAACAACACCGTCAGCCCCGGCGAAAGCACTATGAAGTGATTTGGGTGAAATAATTGCTACATCACCTTCTTTGAAAATTACATGTTCGGTAGAACAGTAGTAGTCAAGGCTACCCTGTTTTATGAGTAAAAGTTCAAATCTATCGTGCCAATGTAGGGGGAACGCCAATTCGTTTGGACGAATTTCAAAGTCGTGTAGTATTTTAACGGGAAAATTACCGTAAACAATGGGTTTGATTTCGTGTTTATTTACAAATTGCATATATTAACCTCACATTATAGGGCAAAAAATTACAAGTGTATGTCAAAATAATTATTTTGCATTTATTTTGTTTATGGTATCATATAATTGGTCAAAATGCAATAAATATGTAAACGTTTTTATAAAAACTTGTTATTTTGGTAAAAAATAACAAATAAACGCTTATGATTTTATTGGGCTTTGCGCTCTTCCGTGTTTGTTGTTTTTTTGTTGGTTTGTTTAGTGTAAAAAGGCAAAAAATTATAACTTAAAATTTGCAAAGCCTCAAAAATCGGGAAAATCAGTTTATTTTAACTGATAATTAAATGTAAAAAATCAATATGACATTAGTTTTAAGGAGATGAGATTTGTATTATGAGTAATGCAATTAAACGTGTTTTGGCGTTTGTTATGGTGATATGTTTGCTAATTACTTTGCAAGTTGGCGTACCCTTTAATGTGAAAGCCGAGCAAATTATTGGCACTTCTTCAACAACCGAAAATAACAATCTATCAACTAAAGATTACTTTGAATACAAAAACAAAAATTTAAATTTCAAGTATGCTGACAGTGATATTACAATTTCTGGCGCTGATTATCTCCTTGAAAAAGATAGTGGGGTAACTAAACTATCGGAATATGAAGGTAAGAAAAACGTTATTAAATGGGACAGTCAAGAAGGTAGTGTTACATATCAGGTAAATGTACCAGAGGACGCAATATATAACCTAAGCCTTACTTATATGCAATTGCCTTGTTTGGCTAAGGATATTCAAATAGGCGTTAAAATTGACGGTGAATATCTTTTTGACGGTATGGAAGGTTTGTTCCTTCCGCGCCTTTGGACAAATAAGGGCGAAGTAAGAGAGGATGACAAAGGCGATCAAATTGCCCCTGAACAAACCGAATTGTCTATTTATACCACACAGCCTTTAACTGATAAGGAAGGTGTTGCGGTTAAACCGTATGAATTTGCTTTCACTAAGGGTAAGCATACCATTACGATTGAAATGCAGGAAGAGGCTTTTGTTTTAGCGAGTGTTGCATTAACAGTACCTGAAAAAACACAAAGCTATAAGGTTGTTTCGGCGAACTACGGCAAATATGATAATTATAGTGGTAAGCCTATTGTAATTGAAGGTGAAGCTGCTAACATTAAAACCTCAAATTCACTTATTCCTAAATCCGATAATAGCGTTTCGGTTACACCGTCCAATCCTCGTAATTTGATGATTAACTATATCGGTGCTAAAAACTGGAGCAGCGTAGGTCAGGTATTAACATGGAAAATTAATGTTGAAAAAACCGGTCTTTATAAGCTGGCGTTTAAATTCAAGCAAAGTGATTTGGTGAACGGTATTTCTTACCGTTCAATGAAAATTGATGGAAAAACACCATTTACTGAAGCTGAAGCAATTGCTTTTGGTTATAAGACTAACTGGCAAATTATGGACTTTGCCGATAAGGACAACAATCCTTACTTAATTTATTTAACTGAAGGTCCCCACGAAATTTCCTTTGATGTAACCTTGGCTGAAACGGCTGAGTTTTACAGTAGATTAAAGGAAATGGTTACAACCATCGGTGACCTTTACATTAAAATTAATATGATTACAGGTGAAACACCTGACGCGAACCGCAACTATGACCTATTTAAACAAATTCCCGGATTCAACGATACCTTAAAGGAACTTTATGAGGGTCTTGATAAACTTTCGGACGATATGAAGAAACAGTCGGGTAAAAGAAGTAACTCGGTAATTGCGGCAATCGGTAATATGTCACGTGTGCTTAAGTCGATGTATGATAATCCTTACACCTCGCACAAATATAAGTCCGACTATTATACCAACTATACAAGCTTAAGCTCTTGGCTTTATGAGATGAAGTCAATGCCGCTTAGCGTTGACCAAATTTTGCTTACGGCACCTGACTATAACACCAAATCAGAAAAGGTTAATATTTTTAAATCCTTTATATTTGGCATTTTAAGATATTTATATTCCTACGCTTTAGACTATGCTGATATTTCAGTAGCGTCTGATGACAAAACAATCAAGGTTTGGGTAAACACGGGTCGTGACCAAGCACAAATCATGCAAATGCTTATCCGTGATGATTTTACCCCAAAAACAGGCATTAAGGTTAATTTCCAAGCGGTAAACGCAACGGTTATTAAGGGCTTGCTTTCAGGTAATCCACCGGATATCGAGCTTAATATGTCAAGAACCGAGCCTGTAAACCTTGCGATGCGTGGTGTTACATACGACCTTTCAACTTTTGAGGATTTTGAAGAAGTATCACAGCGTTTCCAAAAAACTGCGTTATATCCTTACCAATATGAAGGCGGGACTTATGCATTACCTGCAACACAGGGCTTTTATATTATGTATTACCGTGAGGATATTCTTAATCAGTTAGGTCTGAAAGCACCTACGACTTGGGAAGAGTTTAAAGAATGCGCAGTAACCATTCAAAGAAATAAAATGCAGGTTTGGTTGCCTTATACGCAAATTCAAGCAACAACTACGGTTAATATTGGTATTGGCGGTTTAAGTATTTTCCCAACCCTTATGGCGCAAAATGGCTTGTCGTTATATAATGAGGAATTTAATGGTTGTA
Source organism: Oscillospiraceae bacterium (assembly GCA_015066005.1). GTDB lineage: Bacteria > Bacillota > Clostridia > Oscillospirales > Acutalibacteraceae > UBA737. The sequence continues at coordinate 7,645 of SVPF01000036.1, forward strand.
GCTTAAATACCAAGGAATCAATTTCAGTATTTAATGAATGGACTGATTTCTATACCGAATATAAGCTTCCAAAAGAAGCAAGTTTCCTTACCCGTTTCAGAGTTGGTACTATGCCTTTGGGTGTAGAAACCTATTCACTTTATCAAACCTTAAATTCTGCCGCGCCCGAAATCAAGGGACGTTGGAAGATAGCCCCACTTCCCGGTGTTGCGGGTGAAGACGGTACAATTAATAACGCAAGTACAGGTTCGGGCACAGGCAACGTTATTATTAAGGGCACAGGCAAAGAAAAACTTTCTTGGGAATTCCTTAAATGGTGGACTTCGGCTGATATTCAGGTACGTTATTCAAGCAACCTCGAATCCATCTTAGGTCCTGTCGGACGTATCGAAACACCTAACATTGAAGCATTTTCAAGACTTTCTTGGTCGAAGAAGGATATGGACATATTAATGAATCAGTGGGAACAGGTTGTTGAAGTTAAAGAAATTCCCGGTGGTTATTATTTGACTAGGTCGCTCGACCAGGCGTTTTGGAATGTTACAAACGGTTCGTCGAATGCTAAGGACGCCATTTTGGAATGGAGTATGGTAGCCGACAATGAAATTAAACGTAAGATTGAAGAATACGGCACAAAACAAAATGAAAAGAAATGAGGTTAGTTATAATGGATAAAAAGCTTAATTCTAAATTGTCCAAAAGTGAATTCACACGTAAGCTGCCATTATATATAATGATAGCTCCATTTTTGATTGCATTTTGTGTTTTTACTGTTATTCCGATTTTTTCTTCCATTATCTTAAGCTTCTTTTCTTATGATATGGTTGGCAAGTTCGATTTTATCGGCTTGGATAACTATTTCAGAATGATTATGGACGACGACGTTTTCCCCATAGCATTTAAAAACACATTATTATTTGCAATTGTAACCGGCCCGTTAGGCTTTATGCTGTCCTTTGTGTTAGCGTGGTTTATTAATGAATTTTCTCCCAAGGTAAGAACATTTTTATCATTCTTGTTTTATGCTCCTGCCTTGGTGGGTAACGCCTACTTTATTTGGAAAATTATTTTTTCAGGCGACAGCTACGGTTATATTAATAGCTTTTTACTTTCACTTGGCCTTATTACCGAACCGATAATTTGGCTTAAAGATGCATCCTATATTATGACAATTATCGTTATTGTTCAGCTTTGGCAAAGTATGGGTGTTTCCTTCTTGGCTAATATTTCAGGTCTTCAAAACATTAACGGCGAATTGTATGAAGCTGGTTCTATCGACGGTATTCGCAACCGTTGGCAAGAATTATGGTACATTACCTTCCCATCAATGAAAAACATATTACTATTTAGTGCGGTTATGCAAATACAGGCAAGCTTTGCGGCAGGTACTGTTGCGGTAGAATTAGCGGGCTTCCCAAGCGTAAACCACGCGGCCGATACAATAGTTGCACATATGATGGACGTTGGTACCGTTAGATATGAAATGGGCTATGCGTCGGCTATTGCTGTATTCTTGTTTGGAATGATGGCAATCGCACGAATTGTTATTGGCAAATTGCTTGACATGATAGGTAAGTAATAAGAAGGAGTAAGCGATGAAAAGTCTACTTAAGAGATTCTTTAAAAGAGACAAAGTAAAATATCAGCGCGAAGCAAGTGCGGTAAAACGTTTTACACGTTCAAAGGTTGGCAATGTATTTTACTTTTTGTTCTTAGGCGCGTTTGGTTTATTTTCGGTTTTGCCGCTTATTTATTGTGTTACGTCATCCTTCAAGCCTTTGGATGAAATTATGATTTTCCCTCCACGGCTTATTTTGGTGTTGCGTCCTACATTTGAAAATTATCTTTCGTTGCCTAATTTACTTTCAAATTTAAAAATACCGCTTTCAAGATATATTACAAACAGTGTGTTTGTAAGTGTTATAACCACTGCACTATATGTTTTTGTTTCTGCAATGGCCGCTTTTGTGTTGGCAAAGGGCAAACTTAAGGGTAGTAAAGTAATATTCTTAATTGTACAGTTTGCACTTTTGTATACTTCCTATACCTTGGCTGTGCCGCAGTATTTGGTATTTTCTAAATTAAATTTAATTGACACATACGGTGTTTATATTTTACCGTATCTTGCTTCAACAATGGGTGTATTCCTTATGAAGCAATACATAGACGGATACGTTCCAAACGCGTTAATGGAAGCCGCCGAAATTGACGGCGCAGGGTATTTCCGCATTTTCTTCCAAATTATTATACCCATAGTAAAGCCGTGTCTTTTGACACTTACATTGTTTGGTTTCCGTGACGTTTGGTCTGCGGTGCCTCAGGGTACAATTTTCAGCGAACAGCTTAAGAATTTGCCTCAGGTTATGGCGCAGGTCACTGCAGGCGGTATTGCCCGTTCGGGTAGTGCAATGGCAGTTACTGTTATTATGATGATTCCGCCTATTTTAGTATATATGATTTCGCAAAGCAATGTTGTGGAAGCAATGAGCAGCGCGGGTATTAAAGAATAGGAGGCGGCGGTATGAAACGTAAATTATTGTTACCTAAAATAGCCTTTGTGCTAATTTTTATTGTTTTACTTTCCGGCCGTCCTGTTTTTGCAAGCAGTCCTAATGAAGTACCATATGAAAGCTATACATATTGGGAAAACTATTCGGGAACAACTAAAAAGGCCGTTTATTCAAAGCCGATGTATCAGCCTGATTTTGCAATAGACGCAAATTATATGAAGCTTAATCCATTTACAAAGCTTACTGATGTATGTTCAGACCAAAACGGCAACATATACATTTTAGACGGCGGTGCCTCTAAAATTTTTATACTTGATAAAGATTATAAATTTATTAAATCCATTGAAAGTATTAAAAAGCAGGATGAGGCTTTATCCTTCACAGGTGCAATGGGTATTTTTTCGGCAAATGGCTATATCTATATTTCTGACACCGAAAATGCAAGGGTACTTAAAGTAGACCAAGACGGAAAGTATATTGATCAGTTTTTAGTGCCCAAATCAAGCTTAATTCCTGACGGGTTTCAGTACCGTCCAATAAAAACCGCTATTGACTCGCGAGGTTATTTATATATTTTATGTGACGGCTCATATTACGGCGCGATTCTTTATTCACCCGAAAATGAATTCTTGGGATTTTATGGCGCAAATGCCACCAAAGGCGGTATTTTACAGGCGTTTGAAATCATTTTCAATAAAATCTTTATGACAAATGCAAAATTGTCGCAAAGTGAAAGTAAGCTTCCGTTCCAAATCACAGACTTGTATATGGATAGCGAAAATTTCGTTTATACCACTACAGGCAGAACCGAAACTCAGCAAACACAGTCGGGTCAAATCAGGCGTTTTAGCCCGGGTGGCATTATGACTAAGGACACAAGTGGTATTAACTTTGCTGACGTTTCACTTGGTACTATTAAGGGTAAGAATTTAAGTCAGGACTTGTTGGGCATAGCTTTAGACGACCAAGACTATATTTATGCTTTAGATTCTGCTTACGGACGCATTTTCTTATATGATAAGGACTATAAGCTTCTTTCTGTTTTTGGTTCTGGTATGGGTAGAGGCGAACAGTTAGGTGCATTTGCACTTCCTTGTGCCATTGAAACAAATGGACAGGACGTTTTGGTTTGCGACAGTACAAATAATAACGTTACTGTTTTTAAAATTACTGATTACGGCAAGCTTGTAAAGTCTGCACGCGAAATGACCAGAAACGGTGATTACGAGGAATCAAAGGCGCTTTGGCAAGAGGTTTTAGCACTTGATAAAAATAGCCAGCTTGCATATAACGGTCTGGCGAAAGCCTTGTACGTTGAAGGCAATTACAAGCTTGCAATGGAATATGCAAGATTGGGCATTGATAAGGAAACCTATGGTCAAGCATTCAAGTGGGTACGCCGCGATTATATTAAGGATAATTTCTTATGGATATTCTTAATTGCAGTTGCTGTTTTAGGTGTGCTTTGCGGTGTTTTAATTTATCTTACAAAACGCAAGGTTAAGTTAATTGCAAACCCAAAGGTTAACGTAATGTTCTCAAGTATTGCTCACCCGTTTGATTCGTTTGCAAAGGTTAAATATAACCAATTAGGCTCGGTAGGGCTTGGATTTATACTTTTAACAATTTTCTACATCACCACAATTTTAAAAACCACATGTAGTGGTTACTTATATTCCAACTATAACGCCGCTGAGTTTAACTCTTTATATATTATTATAAGAACTTTTGGCTTGGTTGTATTATGGACAGTTTGTAACTGGGGCGTTTGTGCGTTGCAAGGCGGTATAGGTAAACTTAAGGAAATCTTTATTGTTACCTGTTATAGTCTTATGCCGATAATTTTTGGAAATATAGTTTACATTATTTTAACTAATGTAATGCTTCCTGCTGAAGCAGGTTTCTTGTCGGTGCTTATGAATGCGCTTACAATTTATGCGGCGTTTATGCTTATTATAGGAATTATGAAGGTGCACGATTACGAATTTGGTAAATTTATAATTACCACCATTATGTCAATAGTGGGTATGGCAATCGTTTTGTGCTTAATTGTTCTTATAATTATTTTGGTTCAACAATTGGGAGCATTTGTTCTTACAATCATTATGGAAGTTGCGTATAGGTGATAAATCCATATATGTGTGTGACTAATATTAGGTCAGGAGGAAACAATGAACAGGCCAATTAAACAACTGGTTTTATTAATGCTTTGTCTTTTGGTGATAGTATCCTGCAGTGGCTGCGGGGTAGCAGTTCAAAAGGCTAAGTTGTATAAACAAGATTTTGAAATCAAAGCTTATTCAGGTACAACCGTAACTGAAAATGATAACTTCCGGCTTGACTGGGATGATGAGGCAAAACGGATTGTATTAGTGGATAAGTCAAACGGGGTTTGCTGGAGCACAACACCCGAGCAGGGTTTAAATCCGGGATTAGATGAATTCGGTTATCCCAAAAATGTACATCCTCAGGTTACCTCACCAATAGTTATTGAGTATATTGACCCCGAAACACAAGAAATTTCATTATTGACCGCAAGTGTCGCTTCAATAATGAACGATACTGTTTCAGTGGAAGAAATAGAAAACGGTATTAAAGCAACCTATTATTTCCCGGATGCTGAAATATCTGTACCTGTTGAATATACACTTATTAAAAATGGCGTTAATATTGCAATTGATACCGAAAACATACAGGAAAAAACCTATATGCTCTGGAAGATAAAGGTTGCACCCTTTATGTGTTCATTTGCAAATAACAGCGATAATGCTTATTTGTTTGTTCCATCAGGCAGCGGTGCTTTAGTTTATAAGAAGCAGGAAAGTAATGTTGCGCTTACATATTCACAAGAAGTATATGGTACGGATTCTGGACGCAATTTGGAATTTGAGGAACAAGCCACTATACAAAATGAAATTAGGTTACCCGTTTATGGCGCAAAGATGGGCAAAAAGGCTTTGTGTGCAATTATTACTGATGGTGCGGAATCGGCTTCTATCGAAGTTTCGGCAGGCGCTTCTAATATAGGCTCAACAGGTGTTAGCGCCTCCTTTGAAGTGCGTGGCTATCAATGGGTAAAGGTTAAAAAGGGATATCAAAAGCTATTTAGCGAAAGCGTTACTAAAAATAAATGTTCGGTTTCGTTCTATCCTTTATATAACGATGACGCTAATTACGTTGGTATGGCGAAGGTTTACAGAAACTATCTAATAGAAAAGTATAACCTTGAAAAAACCAAAGAGGAAAACATATTAGCGCTTAAGGTTATTGGTGGTAGCAGTGTTAAAAACAGCTTCCTTGGTATTCCGTATGACGATTTCTATACTGCCACAACTCTTAACGATGCTACAAATATAGTAACTGAATTATATAAAACCATTGGCGAAAAAATGGCGGTCAATTTGGTTGGATTTACTCAAGGTGGGGTAGATGTCGGAAAAGTTGCAGGCGGATTCAAGCTTGATTCCGATTTGGGCAATAAATCCGATTTAGAAAAATTCATTACCTACTGTAAGCAAAACGGTATTACCTCGTTTATGGATTTTGATTTAGTTCGCTTTAACAAAAATGGCGCAGGTCTTAATACTTTGTCCGATAAGGCGGTTACCGTTAACGGCCAAGTTGTAAATTGTTATAACTACAATATCTGGTCAAGAACCCGTGATTATGATCTGGAAAATTATTCGTTAGTGGCGCGCGCAAAGCTTTTTGATGTAGCGGAAGAGCTTGTTAAAACTACTAACAAATTTAAACTTACAGGTGTTGGTCTTAATACTTTGTCGAATTACTGTTATTCAGATTATAGCAGTGTTGAAAGCTTTGTTAAAGGCAATATGGCAAAGGACGTAGTTAAAATTTTAGGTGACGTTAAAAAGAATAATACAAACCTTGCAATTAATAATGCAAACGATTATGCGGCTGTGTTCGCAACACAAATTTACGACGTGCCTTTGCAGTCAACCGGCCATAATTTGTTTGACTATGACGTACCTTTTTATGAAATTGTTTTTAAGGGTTATGTTTCAATGTCAACACCTTCGGTAAATCTTTCTGCTAATGAAAAGGAAACAATACTTAAGGCTGTTGAAACGGGCTGTGGTTTAGGTTACACACTAATTAAAAACTATGACCCGAAGCTTTTAGCAACAGCCGAATCATCCTTCTATGGCTCGGCATACAGCGATATTAAGCCATATATTGAAGACGCCGTTTCACAAAATAAGGATTATTATAACAAAATAAACGGTGCCACCATTAAGGACCATATAATTTATGAAAACGGACTTCGTAAAACTGTTTTCGATAACGGCTACAGCGTTTATGTAAATTATGGTGACAAGCGTGAAGCTGTTGACGGCGTAAGCGTTGAAGCACTCAGCTATAAATTAGTGAAAGGGGAGAATGCCCAGTGAAAAGGAAAAGACCTGCCGGTGTTGAAAGACTAAAAAGCCGTTACGGTTTAATGTTTGTAACACCATTCATTTTGGGACTCATTCTGTTTTTCGTGGTTCCCCTTATAAACTCCCTTATATATGCTTTCAGCGATATACGTTTTGAACCGGGGAATACCGTAATTACCTTTACGGGACTTAAAAACATTAAATATGTTCTTTTTGAAGATCCCTACTTCTTCAATAATGTGGGTAAGGGTTTTTCAACCTTTGCATATTCATTTCCTTTGATTATAGTGGTAAGCTTGGTAATGGCACTTATCCTTGTTCAAAATTTTAAAGGCCGCATATTCTTCCGCGGTATAAGCTTTATGACGGTTATTATTGCCAGCGGTGTTGTTATTGAATTTGTTTTAAGGTATCAGGGAGCTGACATTACGTCAGCAGGTACCGAAGCCTCTATTATGGAGGATATGATAAACGTTGAAAGTATATTGACGGTTTTGGGCTTGCCGTCGCAAATTTCGCAATATTTTCAGGTTGTGCTTGAAAGTATTATGACGGTTATTTGGAACAGCGGTATACAAACACTTTTGTTTATTTCGGGTTTGCAGGCAATACCTGACCAATTGTATGAGGTTTCCAAGGTAGAGGGTGCAACTAAATGGGAAGAATTTTGGTTTGTAACCTTTCCAATGCTTTCCAAAATTTTGGTTTTGGTTTCGGCGTTTACGGTTGTGGAATTGTTTACCTCCAAAACCGACAGGGTTGTTTCAAGCGCATATACAATGATGCAATCTACAAACTATCACGAAAGCACGGCAATGCTTTGGATTTACTTCCTTATAGTTGGTATAGTGGTTTCATTAATTTATATACCGTTTAACAAATATTACTTAAAGCGTTGGGAATAGGAGGGCAAGTGTTATGACTAATTTAGCAAAAGGACGCAAAATAAAGCAAACTGCCCAAAAAATCCAACCTATTTTATACGGTATTTTCCGTTTGGTAATTTTGTTGGCAATAAGCTATATAATCATATACCCCTTGCTTTATATGGTGAGCTCAGCATTAAAAACTGCTTCAGCTTTTCAGGACCCCAGCGTTTTGTGGATTCCTAAGGTTTTCACAGGTGAAAACTTTAAAAAAGCAATGGAAGCTATGAATTTCAAGGAATCGCTTTACTCAACACTTAAATTTGAGATGATAAGCGCATTGATTGAAACTGCCACCTGTGCTGTTACAGCTTACGGCTTGGCAAGGTTTAAATTCCCCGGCAAAAAGCTTTTAATGCTAATGCTTATATTACTTATAATGGTTCCTTCACAAATGATAATTGTACCAATGACTATTAACTTCTCTCAGCTTGACTTTTTGGGCATTTTAAAGTTAATAGGCGGCATTATCGGTAAGGAATTAAGACCGAATATCCTTGATACTGCGGCTTGTTTTTATTTGCCGTCGCTATTAAGTGTAGGTCTTCGTTCGGGTATATGTATATTCATTTATCATCAGTTTTTTGCAGGACTTCCGAAAGAACTTGAGGAAGCAGCGTGGATAGACGGTTCTGCGCCGCCCCGTACATTTTTACAAATTGCATTACCGTCATCAAGTGTGGCCATTATAACAGTTTTGGTATTGTCGTGTGTGTGGCATTGGAACGATTATTACTTGGCTGTTATGTATACCAGTGATAATTTCCCGTTGGCTGTGTCTTTGGCATCGTTACCGCAAAGACTTTCGCTTATAGGAATTTGGCCTGGTGATATAAGAAATACGCTCGGTGTAATGGCAGGGTGTGTTTTGTTTGTAATTCCTATCCTTGTTGCATATCTCTTCTTGCAGCGTTTGTTTGTAAAGAGTATCGACCGTGTAGGTATTACGGGATAAATTTTAAGGAGGAAAAATATTATGACTAAAAAAATATTGGCGCTTTTACTTACTGTGGCAATGTTAGTTGTAGTTGCTACAGGTTGTAATTCTAACAGCGGTACAACTTCAAATCCCTCAAGCGTACCTGGTGGTGCAGGTGATAGCACCGACGTTGACAACAACGGCGGCAGCACTAATGACAACACCAATTCTGACACTCCCAATGCCGATAACTCAACAGGCAACGCTTCTACAGCAAAGCCCACAACACTTCGTGGCACAACCGTTAAATTTGCCACATGGATTGACGTAGCAAAAACCGAATACGGTCCCGTAATTCAGGCATTTACCAAGAAAACAGGTATAAAGGTTAAAATCGTTAACGTGCCACAGCACGAATATATTACAAAATTAACCGGTTATATCGCTGCAGGTAACGCACCCGACGTTATTAACGATAACTCTGAATTCCCGCGTACAGTTGGTATCACACAGCCTGTAACAGTTGCAGGTATCAACCCCAAGGATGCAATATGGAATCCTATTATTACCGAAATGTCAACCCTTAAGGGTAAGACTTATCTTGTTTCATCAAAGCAGGCATCCTTCCAAACCAGCGGTCTTTTGTATTACAACAAAAAGCTTTTTGCTAACAACGGTATTACTACACCCGAACAGTATGTAAAGCAAAACAACTGGACTTGGGAAACCTTCAATAAAGCTGCTAACGACATTAAAAATGCAGCAGGCATTAAGCTTGGTTGCGTATTTGACGTAGGTGTGTTTAATTGCTCGTACGGAGCAGGCTTTGTTAAATATAAGCAGGGCCAATTCTACAGCGGTGTGGATGAAACAGTTTTAACTGACGCTTGGAGATTCTTGCAAACAGGCGTTAAGTCAGGCTTATTCGACCTTAATTCTAAGTCACAGTTTGTTCAGGGTCAGGCAGGTATGTGTGTTACCGATACCTACGGTCTTAAGAAAAATGGTTACTTCAGTGCTATGAAGAATTCCGACCTTGGCGTAACCTATTTACCTAAGAGAAATAAAACTGATAAGAATTATCCCCGTGGTGGCTTCATTACTGCATACGGTATTGCTAAGGGCGCTAAAAATCCCTTGGGTGCAGGCGAATTCTTGAAGTATTATTTGGATATGGATAATTATGATACCAACCAGATTTATAAGACACCGGAATTTACCGCTTTTGCAAAAGAAATTGTGAATACTCCATATACACTCAACTCAGTATATTGGGATGACTCTTTACAAGACGTTACAGGTCAAACCTTTGATAAATATGTTAGAACCTCTGACCCCAGCCAGATTAAAGCTAATTTAGACAAGGTTAAGAATACTGTAAATGCAGCTATTAAAAAGGCTAACGATATGTTGGCAGTAGCAAAATAATAATTTTTAATGGGAGAAAATGATAATGAAAAATATTTTTTCTAAAAAATCCCTAGCATTATTAATTACTGCTTTAATGGTTTTCTCATCAATCGCAGTAATTGCAAGCGCAGATACCACCGAGCTTGACGTTTGGAATGGCGAAATTGCTACAGAATATGCAGGTGGCGATGGTACTGCGGAAAAACCTTATTTAATTTCGACCCCCGAGCAGTTGGCCCTTATGGCTACAGGCACTAACTATCTTAATGCGGAGAGCAAATATTATAAACTTACAGCGGATATTTATCTAAATGATACTACAAAAACTAACTGGAAAGAAAACAGTCCTAAAGAGTGGCTTAAAACCAAAACCGATTCTAATTATTTCTTCAACGGTAATTTTGACGGTGCTGGACATACAATTTATGGACTCTATGCATCGGGTAATTTTGAACGTATGGGCTTATTCCCCGGCGTCGTAGGTACTGTTTCATTTAAAAATCTTGTTATTTCCGATTCATATTTCTGCGGCACCGATACTGCAGGTAAATATATCGGTGGTTTATTAGGTTTCATTTATAAGGATACATCAACTGTAACTGTGGAAAACTGCTATATTGATGATAGCGTTATTATCATTGGTGAACATAGCGTTGCCGGTTTTATCGGTTACGGTAATTGTGCAAGTGTTAACTTTAAGAACTGCGCTTCTTTTGCAAGTGTTACAAACAGAAGCACACAATATACCAGATACGGCAGCTTTGTGGGTGCGTTAGCAGGCGGTGCACGCAAAGTTAATTATGACGGTTGTATCGGTAATCTTGCTTATACAACCTATATACAGTACCCCACATATACCGCTTCGTATTGTGCGGTTGAAGGCAGTAAAGATACTGGAAACACAGGCGCTGCACCTGTAAAAGTAGCTCTTGAAGATATGAAGGGCGAAGCAGCTAAGACAAATATGCCCGGTCTTGCTTGGGATGAAGTTTGGTACACAACCGAAAACGGTTACCCCACATTAACTGATCCCGAAGCTCCTGCTTGTGAACACACAAACAAGAAGGATGCAAACGTAGTTGAAGCAACCTACTTTACCGAAGGCTCAAAGGATATTGTTTGTGACGACTGTGAAGAACCGCTTGAACAGGGCGTAGTAATTCCTTGCGACACTGCAAATCCTGTAAAATTCAGCACTCCTGTTCTCAACCCCGAAACCAACGAATTAACAGTTAAGTGGGAATATAGCGACGCACTTGCTACAGATATTGCAAAAGCTACCAATAAAGCTGTTAAGGTTATTTTAGTGTTTGATGAAAAGGAATATGACATAACACTTAATACTGTTGGAAGCTTGGGCGAAACATTAACCCTTCAGGGTGTTAATGCTGAAAGATTTAATGCAGAGTTCAGCGTAAAGCTTGAATTTACAGTTGACAGTTATGACACAGCAACACTTAACGCAGCAGCTAAATCAGCAGCAGTTAAGGTAAGCGACACACTTGACAGCACCAATGAAAAGGCTGAAGCTTATAACAAGCTTATTGAAGAAATCGGCAAAGTAGAGAATGCAGTAGTTGCAGGCGAAGGCACAGGTAATGCTGACTTTACTGCAGGCGCTTCAAAGGTAGATATTGCAAACGGCAAGGCTGAAATTAAGTTTGTTGCAACTAAGGCTTTAATTGATGAGCTTAAGGGTAAAGCAGATTATAACGGTACTAGAACTACT
>SVPF01000003.1 GCA_015066005.1 Oscillospiraceae bacterium
CGCAGATAATCTCCCTTGTCGTGGTCAATGACTTGGGCTAACGCCGGAAAACCCTTTATTTACGGGCTTTTCCTGTGTTGTTTCTATTATAACACACTCACATTCCCTGAACAATACCGCCTGTATTATCAAGCAGTCTTTCATCCGTAACCGTTATAAGCAAATTTTGCACTTTGCTGTGGTATGCGGACGACCTTACTTCAATTATACAGTCATAAAGCTTGGGTCCCTTATTATCAATTGTACATAAAATTTGTGCTTTTCCGTCCTTAACCTCTTGCTTTAAGACAATTTCGGTTAGCTTTGAAAAGGTTAAATTTCCCGTAAGACGTGAATAAACACCCATTTGACAGTTATTTTCAATTTCGCCAATGGTTTGATAACCCATTCGCCCGTTTAGTTTACCCGGTGCTCCAACAGCACCCTTATCGGATGAAATTATTTCAGCATCAACAATAATTCCCCTTTTTAATACTAAAAGCTCACCCGTTTCTTCCTCACAAATACCGTGACCTAAACCACAAACAATATCGGTAGCTGGGCTGTAAAAGGTTAGCGTGCCTATTCCTGCCGAGCTGTCTTTAACCCAAAGTCCAATTTTATAGCTGCCCGTTTCCTTTGATTTTACGGCGCAAAAGCTTATATAAATTTTTGTATTATTTCGCATAATTTCAAACTTAAGCTTTTTACCGTTCGATTTTTCAACAATTGACATAACATCCTCGTTAGTGGTAACGGCCTGTCCGTTAATTGAAAGAATATAATCCCCAAGCTTAATGCCTGCCACTTTGGCAGGCTGCTTAACGCCATTTTCGGTTTGAACATCCGAAAGACTTGTAACCATTACCCCGTTTGTGTAAATTTTCATACCAAAGGGTGTGCCTAAAACCGCAACGTAAAGCTCATCCACAACCTCAACATCGATTTTCGAAATTGGAATAATGCCAAATGCCTTTAAATCAACCGAAAAGCTGTCACCTACACTTTTACGGCTTGCGGCATCGCTTAAAGCCGCACCGTTAAAGCTGGCAACAATCGGTACGGGGCTTTGAATTAAAAGGTCCTCCCCTTTTTTAATTTTATATTCATCAGCTACGGTTGTTTGTAAATAAATTACACCCGCAAAAATTATAATAGATAATATTAAAAAAACCGTAAATAAGCTTTTAATTAAAATGCGTGCAAGCTTCAAAAAAATCAACTCCTATTATAACTTGCCCACATTTTAAATTTTTAAAATTGTTAAAATTTTATTTTGTAACGCAATATGGTGAATCACTTGAAACAAGCACGGTTTCGGGGCCGATAACCTCAATATCACACCAAGGAATTACAATATCCTCGCTTTTACCGAAAAGACCTAAAAAACGCGGTCTGCCGTAAATTATAAGTGATATAAGCGTACCGCTTTTTGTATCTAATTCAATATCCGAAATGTAACCCAGAACCTTACCGTTTTTAACACAAACAACCTGCTTGTTGCGAAGCTCGGCAATTTTGCAATTCATAAAAAAATACCCCTTTAGAAACTATTCTAAAGGAGTATATGCATTTTAGTCGTTAAAAATTACATCACTGTCTTCTTCATCGTCTTCGTTTTCGGCTTGTTCTGCAAGAATTTCAGCCTGTGTTTTAATGCCTAAATCGTGACGTTTTTGAATATCCTCGTCGGGATGTTCTTCATAATAAGGGTCAATAATGTACTTTTTAATTGAATGGAAGGTGCAAAACTGAATAAGTAATGCATTAAAGCAGGGATAAATTGCTACGTAAAGGAAAAATTCAATTGTTAAAACTATAAGAAAATAACTCGGTAAAAGGAAAACCAAGGCAATTGCCGCAGCAAGTAAAAGCAAATTAACAACAAAGCAAAGCAAATTATACTTAAGATTCACAAATACAAAGCGGAAGCTGTTCATATATGCCTGCTTTAAGGTGTAATTAAAGGTGATAATAAGTGTCCACAAATAATAGTTCATTATTGTGAAAATAAAGAGCACCGCAATAACAAAGCCTAAACCTATGCTTTGAACAAAGCCCTTGGTGTAAAACCAATAAAAATATGTATTTGCGAACATTAGAAAATAAACAACGGTGTTAATTAAGCCTGCAATAAAGGCTTGTTTTTTGTTCTTTTTAATAGTATCAAAAAAGTCCGAAAGGCCAAAGGAATGCTTGTCTCTGGCAGTGTTGCGGGCAACATGGGTAATGCCAACATTAGCAAAGCCGTTTGTTACAATAGGCAAACTAATAAGGCAATAAACCAAGTTAATAGTAATAAACTTCCAAAAATTGCGAAAAAAAGTTTCGAAAAAAACAATAAAACCGTGCTTCTTGGGGGCGTTTTTAGCAATACCCGGACCTTCCTTTTCATAGTTAAATAAACCGAATAAACCTGCCATTTTAAATTAAACTCTCCTTATTTTTTTCTTGCTATTTTTATATACAAGCTTTTCAGCAATTGAAATATCCTTAAATCCGATAATATACGAAACAAGGCAAATGATTGGAACAATTATAAGCACTGCATAATAAACAAGTGCCTGCCACCACTGAACGTCTGCCCAGTACATTATACCGTTTGTAGTCCTGAAAATAATTTCGAAAGCGTAACTGTTTAAATAAGTATAAAGCGCAACGGGCAGCTTTGCAGTTGCACCGTTTCTTAAAATATACATTAAGGTAAGCAGTACAAACGAGGGAATATTTGCAATAAGTCCAATGTAAAGCCCCTTAAGCATACTAAATTTTTTGCCGTGTATGCGGGTTGCTTCAAAATCCTTATTACCTGCGCGCCAAACATCGTTATAAATAAACGACATTAAAATTGCAAGACAAAAAATTTGCGAAAGAACACTTAATGCAATTTCGGGTCCCTTTTCAACATCGGAACGTATGGAATATTTTATAAGCTTATAGCCCTTATCCTCATATTCCTTAGCCTTCTCATCTTCACCGTCATCATAATGATATGTATATAAAAATTCAGGCTGGGCTTCCTCACTCAAGCTACCGTAAGCATCGTAACCTATGTTCTTTGAAAACAAACCGATTTTTAAAGCATTAAAGGAAACAACAATAAAAAAACAGGCAATGCCCACAATTATTAAATGACCAAACACTTTAAGCGATTTTAACAATATATCCTTCATAATAACACCTTTTTGCAAAAATATATATTATTATAGTATAAAAAAACAATAAATGCAAGAAGCAAAGTAACTTCTTGCATTTTTTAACACTTTATTCATAAAACCAAAAGGCAAATACCTAATAATGCAAGTATTCCCAAACCCGAAAAGACAATGGCTTTTATAACCTTTTTTCGTCTTATTCTTTGGCGCAGATTGCTTTTTTGAAGGCTACTGTCATAGTTAAAGGAAAAATTTGCCGCTGCGCGTTTTAACTGCTTTGCATTTAAATTACCGTATTCGGGTGTGACATAAAACACAATTTTTTCAAAAAGCTTGCTACCTGTGTTATTAACTTCAATTATGGTTTTGCTTACTCCCTTTACCAAAATAATCGCCCCTTTGCTTTTATAAAAACAGTTTTGGCAATGGGTTTATAAATTATTCAGGTTTACATAAAAAAGTGGATAACTCGGTGGAAAAGTGGAATAAACCCCTATTTAATGGGGAAAACTTATCCACATTCGACATTTTAACCTACATTATGTCAAGTTATTCATCGTTGTTACTGCGGCCCACCAAAAATGCAATTGTTCGTTCAACCGAATCACGACTTGTACCCCAGTCCTTAGGTCCATCGTTGGCGCGATAATCATACATTGAACAGTATTTTTTCACATCATCGTGAAGCGATTTTGAATAATCGGCCGTTATCCTTGTTAAATTGCTTGCAAATTCGCTCCCGTTTTGGCGAAGCATTTTGCGGTGAGGAGAATTCATAAGCATTTCGTAATGCTTAAGGCAAAACATTGGCTGCTCATTAAACATACGGCGAAAATCCTTATCAGTTTCGTAGCAACGGAAAATTGTTTCCACCATTCTTGAAAAGCCCCATTCAATTTTTTCACAAACAAAGCAGGAATCGGTAATTTTTTTAGCCGAATCTCCCTTTTTGGCAGGAGAATTAAAAAGCTTCCTTTCAAAAATGTTTTTGTTAATTTCATCAATGTGTGATTCCAAAATCAAAGCAAGCTGAAGTCGACCGCGAGAGTTTAACATTTGGTCAAAATGCCTTTCACAAAAGCCCAAGCGATTTGTTTCAATTCTTACATCGGGTTCCATCATAGCGGCGCCCATTATGTAATCAACAATGCGCTTTTCTACAAGCTCACGCATACGGCAAATTGGGCAGCCGTCGTTTTCTTCGAAAATTTCACTAATCGGTATGGTACAAATATCCTGTCTCATAAGCATCCCTTTTCATTATTTTATATTGATATTTTACCACAAAATTTGTATAATGCAAATACGGAGTGATAAAATGTACAAAATAATTTCAAAAAATAACAACATTTACATAAAAGGTATTGAGGAATTTGATTTACCCCACACCCTTGACTGCGGACAGGCGTTTCGTTGGAAGTGTAATGAAAACGGTTTATGGTCGGGTGTGGCAGGCAATAAATTTTTATCCCTTGAAAAGCTGAATGACGGAACAGTTGTGCTCTATAATATAACAGAAGCCGATTTTAATTTGTTTTGGAAGGATTATTTTGATTTAGACCGCAATTATACTGAAATTGTTGAATTGCTAAGCCAAAACGAAACGCTGAAAGCAGCCTGCGAATATTCATACGGTATTCGCATATTAAACCAAGAGCCTTTTGAAACACTATGCTCGTTCATCATTTCTCAAAACAACAATATTGGAAGAATTAAAGGTATAATTGAGCGACTTTGCGAAGGCTTTGGTGAAAAAATTGATGGCGGTTACGCTTTCCCGACAGTACAAAAAATGGCGTCCTTAACGGTTGAGGATTTGGCGCCGTTAAGAAGCGGTTTTCGTGCAAAGTATTTGGTTGATGCCGCGCAAAAGGTTGCAAGCGGTGAGGTGGATTTATATCATTTAAGATATATACCGCTTGACGATGCAAGAAACGAGCTTATGAAAATTAAGGGTGTTGGCCCAAAGGTTGCCGACTGTGCCCTGCTTTTTTCTCACCACCACGACCGCGCTTTCCCAAAAGATGTTTGGATTAAGCGTGCTATGGATACACTATTCGGTGGCGAATTACCCGACTGCGCCAAAGATTACGCAGGTATTGCACAGCAGTATATATTTTTCTATGCAAGGGACACAAAATTATTGACAAATGAATAAAAAAGCATATAATTAAAGCATAATGCAGAGTAAATGTACGAGCGTTAAGTGTTTGTCGGACGGGGAGTTGCCGACTTAACGAAGATTGTTTCGCGGTTCGTATGTTGCATCCCGCTGCCGCATAATAATTGTTTCACCTCTTATTATTCGGATTACGGGTAATAGGAGGTTTTTATTTTGAAGCATAACAGATTATTTAAAATTTTGCTAACATCCATTTTAGTGGCTTTAAATGTTATTTTGGAACGCTTTGTACCTGCTTATCAGGTGTGGAATAATAACATTAGCTTTGGTTTTGTAACCGTTGCCTTTGCGGCGTGCTATTTAGGTGTTCCCTATGCGGTTGCCGTTGGAGGTCTTGGTGATTTTATAGGCGCTTTAATAAAGCCCTTTGGCCCATATTTTGTTGGTTACACAATAACAAATATGCTTGTTGGTTTAATACTTGGATTATTGCTTTACAAAAAAGCTACTGTTTTAAAAATCAGTCTTGCCACGGTTATTAACAAAATAACCTGTTCCCTACTTTTAAACACAATTTTTATTTCGGTTTTATACCGCGGCGGCATTGCGGCCTTTTGGGCTGTATTTATTTCGCGAATACCTTTTGTCGCTTTAACCGCTGTAATTGAAATTGTAATTATCAGCCTTTTATTTACAGAAAAAAGTAAGGTTAACCATTTAATTAAAAAAGCTTTACCTCATTAAAAAATTAACCCCGACCGTTTGGTCGGGGTTTTAATTTTATTCATTAATTGGTGTAACAACAGGTTTACCGTCAGCATCAAGCAACACGGTCAAACCGCCGCCGTAACCGCTGTTATGATAAAAATAATTAACACCGGTCACGCTGTCAACAAAAATTTGGTTTTCACCCATTGATTCGGAATAAACCTTTATAAATCTTTTTTCTTTTGCTGCCATTAGTACATACCACCCTGTGCGGCAGCAGCGGCTGCAGCAGCATTAGCAGCGGCAACATCCTCCGGCTTATCGGCAACCAAGCTTTCGGTTGTAAGCACCATTGAAGCCACACTTGCTGCATTTTCAAGTGCAGAACGTGTAACTTTCGTGGGATCAACAATGCCTGCTTCGAGCATATCGGTATAAACCTCGTTATAAGCATCAAAGCCATAGTTCATTTTACCACTGGTAAGAATCTTATCAATAATTACCGAGCCTTCAAGACCTGCATTGTAAGCGATTTGACGGATAGGTGCTTCTAACGACTTGCGAACAATTTGTGCACCTGTTTTAGTGTCACCTTCAAGTGTTTCAATTAAAGCATCAACAGCGTTAATAGCATTAACAAGTGCAACACCACCACCTGCTACAATGCCCTCTTCAACAGCAGCCTTGGTAGCAGACAAAGCATCCTCAATACGAAGCTTTTTATCACGCATTTCAATTTCGGTAGCAGCGCCAACCTTAATTACAGCAACACCGCCTGCAAGCTTTGCAAGACGTTCCTGAAGCTTTTCACGGTCAAAGTCAGATGTGGTAACGGCTAATTCATTTTTAATTTGATTAATACGGTCACCAATTAAACGGCTGTCGCCTGCACCGTCAACAATAATGGTATTTTCTTTTGATACCTTAACCTGACGTGCACGGCCAAGGCTTCTAATATCAGTTTCTTTAAGGTCAAGACCCAATTCTTCCGAAATAACCTCACCGCCTGTTAAAATTGCAATGTCACGAAGCATTTCTTTTCTTCTGTCACCAAAACCGGGAGCTTTAACTGCAACGCAAGTAAAGGTACCACGAAGTTTGTTAACAATAAGTGTTGAAAGTGCTTCACCTTCAATATCCTCAGCAATAATTAAAAGCTTTTTACCTGCATTAACGATTTGTTCCAAAACGGGCAAAATTTCCTGAATGTTGGAAATTTTCTTATCGGTAATAAGAATTAAAGCGTCGTCTAAAACAGCTTCCATTTTTTCGGTATCGGTAACCATATAAGGTGTAATATATCCGCGGTCAAACTGCATACCTTCAACCACTTCTGAATAGGTTTCGGCAGTTTTTGATTCTTCAACGGTAATAACACCGTCAGCGCTTACCTTTGCCATTGCTTCGGCAATTAAAGTACCGATTGTTTCATCTCCTGAAGAAACGGTTGCAACACGTGCAATGTCATCAGTTCCGCTGATTTTTTGCGAATTTGAAATAACGGTTTTGGTTGCAGTATCAACAGCTAATTTCATACCGCGTTTAACCACCATAGGATTAGCACCAGCAGCAACGTTTTTCATGCCTTCGTTAATCATAGCCTGTGCCAAAACAGTAGCAGTAGTTGTACCGTCACCTGCGGCATCGTTGGTTTTGATTGAAACTTCCTTAACAAGCTGTGCGCCCATATTTTCAAATGGGTCGGAAAGTTCAATTTCCTTAGCAATAGTAACACCGTCGTTAGTGATAAGCGGTGCACCGTATTTTTTGTCTAATACAACATTTCTGCCTTTAGGGCCAAGTGTAACCTTAACGGCATCTGCAAGCTTATCCACACCGTTTTGAAGTGATTTTCTGGCCTCAATACCAAAAATAATTTCTTTAGCCATAAATAAAAGCCTCCTTATTCAACTACAGCCAAAATATCTGACTGGCGCATAATAATATATTCTTCGTTATCAAGCTTAATTTCGGTGCCTGAATATTTAGTAAAAACAACCTTTTGACCAACCTCAACATACATTTTAACATCGTTACCGTTTACAATACCGCCGGGACCTACCGCAACTACTTCAGCCAATTGGGGCTTTTCTTTAACTGTAGCGGCTAAAACAATACCGCTTTTCGTGGTTTCTTCAGCTGCTGTTAGTTTTAAAACAACATTATCAGCCAACGGTTTAATATTCATAATATTTTCCTCCATTTAAATTGTTTGCTCATATAAATATATATCAAATTTTTTGTAAAGTCAAGTAAACACAAAATTTATTGTTATTTTTTTACTGTATATTAATATATTATTCACAATAAATTCATTCTAATATTTTTATCAAAATAATTGACAAATAAATAACCTTATGTTATAATTTTTTCGTAAAATTTTAGGTTCTTTGTGACTGACGGTTAAGTGGAGCACCACATGAATCAAAGAAACCTTTTTGCCGACCGTCTGGGCGCTCTATTCCATTTGGATTAGTGCGCTCTTTTTTAATTTATTGGAGGTTGAAATTATGAAAAAAGTCGGAATTATAATGGGTAGCGACAGCGATTTACCTATTGTTCAAAAAGCTGTTGACACACTTAAGTTCTTTGAAGTACCTTATGAGGTTCACGTATTTTCGGCACACAGAACACCCGCTGAAGCAAAACAATTCAGTGAAAGCGCAAGAGAAAACGGTTTTGGCGCTATTATAGCTGCCGCAGGAATGGCCGCTCATCTTGCAGGGGCTATTGCCGCAAATACTACCCTTCCCGTTATCGGCATTCCGATAAAATCAGGTCATTTAAACGGTATTGACGCACTATTATCAACGGTACAAATGCCTTCAGGTATACCAGTAGCTACCGTTGCTATTGACGGCGCAGTCAATGCCGCTTTGTTATGTATAGAAATATTTGCTGTTAACGACCAAGCATTAGCTGAAAAGCTTGATGCTAAACGCAAGGCTGATTCTGCAAATGTTTTAGAAAAAAATAAAAAAATTGAAACAGAGTTAAATTAATGGAGGAATTCAAAATGGAAAAGAAGCTTATTTACACCGGTAAAACAAAGAATGTTTATTCATTGGAAAACGGCAACTGTCTATTAAAATTCAAGGATGACTGCACAGGTAAGGACGGCGTTTTTGATCCGGGCGAAAATTCAGTTGGCCTAACAATTGACGGTGTTGGTGACGTTAACCTTCGTATGTCAATTTACTTCTTTGAGAAGGTAAATGCAGCCGGAATTAAAACACATTACGTTTCAGCCGACCTTAAGGACACTACTATGGAGGTTTTACCCGCTAAGGTGTTTGGTCACGGTCTTGAGGTTATATGCCGTTACAAAGCTGTAGGAAGCTTTATTCGCAGATATGGTGATTATATTGAAGAAGGCGCTGACCTTCCCGCTTATGTTGAAATGACCTTTAAAAACGATGAAAAGGGTGACCCGCTTGTAATTAAGGACGCTCTTGTTGCTTTAGGCGTTATGACCGACAAGCAGTATGAGGATATTAAGGTTATGACACAGCAAATTACCAAAATTGTTGCTGATGACCTTAAAGAAAAAGGTCTTGACCTTTATGACATTAAGTTCGAATTTGGCTATGACCCCAACGGCAATGTAATGCTTATTGATGAAATCGCCTCGGGTAATATGCGTGTTTATAAGGACGGTCAGTACATTGATCCTATGACACTTTCAAAGCTTTTCTTCGCATAATTTAAAGGAGTATTTTATGGGTGGATTTTTTGGCGTAGTCAGTAAAGTTGACGCCGTTGCTGATGTTTTTTTCGGTACTGACTACCATTCACATTTAGGTACACGCCGAGGCGGTATGGCAGCTTTTGACCGTGACCGTGGCTTTCAAAGGGATATTCATAACATTGAAAACGCACCCTTTAGAACAAAATTTGAAGACATATTTGACGAAATGCAGGGCACCACAGCAATTGGTTGCATAAGCGATTATGACCCCCAGCCCTTACTTATAACATCTAATATCGGCACTTATGCAATTTGCGTTATCGGTCAAATAAACAATTCCGAATCTTTAATAAAGCAATTTTTATCCTTTAGCGGCGGTCACTTTTTGGCAATGTCAGCAGGAAAGGTTAATATGACCGAGCTTGTTGCAGCGCTTATTGACCAAAAAAGCAGCTTTCAGGACGGTATTCGCTTTGCTCAAAACCAAATTGACGGTTCAGCTTCAATTTTGATTATAAAGGATGACGGTACAATTATTGCCGCAAGGGATAAATTTGGCCGTTTGCCTGTAATAATCGGTAAGAATGAGAATGGTCACTGTGTTTCTTTTGAAAGCTTTGCGCTTTTTAAATTAGGTTACGAAACAGTACGTGAGCTGGGTCCGGGTGAGATTGTTGAAATTTCAACCGACAATATTACTCAGCTTGCTGCCCCAAATAAAAAAATGAAAATTTGTTCATTTTTGTGGAGCTATTACGGTTATCCGACTTCTTGTTACGAAGGTATAAATGTTGAAATGATGCGTTACCGTAACGGTAAAATTATGGCAAAGAACGATAAGGCTAACGGCTTTAACACTGAAATTGACTATGTGGGCGGTGTTCCCGATTCCGGCACCCCCCATGCAATAGGCTATGCAAATGAAAGCGGCTTTGACTTTGCCCGCGCATTCATTAAATATACACCCACCTGGTCACGCAGCTTTACGCCGCAAAAGCAACAAGAACGCAGCCGTGTTGCAAAAATGAAGCAAATCCCCGTTCACGACCTTATAATTGACAAAAACCTGCTTTTTGTTGATGATTCAATCGTTCGTGGTACTCAGCTTAAGGAAACGGTTGATTTTCTTTATGAAAACGGAGCAAAATCGGTACATATGCGTTCTGCCTGCCCGCCTATTATGTATGGCTGTAAATACCTGAATTTTTCACGGGCAACAAGCGATATGGAGCTAATTGCCCGCCGTGTGATACACGAGCTTGAAGGTGAAGAGGGCGTAAAGTATATTAACGAATATATTGACGGTTCAACCGAACGCGGTAAAAAGCTCCGAAAGGCTATTGCTGACAAATTTAATTTTGCTTCACTTGAATTTCAGTCACTGGAAGGTATTGTTGAAGCAATAGGCATTGATAAAGACTGTCTTTGCACATATTGCTGGGACGGAAAGGAATAATTATAATGAACAACTCACAATCCAAATCTTATGCAGATGCAGGCGTTGATATTACTGCAGGCTATAAAGCAGTTGAGCTTATGAAAAAGCACATTGGCCGCACCAAAAACGAGGGCTGTCTTGATGATGTTGGCGGCTTTGGCGGTTGCTTTGGTTTGCCGCTGGGCTATGAAGAGCCGGTTTTAGTTTCGGGCACTGATGGTTGCGGTACAAAGGTTAAGCTTGCTATTTTAATGGACAAGCACGACACTATCGGTATTGATGCCGTTGCAATGTGCGTAAACGATATTATTTGCGTTGGCGCAAAGCCGCTTTTCTTCCTTGATTATATTGCTTGCGGCAAAAATATTCCCGAAAAAATTGCTTCTATTGTAAGCGGTGTTGCTGAAGGCTGTGTTCAGTCGGGTGCGGCTTTAATCGGCGGTGAAACTGCCGAACATCCCGGTATGATGCCTATAGACGATTATGACCTGGCAGGCTTTGCAGTTGGTATAGTTGATAAAAAGAAAATTTTGGATAATAAAACAATGCAAGAAGACGATGTTGTCATTGCACTTTCTTCATCAGGTATTCATTCAAACGGCTTTTCGCTTGTTCGAAAGGTTTTTGATGTTGAAAACTGTGACCTTAGCAAAACCTATGAAGAGCTTGGCGGTAACTCCTTGGGAGAAACCCTGCTTACACCTACCAAAATTTATGTAAAGCCTGTGCTCGCACTTTTAGATAATGTAAAGGTTCGCGCAATTTCGCATATTACGGGCGGCGGCTTTTATGAGAATATTCCCCGCAGTATTCCCGACGGCTTTGGTGCTGTAATAGAAAAATCTTCAATTCGAGTATTACCTATTTTTGATTTGCTTCAAAAGGTTGGTAACATTCCCGAGCGTGATATGTATAACACATATAATATGGGCGTTGGTATGTCTATTGTTGTTGCTAAAGAGGATGCCGATAAAGCACTTGAAATCTTAAAGGCAAACGGTGAAGATGCTTATATTATTGGTAAAATAGTTAAGAGTGAAAATAAAATCAGCATAATTTAAGGTGTTAAAATGAAAAATATTGCAGTTTTAGTTTCGGGCGGCGGTACAAATTTGCAAGCAATTATAAACGCTCAAATAGACGGTATTGTAAAATCGGGCAAAATTACACTTGTTGTTTCAAACAACCCAAACGCTTATGCCCTTACCCGTGCGCAAAATTCAGGCATTAAAACAGTTGTTTTAAATAAGAAAGAATTGAACGACCGCTTTGAAGATGAACTTATTAAAACTTTAGAAAACAATAAAATTGATATTATTGTGCTTGCGGGCTTTATGTGTATTTTAAGCGAAAAATTTACTTCCCGCTTTGCAAACCGCATTATAAACGTTCATCCGTCACTTATTCCCTCCTTCTGCGGTAAGGGATTTTACGGTCTTCACGTTCACGAAGCGGCTTTGGAATACGGTGTTAAGGTAACGGGGGCTACCGTGCATTTTGTTAACGAAATTCCCGACGGCGGCAAAATTATAATGCAAAAGGCTGTAAATATTTTTGAAAACGACACACCCGAAACCTTGCAAAAGCGCGTTATGGAGGAAGCTGAATGGAAAATACTTCCTTTAGCGCTTGAAAAGGTTTGCGGAGAATTAAAGTAAAGGTGATTAAAATGACAAATTATGATTTAAAAACAGCATTATCGGAAAACGCTTACCCCGGCCGTGGTATTATTATTGGCAAATCGGCTGACGGTAAAAACGCAGTAATTGCTTATTTTATTATGGGCAGAAGCGAAAACAGCCGTAACCGTGTTTTTGTAAGTGATGGTGACGGTATCAGAACTCAGGCATTTGATGAGTCTAAAATGACCGACCCGCATCTTATTATTTATGCACCTGTTCGCGTTTTAGGCAACAAAACAATTGTAACCAATGGTGACCAAACAGACACTATTTATGAGCTTATGGACCGCCAAATGACCTTTGAACAGGCTCTTCGCACCCGTGAATTTGAGGATGATGCGCCAAACTTTACCCCTCGTATTTCAGGTATTGTTCGCCTTGAAAACGGTGATATGAATTATGCTATGTCAATTTTAAAATCGGCTGAAGGTGACCCCACCTCTTGCCAACGCTACACCTTTGCATACAATAATCCCTTAAAGGCTAATGCAAAATTTATTCATACCTATAAGTGTGACGGTAATCCCCTCCCCAGCTTCGAGGGTGAACCTAAAACAATCACTCTTCCCGATTTGGATATTGATGCTTTAACCAATGTGATTTGGGATAATTTAAACCAAGATAACAAGGTTTCGCTTTTTGTAAGATATATTGATTTACAAAGCGGAAAATTTGATACAAGAATTGTAAATAAGAATAAGTAAGGAGAAGCGTAATGAAGGAATTTGAACTTAAATACGGCTGTAACCCCAATCAAAAGCCCTCAAAAATTTATATGGCTGACGGCAGTGAATTACCTATTGAAATTCTTTGCGGCAGACCGGGTTACATTAACTTTTTAGATGCTTTTAACTCTTGGCAGCTAGTTAAAGAATTAAAGGAAGCATTGGGTCTTCCTGCTGTTACCTCCTTTAAGCACGTAAGCCCTACAAGCGCGGCTGTTGGTACAGTTTTACCCGAAAAGCTTAAAAAGGCTTGCTTTGTTGATGATATTGAGGATTTAGATGCATCTCCCCTTGCTTGCGCTTATGCAAGGGCTCGCGGTACTGACCGTATGTGCTCTTTCGGTGACTGGGTAGCCCTTTCTGATGTATGTGATGTTACCACCGCTAAGCTTATTAAGCGTGAGGTTTCAGACGGTATTATTGCACCTGGCTACGAGCCTGAAGCGCTTGAAATTTTAAAATCAAAGCGTAACGGCAACTATAATATTGTTAAAATTGACCCTGACTATGTTCCTGCCCCTCAGGAAACCAAGCAGGTTTACGGCATTACCTTCGAGCAGGGCCGCAACAATTTTAAAATTGATGAGGAATTGCTTTCTAACCTTGTAACCGAAAACAAAAATTTGCCTGATACCGCAAAGCGTGATTTAATTATTTCGCTTATCACATTAAAATATACACAGTCAAATTCAGTTTGCTTCGCAGTTGACGGTCAAGCAATTGGTGTTGGTGCAGGTCAGCAGTCTCGTATTCACTGCACCCGCCTTGCAGGCAGTAAGGCTGACACTTGGTTTTTACGTCAGCATGATAAGGTGTTAAATCTTCCTTTCCTGGACAGTATTGCACGTCCTACACGCGACAATGTTATTGACGGTTATATTAACCGCAACGAAGAAGACGTTTGCGCTGACGGAAATTGGCAAAAATATTTTAAAACACAGCCTGCACCCTTAACCGATGATGAAATTAAAGATTATCTTAAAACTATTTCGGGTGTTGCATTAGGCTCGGACGCTTTCTTCCCCTTTGATGACAATATTGAACGCGCTTACAGAAGCGGTGTTTCTTATATTGCAGAGCCGGGCGGTTCAATCCGTGATGATGCAGTTATAGAATGCTGTAACAAATACGGTATTGCAATGGCATTCACGGGAATGCGCTTATTCCACCACTAATTTTAGGAGAACTTTATAATGAACTTTTTTGAAGAACTTAAAAATTATGATAGTGAAGTTGCTGCAGCTTGTGAAAACGAGCTAATACGCCAACGCCACAATATTGAGCTTATTGCATCCGAAAATATTGTGTCAGAAGCTGTTTTACTTGCCGCAGGCGGTGTTTTAACCAATAAATATGCCGAAGGTTACCCCTCAAAGCGTTACTATGGTGGTTGCTACTGTGTTGACGTTGTTGAAGAAATTGCAAGAGAACGCGTAAAAAAGCTTTTTGGTTGTAATTTTGCCAATGTTCAGCCACATAGTGGTGCAAACGCTAACCTTGCTACATTTTTTGCGCTTGTAAACCCCGGTGATACCGTTATGGGTATGAATTTACAGCAAGGCGGCCATCTTTCACACGGTTCACCTGTAAATATTTCGGGTAAATATTTTAACATTGTACCTTACGGCGTTAACAACGATACCGAAATGATAGATTATGATGAAATGCAACGTATTGCAAACGAATGTCAACCAAAATTAATTGTTGTTGGCGCAAGTGCATATTCACGCGTTATTGACTTTAAGCGTTGCCGTGAAATTGCCGATTCTGTAGGCGCTTATTTAATGGTTGATATAGCACACATTGCAGGTCTCGTTGCCGCTGGCGTTCATCCGTCACCCGTGCCCTATGCACACGTTGTTACCTCTACAACACACAAAACTCTTCGCGGTCCTCGTGGCGGTCTTATTCTTACTAATGATGAAGAGCTTGCAAAGAAAATTGATAAGGCGGTTTTCCCCGGTACACAGGGCGGCCCCTTAATGCATATTATTGCCGCAAAGGCTGTTGCCTTCGGTGAAGCGCTTACCGATGAATATAAAGAATATCAACAACAGGTTGTTAAAAATGCCGCAGCACTTGCCGAAGCATTAAAGGCTGAAGGCTTTAAGCTTGTTTCAAACGGTACTGACAACCACTTAATGCTTTTAAACCTTGTAGATGAAGGCATTACAGGTAAAGAGCTTGAGCACCGTCTTGATGAGGTTCACATTACCGCAAACAAAAACACAATTCCTAACGACCCGCAGTCTCCCTTTATTACTAGCGGTCTTCGTATAGGCACACCTGCAGTTACTACACGTGGCTTTAAAGAGGCCGAAATGGTTAAAATTGCTAAGTGGATACGTGAAGTTATTGATGACTTTGAAGGCAATAAGGAACGCATTTCAAATGAAGTTCAGCAGCTTTGCGCACAGTTCCCCATTTATTAAGGAGTTATTTTAATGAAAATAATGGTCGTAGGTGGTGGCGGCCGCGAGCACGCCATCATTAAAAAGCTTAAAGAAAATAAAGAAATTACAGAAATTTTCGCACTTCCCGGTAACGGCGGTATGGCAAAGGACGCAACCCTTGTAAATATTGGTGCTAAGGATATTTCTGCAATTGTTGATTTTGCAAAAAACAATAATATTGATTATGCCGTTGTAGCACCTGATGACCCGCTGGTGCTTGGTTGTGTTGATGCCCTTAACGAAATCGGTATTGACTGCTTTGGTCCCAATAAGGCGGCAGCAATTATTGAAGGCAGTAAGGTTTTTTCAAAAAATCTTATGAAAAAATACAACATTCCAACTGCTGAATATGAAGTATTCAGTGACTTGGATGCAGCCCTTAAATACCTTGATACTGCCCCCATTCCTACAGTTATAAAGGCTGACGGCTTAGCACTTGGTAAGGGTGTTATTATTGCCGAAACCCGTGAGGATGCCAAAGAGGCTGTTCGTTCAATGATGGAGGACAAAATTTTTGGTGAAAGCGGCAGTAATGTTGTTATTGAGGAATTTTTAACAGGACCTGAGGTATCTGTTTTGTCATTTACTGACGGTAAGACTGTTGTTCCGATGGTATCATCAATGGACCATAAGCGTGCTTTAGACGGCGATAAAGGCTTAAATACAGGTGGTATGGGCACAATTGCGCCCAATCCCTACTATACCGAAGCCGTTGCAAAGGAATGTATGGAAAAAATATTTATTCCTACAATAAACGCAATGAACGCTGAAAACCGCACATTTAAAGGATGCCTTTATTTCGGCTTAATGCTTACCCCTAAGGGTCCGAAGGTTATTGAATACAACTGTCGCTTCGGTGACCCTGAAACTCAGGTTGTGCTTCCCCTTTTGGAAAGCGATTTATTAACAATTATGAAGGCTACAACAAACGGCACCTTAAGTGACTGCGATGTCAAATTTAAGGATGGTGCCGCCGCCTGTGTTGTAATGGCTTCCCTTGGTTACCCGCAAAAGTATGATAGCGGCTTTGATTTAATTATTGATAAATCGGTCGAGGACAGCGTTTATGTTGCTGGTGCTAAATTAGTTGACGGTTCACTAAAAACCGCAGGAGGCCGAGTGCTAGGTGTTACAGCAACTGCCGGAAGCCTTGGTGATGCAATTAACGCCGCCTACGGTAAAGTAAATTTCGTAGAATTTGAAAATGCTTATTACCGTAAGGATATTGGCAAAAAAGCAATGGAGGTTAAATAAATGGTTTACCGAGTATATGTTGAAAAGAAAAAAGAGCTTGCAAATGAAGCCAAAGGTCTTTTAAGCAATATAAACGGTCTTTTACAAATTAAAACCGTAACTGATGTTCGTGTGATTAACCGTTATGATGTTGAGAACATTGAAAAGGATTTGTTCGACTATGCGGTAAGTACCGTATTTTCCGAGCCTCAGCTTGATATTGCTACTGCAGAAATTGATACGAAGGGCGCAACTGTTTTTGCAACCGAATTTTTACCCGGTCAATATGATCAACGCGCCGACAGTGCCGCACAGTGTATTCAAATAATTTCCCAAAAGGAACGCCCCACCGTTAAAACCGCTAAAATCTACTGCATTTACGGTGAAGTAAGTGCTGACGATATTGCGGCAATTAAAAAGTATGTAATTAACCCCGTTGAAGCCCGTGAAGCCGCTTTAGAGCTTCCCAAAACCTTAAAGGTTGATTATGATATTCCTACAACTGTTGAAACTCTTGAAGGCTTTATTTACCTTGATGAACAAGGTCTTGCTGATTTTGTTAAGAATTACGGTCTGGCAATGGATACCGACGATATTGCATTTTGCCAAAATTACTTTAAGTCGGAAAACCGCAACCCCACCATTACTGAAATTCGTATGATTGACACATATTGGTCTGACCACTGTCGTCATACAACCTTCTTAACAAATATTGATAAGGTTATTTTTGAAGACGAGCTTTTGCAAAACACCTATAACGAATATTTAGCCGTTCGTAAAAATTTGGGTCGTACAAAGCCTATTTGCCTTATGGATTTGGCTACAATTGCTGTTCGCCAGCTTAAAAAGGATGGCAAGCTTGATAAACTCGACGAATCTGAAGAAATTAACGCTTGTACTGTTAAAATTGATGTTGAGGTTGAAGGTAAAACTGAAAAATGGCTTTTACTCTTTAAAAACGAAACCCACAACCACCCCACCGAAATTGAACCCTTTGGTGGCGCTGCAACCTGTATTGGCGGTGCAATTCGTGACCCATTATCAGGCCGAAGCTATGTTTACGGCGCAATGCGTGTTACTGGTGCCGCAAACCCCTTAAAGCCCGTTAAGGAAACTATGGCGGGCAAATTACCCCAAAGAAAAATTGTTACTACTGCTGCTGACGGTTATTCTTCTTACGGTAACCAAATTGGTCTTGCAACAGGTATTGTTGATGAAATTTACCATGAAGGCTATGCCGCAAAGCGTATGGAAATTGGCGCTGTTATTGCCGCTGCTCCCGAAGAAAACGTTCGCCGTGAATGTCCCGAAGCAGGCGACGTTGTCATTTTACTCGGTGGCTCAACAGGTCGTGACGGCTGCGGCGGTGCAACAGGTTCTTCGAAATCGCACACATTAGAATCACTTGAAAGCTGTGGCGCCGAGGTTCAAAAGGGTAACGCACCCGAAGAACGCAAGCTTCAGCGTTTGTTTAGAAACCCCATTGCAACCAAAATGATTAAACGCTGTAACGACTTTGGCGCAGGCGGTGTTTCGGTTGCTATTGGTGAATTGGCTGACGGTCTTGAAATTGACCTTAACGCCGTACCCAAAAAATACGAGGGCCTTGACGGCACCGAGCTTGCAATCAGTGAATCGCAGGAAAGAATGGCAGTTGTAATTGAAAAAGAAAACGTTGATGCGTTTTTAGCTCTTGCCGAAAGCGAAAACCTTCAGGCAGTCGTTGTGGCTGAGGTTAAAGCCGAACCAAGACTTAGAATGAACTGGAACGGTAAAACAATTGTTGATTTGAGCCGCGAATTTTTAAATTCAAACGGTGCTGAAAAGCATATTACCATCACCCCTGAAAAGCCACAGCTTATGCCAAAAGCAGTTGTTGGCTCGTTTAGTGAGGCTTATAAAGCAATTGCCGACGACCTTAACATTTGCTCAAAGCGTGGTCTTTCTGAACAGTTTGACTCTACTATAGGCGCAGGCACAGTGCTTATGCCCTTCGGTGGAAAGCATCAATTAACACCTATTCAGGCAATGGTACAAAAAATCAGTGTTGAACAAAAGCACACTAACGACTGTTCACTTATGGCTTGGGGCTACAACCCCTTTATTGCTGACCAAAGCCCTTATCACAGCGCATATTTAGCCGTTGTTGAATCGGTTGCAAAGCTTATTGCAACAGGTGCTGAATTTAAGGATGTTTACTTAACCTTCCAGGAATATTTTGAACGCCCCGGTAAAGACGGTAAGCGTTGGGGCAAACCCCTATCTGCGCTTCTTGGCGCATTTAAAGCGCAAATGAATTTAGGTATTGGCTCTATCGGCGGTAAGGACTCTATGAGTGGTACATTTGAAGATTTAGATGTTCCCCCTACCCTTGTTTCCTTTGCTGTTACTACCGATAAGGTTGACAACATTATTTCTCCTGAATTTAAAGCTGCAGGAAGTAAAGTATATCTTCTTTGCCCGATTTATGACGAAAACGAGCTTCCCTACACCCCATCATTACTTTCTACCTTTGACCGTGTAACCGCTCTTATGCGTGAAGGCAAGGTTAAGGCCGCTTATACTCCAACAATTGGTGGCATTGCAGAGGCTGTTATGAAGATGTCATTCGGTAACGGTTTCGGCTTTAAGTTTAACGGTGACCTTTCAAAAGAAGCTATTTTTGATTATAATTATGGCTCTTTCTTATTAGAAACCGATGAGGATATTGACGGCATTTTTGTTGGTGAAGTGACAAACGACGGCAAGCTTTCATACCGTGATGAAGAGGTTAATATTAACGAGCTTTTAGGTATTTATGAAGATAAGCTTGAAAGCGTTTTCAAGTGCAACATTGAAAACACAGGTAAAAATGTCGAAAACTTCAGCTTTGAAGCAACAAGCTATCCCACACCCTTGGTTAAAACCGCAAAGCCCAAGGTGCTTATTCCCGTGTTCCCCGGTACCAACTGCGAATTTGATTCTGCAAAGGTAATGCGCGATGCAGGGGCAGAGGCTAAAATATTTGTTATTAACAACCGCACAAGCGACGGTATTGCAAGAAGTGTTGAAGCCTTTGCCAATGAAGTAAAGGATAGTCAAATTATATTTATACCGGGCGGCTTCTCGGGTGGTGACGAGCCAGACGGCAGCGGTAAATTTATTACTGCTTTCTTCCGTAATGCCGCAATTAAGGAAGAGGTTACTAACCTTCTTGATAAGCGTGACGGTCTTATGTGCGGTATTTGTAACGGCTTCCAAGCCCTTATAAAGCTTGGCCTTGTGCCCTACGGTAAAATTATTGATACCGATGAAAGCTGTCCTACGCTTACCTTTAATACAATTGCACGCCACCAGTCACGCATTGTTCGCACACGTATTGCATCAAATAAGTCACCTTGGCTTAAAAATACCAACGTTGGCGATATTTACAATGTACCGATTTCTCACGGTGAGGGTCGCTTCCTCGCAAGTGAAGAACTTATCAAAGAATTGGCTAAAAACGGTCAAATTGCTACACAATATGTTGATTTAAACGGCGATGCAACCTATGACATTCACTTCAATCCCAATGATTCTATGTACGCTATTGAAGGTATTACTTCTCCCGACGGTCGTGTATTCGGTAAAATGGGTCACAGTGAACGTATTGGCTATGGGCTTTACAAAAACGTTCCCGGCGATTATGAAATTAAAATGTTTAAATCAGCAGTTGAATACTTTAAATAAGGTGGTATAAAAATGGCATATTTAACTGATATTGAAATTGCGCAGCAGTGCAAAATGTTACCTATTACCGAAATTGCTGAAAAAGCAGGCATTGATGACAAATACCTCGAGCAATACGGTAAATATAAAGCAAAAATTGATTTATCACTTGCAAAAGAAACCGATAAAAAGGATGGTAAGCTCATTTTAGTTACCGCTATTACCCCAACCCCTGCAGGTGAAGGTAAAACCACCACGACAATCGGCCTTGCAGACGGTATGTCAAAAATAGGCAAAAATGTTTGTGTCGCTTTAAGAGAGCCTTCATTAGGTCCTGTTTTCGGTGTTAAAGGCGGTGCCGCAGGCGGCGGTTATGCTCAGGTGGTACCTATGGAGGACATTAACCTTCACTTTACGGGTGACTTTCACGCTATTGGCGCTGCAAATAACCTTTTGGCCGCAATGCTTGACAACCATATTCAGCAAGGCAATGCTTTAGGTATTGATGTTAAAAAAATCACCTGGAAGCGCTGTGTTGATATGAACGACCGTCAGCTTCGCAATGTTATTGACGGTTTGGGCGGCAAGGTTAACGGTGTTCCCCGTGAAGATGGCTTTGATATTACCGTTGCAAGTGAAATTATGGCTATTTTATGTCTTGCTAAAGATATAACCGACCTTAAAGAACGCCTTTCAAAAATTATTGTTGGCTACACTTATGATGATAAGCCCGTTACCTGCGCTGATATTAAGGCACAAGGTGCTATGACTGCGCTTTTAAAGGATGCAATTAAACCAAACCTTGTTCAGACACTTGAAGGCACACCTGCATTAGTGCACGGCGGTCCATTTGCAAATATTGCACACGGCTGTAACAGTGTAACCGCAACTAAAATGGCTATGAAGCTTGCCGATTATGCTGTAAC
Source organism: Oscillospiraceae bacterium (assembly GCA_015066005.1). Taxonomy (GTDB): domain Bacteria; phylum Bacillota; class Clostridia; order Oscillospirales; family Acutalibacteraceae; genus UBA737. The sequence goes on from SVPF01000003.1 coordinate 21,797, forward strand.
CGAGGCAGGCTTCGGCGCTGATTTGGGTGCAGAAAAATTCTTAGACATTAAATGCCGTATGGCAGGGCTTACTCCTTCTGCCGTTGTTGTTGTAGCAACCGTAAGAGCGCTTAAAATGCACGGTGGGCTTCCTAAGACTGCTTTGGCAAATGAAGACCTTACTGCACTTGAAAAAGGCATACCGAACCTTTTAAGACACGTTTCAAACATTAAAAATGTATATAAGCTTCCCTGCGTGGTTGCAGTTAACCGCTTCCCGACTGACACCGATAACGAAATTGACTTTATTATTGAAAAGTGTAAAGCACTTGGCGTTAATGTTGTACTTTCAACAGTATGGGCTGATGGCGGCAACGGCGGTATTGAGCTTGCAAAAGAGGTTGTACGTCTTTGTGAAGAAGAAAAGGGTGATTTTACCTTCTCGTACGAGCTCGACACAACAATTGAGGAAAAAATTAAAGCTGTAACACAAAAGATTTACGGCGGTAACGGTGTAATTATTACACCCGCCGCTAAAAAGCAAATTGATATGCTGACAGGTCTTGGCTTTGATAAATTTCCCATTTGTGTCGCTAAAACACAATACAGCTTCTCAGATGACCCGACAAAGCTCGGAGCCCCCGAAAACTTCGACATTACAATTAAAAATGTAAAGGTTTCCGCAGGCGCAGGCTTTATAGTAGTGCTTACAGGCGATATTATGACAATGCCGGGTCTTCCCAAGGTTCCTGCTGCTGAAAAAATTGATGTAGATGAAAACGGTGTAATTACCGGTTTATTCTAAGTAAAAAAGCTTCCTAAGATGGTCTTAGGAAGCTTTAATTTTTAAAAAGAAGAAACGCCGCTGAAATTCAGCGGCGTTTAGTAATTAAATTAAGCGTTTGCTTTGTTCATTTTAGAAACTAAAGCAGACTTCTTTCTTGCTGCATTGTTCTTATGGATAATACCCTTATTAGCAGCTTGGTCAATCTTCTTAACAGCAGCTGTTACAACAACAGCCATATCATCAGACTTAGCATCAATAGCAGCGTCAGCCTTCTTAACAGCAGTTTTTAATGCAGAACGATAAGCCTTATTATGTTCATAATTAGCTTTGCTTACAAGTACACGTTTTTTTGCAGATTTAATGTTGGGCATCATGACACCTCCTATCATTTACTCACGTACAAGTTATAATAACATAATTCTTTCAAAAAATCAACACTTTTTTAAAAAAAGTTTCATTATTTTTGCTTATTTTTTGGTATTTGATATGTAGGAACAATCTTTTTAACAAGCTTTAACATATCAGCTTCCTCGTTATACATAACCTTACTCATTACATCTAAGGTAGCAAACAGCTCATCCTCATCAAAATCAATAGGATGACCGATATGAATCAGCTCATTTTCAGTATCCTGAAGCCCTTCCTCGCTCATTAAAAGCTCCTCATAAAGCTTCTCACCCGGTCGAAGTCCGGTAAATTCAATTTGAATATCCTTATAAGGTGTAAAGCCTGAAAGACGAATAAGGTTTTCGGCAAGCTCTAAAATTTTAACCGGCTCGCCCATATCAAGTACAAATATTTCACCGCCGTGTGCTGTAGCACCTGCCTGCAAAACAAGGCTGACTGCCTCGGGCACGGTCATAAAATAACGAATAATATTAGGGTGAGTAACAGTAAGCGGACCGCCATGCTCAAGCTGCTTTTTGAAAAGCGGAATAACACTGCCGTTACTACCCAAAACATTACCAAAACGCACAGCTACGAATTCAGTATTAGAACGGTTGTTATAGGCCTGAACAATCATTTCACAAATACGCTTGCTGGCACCCATAATATTTGTAGGATTAACAGCCTTATCGGTTGAAATTAAAACAAACTTTTCAGCCCCATACTTGTGAGCACACTGTACTGTCTTATAAGTTCCGAAAACATTATTTTTAATGGATTCGTTAGGACTGTCCTCCATTAGAGGAACATGTTTGTGCGCCGCGGCGTGATAAATAATTTGGGGTTTATAGGTACGGAACAAATAGTCCATTCGCCTACTGTCACGAACCGAACCGATAAGAGTTATTAAATTAAGCTTAGGGAAATTATATTTAAGCTCGTTTTGAATTTCATAAGCATTATTTTCATAAACATCAAAAATAATGAGCTGCTTCGGATTTTGAGAAGCAATTTGACGGCATAATTCACTACCGATTGTACCACCGCCGCCTGTTACCAAAACAACCTTATCCTTAATATAGGCCGCAACCTTTTCAACGTTAATTTTAACGGGTGGTCTGCCAAGCAGATCCTCGATTTCAACCTTACGGATTTGCTGATGATATTCTCGCATATCCTGTAAAGCATATAACGGCGGCAAAAGCTTTAAATCACATTTAGTTTCCTGACAAATGTTAAGATATTCCACACGCTTATCATTCGGACAGCTGGGAATTGCAAATATAATTGTATCGATTTTATATTTTTCCGCAGCGGAAATAATTTTATCACGGCCGCCAACAATTAAAACATCCAAAATATAATGGTTGTGTTTTGAAGAATCATCATCAATTGCGCAACGAACCTTAACATTCTTATAACGTGAAAGCTCTTTAATAATTGACTGTCCTGCACTACCTGCTCCGATAATCATAACATTGCCGGTTATGGTTGTTTTTTCATCATTATCATGCTTTGAAAAATGAATTTTTACCAAATTGCGCTGAATAATTAACAACGCTGTCATGATGCAATAAGTAAAAATTGGAAGTGAAAGACCTAAAAATGATTTGCTATAAATAGCTACATTAACTACAATAGCTACAAGCATTGCAGCTAAAGAGGCCATACTAAGCTTTATAAATTGATAAAAGCTTGAGAACGCCCACAGAACATTGTATACCCTTAAAACATACATAAAAAATACAAGTAAGCAAGGCAATGATACAGCAAAAAACAAATTAGGCGTCCAAGCAATTGGCCAAGTTAAACCCAGTTCACGATCAAGTAATAGAATTGAAACGAGTGCTGAAATTAGTGCGGCCGAAAAATCATAAACAATATACGTCAATAGGTTTATATACTTCTTCATAAATACAACCTTCAAAATTTATTTTGCAAGGAATTATAATAAATTGATACCTTTAGCCTTACATTTTTGAATTTCCTTCTCGGGCCAAATTGATACCTGAACTTCGCCGATGTGGGCTTTTTCAAGCAAGAACATACAAAGCCTTGACTGACCTATACCACCGCCGACAGTAAGCGGCAAGGCGCCGTTTAAAAGCATTTGGTGGAATTCATAGTTAAGGCGTTCCTCTTTTCCTTCGGCCTTAAGCTGTGACAGTAAGGAGTTACGGTCAACGCGAATACCCATTGAGGAGATTTCAAACGGAATATCCAAAACCTTGTTATGTAAAATTATATCGCCGTTTAAAGACCAATCATCATAATCGGGTGCTCGGCCATCGTGCTTTTCACCCGATTTTAAACGACAGCCAATTTGCATAATGAAAACTGCGCCATATTCCTTTGCGGCTTCATATTCCCTTTGCTTACCTGTTAAGTTGGGGTACTTATCCTCAAGCTCCTGTGTAGTTACAAAGGCAATTTGTTTGGGAAGCTCGGGGTTTAAAACGGGATATTTAGCCTTAACAGCCTGGAGCGTGCGAAGAAGCGCGCCGTAAATACTGCGAACAGTCGCTTTCAAATATTCAATATTTCTGTCCTCAGCGGTGATTATTTTTTCCCAATCCCACTGGTCAACATAAATTGAATGAATAGCATCACATTCTTCATCGCGGCGAATGGCATTCATATCGGTATAAAGACCGGTATGAAGCGGGAAACCGTATTTTAAAAGCGCCATACGCTTCCATTTCGCAAGGCTGTGTACAACCTCAGCAATCTCCCCTGTTTCTAAAATATCAAAGGAAACAGGACGTTCAACACCGTTTAAATCATCGTTAAGACCACTTGCGTGTTTAACAAAAAGCGGCGCAGATACACGAGATAAATCCAAGGAATCACAAAGCTCACGTGTAAAAGTGTCTTTAATAAGCGCTATTGCATTTTGAGTATCAAACTCATTAAGTTTTGAAGTATATTTAAGCATAAAAACAACCTTTAATAAATATTTCCAACAGTTCTGGGGTAAAGAATTACATCACGAATATTTTGAACACCTGTAATGTACATAATAATGCGTTCAAGGCCAAGACCAAAGCCGCTGTGTGGCACTGAACCAAAGCGGCGAAGAGCAATATAATGCTCGTAATCGTCCATATTCATACCGCGTTTTTGCATAGCATCAAGCAATTTATCTAAATCTGCTTCACGTTCGCTACAGCCGATAATTTCACCAACACCGGGCACTAAAAGGTCGGTAGCGGCAACGGTCTTACCGTCGGCATTTTGCTTCATATAGAAAGACTTAATTTCCTTTGGATAGTTTGTAAGGAAAACAGGACGCTTGCAAATTTCCTCGGAAATATATCTTTCATGCTCGGTTTGTAAATCACAGCCCCATTCAACAGGATATTGGAATTCCTTATCAGCCTTTTTAAGAATTTCGATAGCTTCGGTATAGGTCATAACAGCAAAGTCATTGCTTACAACCGAGTTAAGCTTATCAATAAGACCCTTTTCAAAATGTGCATCAAAGAACTTAAGCTCATTCGGGCACTTTTCTAAAACAGCGTTAATGATATATTTAATCATTTCTTCTGCAATTTCAATAATGTCAGGAAGCTCTGCAAAAGCAACCTCGGGCTCAACGTGCCAGAATTCAGCAACGTGACGTTGGGTATTACTCTTTTCAGCACGGAAGGACGGTCCGAAGGTATATATCTTACCCAAAGCCATTGCGGCAACCTCGCCTTCAAGCTGACCCGAAACGCTAAGCGCAGCACGACGACCGAAGAAATCGTCAGCGTTATATTCTTCCTCGCTCTTATAATCGTTTGAATAACCGATAGTGGTTACCTTAAACATTTCACCTGCACCCTCACAGTCGGAAGCTGTGATTAAAGGTGTGTGAATATAGGTGAAGCGGCGTGCTTGGAAAAATTCGTGTACAGCGGCTGATACAACACTTCTAACACGAAGCACTGCATTAAAGGTGTTGGTTCTAACACGTAAATGAGGCATTGTGCGAAGATATTCTAAAGTGTGGCGCTTTTTCTGAAGCGGATAATCTGCAGGACATTCGCCCAAAACGGTAATTTCCTTAGCATTAATTTCAACCGAATCAACCGCAACAGCAGATTTTACAACAGTACCAATAACCTTTAAAGAGGTACCAAGCTTCATAAAATCAGCGATATCAGTCATAACTGCCTTATCAATAACAATTTGCAAATGCTTTAAGGTAGTACCGTCGTTAAGCTCAATAAACGCCATATTTTTAGAATCGCGTGAGGTACGTACCCAACCGCAAACGGTTACATCAGTATTTAAAAATTCCTGCTTTTCAAAAATATCAAAAATGTCGATGTGTTTCAAAATAATCAACTCCAAAATAAAAATAGCGCCCATTCATCCATATAGGACGAATAGACGCAGTATCCGTGGTGCCACCTAAATTACCTTTTTATCATTAAAAAAGGTCACTCGAAAGATTTAACGCATCTTAAACGGCGCCCCTACTAAGTTAAATACTTTTCAGTTTGCTGCTCCGAAGTGTTCTTCACTTTTTCTATTTACCGCATTTCCACCCTCGGCGGCTCTCTAAAAAAGTCAAAAAAGTTACTTTTCTTCATCAAAGCATTTATTATATACAATGTAATTATATCACTATTTTATTAAAAGTCAACACTTTCAACAATTTTCCTTATTTATCACTTACAAGTTCATTGTATTTTTCTTGTGTGATTTTATACTTACCATCAGCTTCATATACCTTAAATGGCTCATCATCAGAAATTTTCACACCTATATCGCCATTAGGCATAAGATACAATGCAAAAGTTTTATCATTAACTGTAACATTAAAAAGCTTATTTGTTGGAAAAGACATTAGTTCGTGTAATTTGTCACTTGGATAATCACTTTTATAACGGTATTTTGCAAATGCCTCATATTCAGCTTTATCGAGTAAAATTTCAGGTATGGGACCGTCATCATTTATTATGCAGGAATCAATACTTTCAAACGAAATCGCACCCATATCGAAAAGCAAAGAGCCTTCTTTAAAATCGGTATTTGCAGAAGCACAAGAACATAAAGCCAATAATATAAAACAACAAATTATAATTGATAATGTTTTCTTCATAATGAACACCCTTTTGTTTATTAATAGATTAATCAACTAATCCCTCAATAATTTTCCTAATCTTTTCCGCACCCTCAAAGTTATTAACGGTGAAAGGAATAATTTCGGTATCCTCTGCAAAATCGCCAAGCTCTTCCTTAATAAGCGCTAAACGGCTTTGGGTTTCGGTTTTGTTAAGCTTATCGGCCTTTGTTAAAATTACGGTAAATGGAAGACCGATTTGTGATAAAAAGTCGAGCATCCATAAATCAAAATCGGTCGCGGGATGGCGCATATCAATAAGCGAAAATACCATTTTTATATTGCGGTTAGACTTGAAATACCCCTCCATAAGCTCGCTCCAACGAAGCTTTTCGGCATCGTTAACCTTAGCATAGCCGTAACCTGGTAGGTCTACAAGGCGGATATTGTCCACCTTGTAGAAATTGATTGTAATTGTTTTACCGGGTTTAGAGCTTACACGCGCAATTGCTTTACGGCCTAAAACCTTGTTAATAAGCGAAGACTTACCAACGTTACTGCGACCACAAAAGCAAAATTCCGGCAAGGTGGACTGTTCTAACTGTTCAAAACGGCCAAAGGCCTTTTCAAACTGAGCATTGTTATAATTCATATTTTTCTCCGTTAATTACTTACACGATTTACATTAGGTTTGGCTTCACTAAAATAAACCTTTTCGGTTTTTTCTTCACGCTTGTCACTTAAAAGCACACAATCAATAATTTGTGAAACATTGGTAACAGGCACAAATTTTACCTTTTCAAGTACAAGTGGGTCAACCTCATCCAAATCGGGTAAATTTTCTTTAGGAATATAAACGGTGTTAACACCGCCGCGGTATGCCGCCATTGCTTTTTCACGAAGACCGCCGATAGCGGTAACGCGGCCGCGAAGGGTTACTTCGCCCGTCATTGCAACATCACGCTTGATTTTGCAGTCAGTAAGCGCCGAAACAAGTGCCGTTACCATTGTAACACCTGCTGAGGGACCGTCCTTTGGCACAGCAGCTTCGGTAGCGTGAATATGAATATCCTTATTCTTATAAAAAGAAGCATCAATGTTAAATTTGTCAGCATTGGCACGAACATAGCTTACCGCTGTCTTGGCAGATTCCTTCATAACCTCACCCAACGAGCCTGTAAGCTCAATTTTGCCACTGCCTTCCATAACCGAAACCTCAAGCTGCATAATTTCGCCGCCAACAGCAGTCCAGGCAAGGCCGTTAATAATGCCAACCTCGTCCTGTGGTAAAATAACCTCGGGCTTATATTTACGCTTTCCGAGCATTTTTTCAACATCAGTATCTTTAATATTTATTTTGTCAATATTGCCTTCGGCTATCATTTTAGCAGACTTACGGCAAAGAGATGCTATCGCACGCTCAAGCTTTCTGACACCTGCTTCACGGGTGTAAAAATCAATTAATGAATAAAGCGCACTATCACTAAACTTAATTTGCTTTTTATCAAGACCGTGACGTGAGGTTTGTTTTGGAACAAGGTGCTTTTTAGCAATTTGAAGCTTTTCTTCCCTTGTGTAGCTTGCAATATCAATAACTTCCATACGGTCTAAAAGGGGTGCGGGAATTGTATCTGCCGTGTTAGCAGTAGCAATAAACACAGCACGGCTTAAATCGTAAGGAATTTCAATATAATGGTCAACAAAGGCGCTGTTTTGTTCGGCATCTAACACTTCAAGTAAAGCGGATGCAGGGTCACCCTTATAGTCATTACCAAGCTTGTCAACCTCATCAAGCAAAATCAGTGGGTTACCGCTTCCCGACTGCTTTACAGCGTTAATAATTTTGCCGGGCATAGCACCCACATAGGTTTTTCTGTGTCCCCTGATTTCAGCCTCATCTCTTACACCGCCAAGCGATATACGAGCAAATTTTCTGCCCATACATTCAGCAACGGTTTTTGCAATTGAGGTTTTACCGACACCTGGTGGACCGATAAGACAAATAATTTGGCCCTTAAGGTCAGGCGCAAGGGTATAAACCGATAAAAGCTCAAGTATGCGGTCCTTAACCTTTTGCATACCGTAAATATCGCGGTCCAAAATTTTTGCTGCTCTTTTAATATCGTTATTGGTTTTGGTTACAGCATTCCAAGGAAGCTCAATACAGGTATCAAGATAATTGCGTTCAACCGTGCCCTCGTGCGAGCCTGACGGCATTTTTGCGAGCTTAAACACGTGCGAATGAAGCTTTTCTTTAACGCTATCATCAGCACAAAGTGAATCAATTTTGGTGTGATAAGCATCAATTTCATCTGCTTCATCATTACCGTAAAGCTCGGAATTGATTGCTTTTATTTGCTCACGCAAATAATATTCCTTTTGGTTTTCATCAATTGCCGCACGCGCTTTTGCATTGATTTTTTTATCAATTTCGTTAATTTCACGCTCTTTTTGAAGCATTTCAATTAAAATTTTAGCGCGGTTAGGAATGGAGGATTGCTCTAAAACATATTGCTTATCATCAAAGGGTACATTTACACCCGAAGCAACAGCATCACAAATATAGCCAAGGTCATCACTGTTTTCAACAATAACGGGCAAATCAGGTGTAACATTTATACCCGAAACAACATACTTTAAAAATTCGTTTCTGACACGCCTTAAAAGTGTTTCAATATAAACCGCACGGTTTAATAGGGGCTTGTCATTAACGGGCAAAATACTGCAAGCATAGCAGTTATCAAGCATTCTAAAATCGTAATGTCTTGCCCTGTAAAGACCTTCAACCAAAACCTTGGTTAAATCCTCCGAAACCTTTAAAATTTGCTTAACACGAACCACACAGCCAATTTCATACAAATCATCAGCCTCGGGCTCGTCAACATAAAAATTCTTTTGAGTAACTAAATAAATCAATTCGTTTCTTTCCATTGCGCGCCTTAAGGCGTTAATTGACCTTTTGCGGCCAACATCAAAGCTTAAGGTTGTTTTTGGAAAGGCAACCAGTCCCCTTAAGGGAATAACCAGCATTTGATTTATTCTTTCATTTTCGCTAACAGACATTTTTTCTCCTTATTTCCAGGAATTAGTTTTATACATTGCGGTGGCGTAAAGCTCGCCCTCTTGGAAGACAAACACAACGGTTTTTTCTTCAATCTCAGTAGTTAAGGCTGTGCCGCTAGATAAATAATCGGCAAAAAAGATACTGCCCTCGGTAATATCGGTTTCGGTAAATTCAATGCTTGCCATAGCATTTTTAACCTCGTAAATAAAGGTGCCCATTTTAAATCCAAAGGCATCACCAAAGGTTACAATGCAGGAAATACCCTTTTTTTCTTCGGCTTTTTTATATAAATAATATTTACTGCCGTTATCCAAAAGAACATAATCGCCCTCATCACTAACATTGAAGTAAATTTCTTCTTGATAATGGTCGTGGTCATGGTCGGCACTGTTGTGTGGATCATTTGATAAAAATTCATCATATTCAGCCTGTAATTCAGACTGAACCTTATCACATTTAGTGCCCAGCTTATATGGCATTTCAGGTATTTGACCAAGACCCACATAATAATCCAAATCAACCTTATCGTTTGTTTTCTTGCTTTTTTCACCACAAGCAGCAAATGAAAGGGTTAAAAGTAAACACAGTAAAAATGCAAATAATTTTTTCATAAAATCACCAAATCAGTTTTTATTTAACTTCCTTAAAAGGTCATTTCTCAAATTCCATAAATCTTCCGAAAGGTCAACATAATATGCGTGGGGATTTTCAAAACGTTTAACCTCATCCCACATAGAATCAACCTGTTCCTTACAATAAGCCGCAATTTCAGAAACCGAAGGACTTTCATAAACCTGCCTTCCCTTTTCAAAAATTTTAACCTGAAGCTTTTTAGCAACAAAGTTTGTAACAACCTTGCGCTTCCAGGTGTGAACAGGGTCAAAAATTTCGTAAGGCTCGGTGCTGTCAATTTTTTCGTAATTTAAAGTAATTACATCGGCAATAGCCTTGCCTGTATCCTTATCATAAAGGCGCCACGGAATTTTAATACCGGGTAAGGTGATTTTAGCGGTATTCTCGCTAATTTTAATTTTGGGAATAACCTCGCCGTTCTTTTCCAAAGCGGCAAGCTTATAAACACCGCCGAAAACAGCCTCGCTTGAAGCGGTAATAAGGCGTTCACCTACACCGTAGGAATCAACCTTAGCGCCTTGCGCTATCATATCGCGTATAAGGTGCTCGTCCAACGAGTTTGAAACACAAATCTTACAGTCACTATAGCCTGCATCATCAAGCATTTTACGGGCTTTTTTAGAAAGATATGTAATATCGCCACTGTCAATACGAATACCTACAGGGCGCTTGCCAAGCGGTTTTAAAACTTCATCAAAAACCTTAATTGCATTAGGAATACCCGATTTTAAAACATTGTAGGTATCAACCAGCAATAGACAGCTATCGGGATATTTTTCGGCATAGGTTTTAAAGGCGGTATATTCATCCTTAAAAAGCTGTACCCAGCTGTGTGCCATTGTGCCTGATGCTTTAACCCCAAAATCCTTAGCGGTTAAAACGCAAGAGGTACCAACAGCGCCGCCTATAATTGCCGCACGGGCGCCGTAATATGAAGCACCGCTTCCGTGCGCACGGCGTGCGCCGAATTCCATAACAGGCTTACCCTGAGCAGCACGAACAATACGGTTAGCCTTTGTGGCAATAAGTGACTGGTGGTTAATTGTAACAAGCAGCATTGTTTCAAGCATTAAAGCCTGCATTGCATTACCTCTTACGGTAACAATAGGCTCGTGTGGGAAAATAACCGTACCCTCAGGTACTGCCCAAACATCACAGTCGAACTTAAAATCCTTAAGATAATCAATAAATTCATCACAAAAAAGATTAAGTGACTTTAAGTATTCAATATCCTCATCATCAAAATGCAAATCGTTCATATATTCGATTAACTGCTCAACGCCCGCCATAATGGCATAACCGCCCTTGTCGGGCACACGGCGGAAGAACATATCAAAATATGTAACGGTATCACGCATATCGCTTGTAAAAATACCGTTTGCCATTGTCATTTCGTAAAGGTCCATCAGCATTGTTAAATTTAAACTTTTATTTTTCATTTTAATCACCTTACATCTTTTCGGGAGCATCAATTTTCATAAGATTTAAAACATTTTTAATTGTAACTGCCGTTGCGGCACAAAGTGAAAGACGTGCCTGTGTTAATTTTTCATCCTCACCCTTTACCCTGCAGGCAGAATAGAATTTATGGAATTTTGTTGCAAGCTCCTGCACATAGTGGGTAATTTTTGCAGGGTCGTAAGCCTTAGCTGAAGCAATAATTTCATCAGTAAGGGCGGCGATGTGTAAAATAAGCTCACGTTCCTCGGAGGCGGTTAATAGCATAAGCTCATCCACAGAAGCAGGGTTATTCTTAATTCCCTCACCCTCTAAGTTGCGAAGAATACTGCAAATACGGGCGTAAGCGTACTGAACATAGTAAACAGGGTTTGAGTTTGATTCGTTTACAGCTAAGTCCAAATCAAAATCAAAATGGCTGTTAGGCTCACGCAAATTAAAGAAGAAGCGTGCCGCATCAATCGGAACCTCATCCAAAAGGGTTACAAGGGTAATAGCCTTACCCGAACGCTTAGAAGCCTTAATAACCTCGCCGTCACGAACAAGTCGAACCATTTGCATAAGCACAACGTCCAAGCGGTCAGCATCTACACCAAGTGCTGTTAAAGCGGCTTTAAGGCGCGGAACATAACCGTGGTGGTCAGCACCTAAAATGTCAATAGCCTTGTCAAAATTACGGGTTACAAGCTTATTGTAGTGGTAAGCAATATCGGGCACAACATAGGTAGGAACACCGTTTGCACGAACAAGAACAAAGTCCTTATCGCAGCCGAATTCAGTAGCCTTAAACCATAAAGCCTCCTCATTTTCATAGGTGTAACCGCTTTGCTTTAAAAGCTCAATAATACGTGTGGTTTCACCGTTGTTATGAAGGGTGCTTTCCTTAAACCAGGTGTCATACTTAATGCGGTATTTGCCAAGGTCATCCTCAAGACCCTGAATATTCTTAGGAAGTGCAAATTCAACAAGGGCTGCTCTACGCTCGGTTTCAGCCTTTTCTACAAAGCAATCCCCGTGAATTTCAGCAAAGGCTTTTGCATGGTTAACAATGTCTTCGCCGTGGTAGCTGTCTTCAGGCATTTCAATGCCTTCCTTATAAAGCTGTAAATACCTTAAATCAAGCGATAAGGCAAACTTGTTAATTTGGTTGCCTGCATCATTTATATAAAATTCACGCTCGGTGTAATAGCCTGCGGCATCCATAACAGCGGCAAGACAGTCACCCAAAGCGCCACCACGCGCATTACCGATGTGCATAGGACCTGTGGGATTTGCCGAAACAAACTCGACAAGTACACGCTTGCCTTCACCAAAATTGCTGCGGCCGTAAGCTTCACCCTTGTTTTCAACATCTAAAACAATGTCGGCATAATATTTTTGCGATAAATAAAAATTGATAAAGCCGGGACCTGCAATTTCGTACTTTTCAATATAGGTTCCTTCAAAATCAGCATTAGCCATCAAAATTTCGGCAATTTGGCGGGGTGCCTTTTTAAAAAGACGCGACCATACCATTGCGGCATTAACGGCATAGTCACCGTTTGCGCGGTCCTTCGGTACCTCAATTGTAAAATCGCGAAGCTCGGCGCTTTCCAAAACACCGTCACTTATCGCTTTATTTGCAGCACCGAAAATTAAATTTTTAATTTGTTCCTTTGCATTTGCTACTACGATAGACATTTAATTAACCTCTCTAACAGAAATATTAACTTTATTACGGCTTAAAAGCTTTGCATCAGCATCAATAAGATAAGTAATTGCAACGCTTCCGCCATTTTCATTTAAATTGGATAAAACCTTTTCACCAAAAATGCCAAGTAATAAATCCCCAACGGGTGTAGAATAAAAACAGCTTGTTCTTACCCCTTTTTCAATTACCATTCGGCTGTTATATGAACCCTTACGTTGTAAAACAACAGTATTATCGGGCTTAACATACAAGGTAGTTTTAATCTGCCCTTCAACATCTAAAAGACCGCTTTCATCATAGCTGATAAAATAGCTTCCATCCTTCATACCGAAGCGCCCGTCGGTTGAAAATTCAATAGAATCACTTTGACCGTCAAGCGACTGCTCGGTTTTAATTTCAATAATTACATCCTTAATCATAAATTGTTAATATCAACCTTTTGAACTTTATTACCGTCAACATCACGGCCAAGCAAAATTGAAGCTTGCTTTACAAACGAATCGGGCTTATCGCTTACATAAAAGCTGTGCTCGCCCTCTTTATCAGAATTATTTTCAATTCCCTGCTCGTTTAAAAATTGATTAACAGCCTCGGCCGTGGCAACACCTGCGTTTATAAGGGTTACGCTGTCACCCAAAATTTTTTCAATAGCCTCACTTAAAATTGGGTAATGGGTACAGCCCAAAATTAAGGTATCAGCCCCAAATTCAAAAACAGGCTTTAAATAACGGCTTACCGTTTCAAGCACAACAATATCATCCGATGAATACCAGCCCTCTTCAACAAGGGGGACAAACAATGTACAGCTTTGGTTTAAAACCTTAGCATTTGGCATCAGACTTAAAATTTCCTTTTCATGCTGTCGGCTTTTTACTGTCGCATTTGTGCCAATTACAGCAATTTTACCGTTTTTTGTTGCCCTTACTGCAGCTTTAGCCGCATGGGAAACAACCTCAAAAAAAGGAACGGGCAATTCGTCAGCAGTGTCAGCCGCAACGCTTGATACCGTGCCGCATGCCGCAATTATAAGCTTAACATCACGGCTAAGCAAAAAGCGTTCATCCTGCCTTGCATACTTTTTAATAGTTTCAACACTTCTGGTGCCGTAAGGCACACGACCTGTATCACCAAAATATATAATATCCTCATTCGGTAAGGTGTTAAACAGCTCACGAACGACCGTTAAACCGCCTAAACCTGAATCAAACACGCCAATTGCTCGATTATCGGACACAATAGCATCTCCTTACATAGATATTCAATTTATCATACCATATTTTACTTATATAATCAATATTTAAATGCAAAAAACGCCCGATTTTCTCGAGCGTTTTTACTTTGCAAGCGGATGAAACTTAGCATAATTAGATGTATATTTGTTTTTTATGTATTGCGCATAAATTTGTGTCGATGAAATATCGCTATGGCCAAGCATTTCTTTAATGTCCTGAAGCCGTGCACCGTTTTCAAGCAAATGAGCCGCAAAGCTATGACGAAGAGTATGGGGTGTGATTTCCTCCTTAATACCCGCTTCGGCCGCATAATGCTTTATGAGCTTCCAAAAGCCTTGCCGTGACATTGGTGCGCCGTTCATATTGGTAAACAGCTTGTCCTGTTCAACTTCCAAAACAATTGCGGGACGGACATTTAGAAGATATTCCGTAACCGATTTTACAGCTGCAGGATAAATCGGAATAATTCGTTCCTTTTTACCGTTTCTTAAATGCAAAATTCCAAGCTGTAAATTAAAATCATTAACACTTAGCTCTAAAAGCTCAGAAACCTTAATGCCTGTTGCGTATAAAAGCTCAAGCATTGCTTTATCACGAATAGATTTATAATCATCCCCCGAAGGCTGTGATAAAAGTAAAACAACATCCGATGCATCTAACACACCGGGAAGCTTTTTAGAAACCTTGTTTTTAGCTGCCGCTAAAACCGGATTTTCGTTAACAATACCAATGCTTATAAGGAACCTGAAAAAAGCGCGGATTGACGCTGTAATTCTTGCCTTGGTGGCGTCGGATTTTTTCTCATTAGTGAGATATTCAAGATAACTGTTAATTGTAGCGGTTTTTACTTTTTGAACGGAATTAATTTTTAAAGAGGAGCAAAAATCGGAAAACTGAAGCAAATCGCGAACATAGGATTCAACGGTATTTTTAGAAGATTTTTTATCAACAATTAAATACTGCTTAAACGCTTCAATTTGCTTTTTCATTTTTGCACCTCCTAAAATTTAAAATTCAAAAAATCTTAACATACTTACTGCTGTTAACCCATCAACCAAAGCAGCACTGATACTGCCAAGGGTTAAAAACAAAAACTTTAACGAATAATCCTTAAACTGTAAAAACAAATCACACTGCATTCCGTTTGGTAAAGTAAGCCGCGCAATATTAAGCGAAAATATCATTGCATAACGTGCGGCGAAAATAAAGAAAACAATTAACACCAAGCTTGACGGTAAAAAAATCACGGCATTAAAGGCCACACCTTTAATAGCAAAGCTTGAATATAAGTAAGCCACGGCCGAGCCATAAAAAAAGCCGCAAAATGAAAGTGTTAACGGTACAGTAACCACACCAAAAAGTGTAGTGCCGGAAACAAACATAAGGAAAAACAGCAAAAGTGATTTTAAAAACGAATATAAAACAATTTTAAAAAACTTACTTTCCTGCCTGAATGAAACATAAAGAGAAAAAAACTTTTCGATTAAGTATGTAACAATTTTAAAATTATCAAACAGTGAAAGACCTAAGCATATTCCCAAAGCAATAAACAATACACCAATTAAAGAATAAGCATTTGTTTTTAAAAATTCAATTATTTGATATTTAGAAAAATTAAGCACCTTTCCTCGTTGCATAATAACATCTCCTTTTACAAGAAAATATTATGCAAAGCGTGGACAAGATATGCCATTCAAGATATAGACAAATATTTAAGCTTTACACAAGATATAGAGAAAAATAAAATATTATGTAAACTTTTTTGTGCAAGGACAAAAAAACAGCGACACGAAAACCATGACGCTAAATAACATAAAAAGCCTTAAATAAACCGTATATAATATTTATACAATACTTTTCAAATTATGTCAACTATTATTTTTTCAATCTAAAAATGTTATGTTAACTATTTATGTAAACCACACAAGATATGGATTTACTCTAATTATGTAAACCCAATTTATTGTAAAATAATGCTTTATTTTTTTATTAAAATATGTTATATTTATTTGTGGAGATGATTATATGAAAAAAACTGCGATTATTACGGGCGCCTCTAAGGGTATTGGCGCCGCAACTGCAATTTTATTTGCGCAAAAGGGTTATAATGTTGTACTTAACTATAACAACTCATACGAGTCCGCTTCCCTGCTCGCTCGTTCGCTTTCTCAAAACGGTTTTTCGGTTACACCGATTAAAGCAAATGTTGCTAACCGTTTGGAAGCCGAGCTTTTAATTAAGGAAGCACTTTACAAATACGGCAGCGTTGATGTAATTGTTAATAATGCGGGTGTTGCGTTTGAAGGTCTTATAACCGAAACCGATGAAATTGACTTTGACCGCATTATTGATATAAACCTTAAGGGCACATTTAACTGCTGCAAGGCGGCCGCTCAGGTTATGATAAATCAAAAATCGGGTAAAATTATAAATGTTTCATCAATGTGGGGTCAGGTCGGGGCTTCCTGTGAGGTAGCTTATTCCGCTTCAAAGGCCGGTGTTATCGGTCTTACAAAAGCGCTTGCTAAAGAGCTTGCACCCTGCGGCATAACCGTAAATTCGGTAGCTCCGGGTATAATTGAAACATCAATGAATTCCAATTTAACTATTGAAGAGCTTTCCGACTTTGTCGAAACCGTTCCTCTTGGCAGAATGGGTACTGCCGAGGAGGTTGCGCAAGCTATATATTTCTTAGCAAGTGATCAAGCAGATTATATTACAGGTCAGGTTATCGGCATTAACGGCGGTTATGTAATTTAAGTAAAAAAATAGTCCTTTATCGTGTGATAAAGGACTATTTTTTATTTGTACAAATACTTAAACAGTTCACAAAGCGGAACAATAAGCAGAGCGAGTATAAATGCTACAATAAACTGCCAAAGCTTTAATATTGTAAGGCCAAAAACAAAGCCAACAGGTGTAAACACCAAGAAAACAATAATAAATGCGGTAGCAAAAACCGACAAATTCATAAAGCGGTTATTAAAGGCTTCTATTTTAAATACACTGCCTTCAAGCTTGGAATTAAAACAATGCAAAAGCTGTGCAATACCAAGGGTTACAAAGGTCATTGTTGTTGCAACCAATGGTGACGAAAAGCTTCCTATAATATAAGAAATAAGCGAAATTAGAGCTATAAAAGTACCCTGAACGCCAATTTTAACAAAGGTTTTAACATTCAAAAGCTTGTTTTCGTTAGTAAGGGTTTTAGCCTTCATTACAGATTTTTCGGCTTCCTCCATACTGAATGAAATTGCAGGTGCACAGTCGGTTAACAGATTGATAAGAAGCAACTGTACAGCAATTAAAATTGGAGATTTAAAAGCAATTGATCCGATAAGCAACAGCAAAAGTTCACCTAAATTACAGCTACACAAATACTTAACTGTCTTTTTAATGTTGCCAAAAAAGCCGCGGCTTTCTTTAATTGCACGAACGATTAAACCAAAGTTATTTTTAAGAATAATAACATTAGCATTGCCCTTTGCAACATCGGCACCAAATTTACCAATAGCACAACCAACATCGGCAATTGCTAATGCCTCGGCATCCTGAAGACTGTCGCCCGTAATTGTTACAACAGCCTTTTTTGCCTGCCATGCCTTAACAATTCTTACCTTATGCATGGGTGAAATTCGAGCAAATACGCAATAGTTTTCAATAACGTCCTGAAGCTCATCATCACTTAATTCATCAAGCTGTGCGCCTGTAATGGCCTGTGCCTCATCGGTTAACAAGCCAATTTGCTTTGCAAGTGAAACTGCGGTTTGTAAATTATCGCCCGTAAGCATTACAACCTTAATTTTAGCATCGCTACAGGTTTTAATATCTTTATAAATTTCTTCTCTGACAGGCTCGCTAAGGCCTAGAATGCCCGCAAAGGTAAGACCGCGCTCAACATCTTCAGCCTTAGGGTTTGCAGGTATTTCATCAAGTCGTTTAATGGCAATAGCAACATTACGAAGCCCGTCGGAAGCCATTTCATCGTTAACCTTTAAAATGCCTTCTACATCACAGTCAATACAATTCGGTACAACTATTTCGGGCGCACCCTTTATAATTGCGACAGGTTGCTCGTTCATAATTGTAATAATTGTCATTGTTTTACGGTGTGAATCAAACGGGATTACGGAAAGTTTTGGGAAAAGTGTGCTGATTTCAGCATCACCCTTAAAATTATACTGTAAACACGCAGTAGAAATTGCATCCTCAGTTGTATCATTTTCAAGTGTATTACAGGCAGCCGCAAGACTGAGTATGGCAGATGAGGTTTCATCAATATAGCCACTACTTAAATTTGCGACCTTTTTGCCATCGTAAACTGCCTCCAAAACCATTTTGTTTTGAGTAAAAATACCGGTTTTATCAGCACAAATAACGTTAGTTTTACCAATTGTTTCAAGGGCATTACTGTCCTTAAATATTATTTTTTCACCTAAAATTCGCTTAATTCCCGTTGCAATAACAATGGTTGAAATTGCATTTAAGCCTTCAGGCATTGCCGCAACGGCAAGAGCAACGGCATTTAAAAGTGCAGTTAATGTAACAACGGCAAAGGGTTCGGTTGTGTTGAAGTTTTGAATCATGGTAATTGCAAAAACTAAAAACGAAACACATAGAATAAGTATGTTGAACAGCTTAGAAATAATACTAAGCTCGTTTTGCATAGGCATTGTACTGCCGCCGATTTGTTCATTTATGGCAACCGATTTTCCAACCTCGGTATTGATGCCGGTAGCAACAACTACCGCCTTTGCACTGCCGTGAATTGCGGTTGTGGAGGCAAACACCATATTAGCGCGCTTGTCAGATGGAACAATATCATCAAGCACAAGCGAGGCATTTTTATCAATGGGAATTTCTTCCCCGCTAAGTGCAACCTCGTTACACCTGAATTCAACCGTTTCAATCAAACGTGCATCGGCACAAATATAGTCTCCTTCGGATAAAAGCATTATATCGCCGGGCACCAATTCAACAGAGTTAATCGTCTTAACCATACCGTCACGTAAAACCCTTACAGACGGGTTGGTAGTGTGCTTTATATCAGTTAAAGTGTTTTCACAGTCAAACAAATGAAAGGCAGAAATAATTGCATTTACAATAACAAGCGCAATCACTAAAAGGCCAAAATATGCTGTTTTACTGTCGTAGCTGTTAGCTACAAAAAAATAAACCAGCGACAAAAAAATAAGTAAAATACCTGTTTTATTAAATTCGGCAAAGAACCTTTTAATAAGCGAGGTTTTTTCACCCTCGGTTATAATATTTTTACCGTAAATTTCCTGCTTTTCAGCTGCGGCACCGTTCGCCAGACCAAACGCCGCATCAACACTGTAATGATTTAAAACATCCTCTTTAGTAGAACTATGCCAAATCATAAAATCTCTCCTTACAAAAGGGTTAAATAATAATCCTTCATCATTTTAGAATCCTCTGCCTGAGTTCCTGCAGATTCACAAACAAATGTGGGGCTTAGGTTGTATTTTGCAACAAGCTCCATAACAGGCTGATAATCGGGCCCGTAAATGTTATCTTCAAAGGTCAAATGGCGTTTTTCGCCGCCCGTAGTGTACTCAATTTTTGAAAAATGTGAATGAAAATTATTAAACCTCTCACTTCCAAGCTGATTTTTTATTTCCAAAAAGATTTTTTCAAAATCATCCTTGGTTTTAAGAATACCCAAATCCCTGGCGTTAAGATGACCAAAATCGATACAGGGTATAATTCGATCATCAATCTTGCAAAGCTCCAACACCTCATAAAGCGTACCAAGCTGGTTAACCTTTCCCATCGTTTCGGGGCAGATGTGTATATCTGACAAGCCTTCCTCATCAAGCGCCCTTTGTGAAAGCTTCATAGTATCAATCGCAAGAGATAAAGCTTCCTCGCGTGAAATTTTACCGCAAGAGCCGGTATGAACTATTATTCTGTCCCCGCCCATTGCTTTGACTGCACGGGCCGATGCCAAAATGTAATTAACCGAATTAAGACGCTTTTCCTCTTCAACTGAAGACATTGAAATGTAATACGGTGCGTGAAGCGAAATGGTAATACCATTTTCCTTGGCAATTTTACCAAGCTCGGCCGCTTTATCAAGACCGATATTTACACCGCGGCCACATTGATATTCAAAATGGTCAAGCCCCATATTAACAAGATAGCTAGGCACCTGAAGACTGGTTTTATTGCCCTTTGCTTTAAAATCGTCACCTGTGCCTGCCGGACCAAATTTTGCAGCCATACTATTCCTCCGTATTAACAATATTAAGCTTTTTCATAACAAAACGCTCTACCCTGCGCTTTGAACGAAAACGAAGCGAGGTTTCAAGCTTTATAGGTGTTAACAAAATTGTGGTAACTCCAACAAAATTACCACCCATTGTATCGGTAAAAAGCTGGTCACCAACAATTGCAGTTTCATTTTTTCCGGTTCCAAGTCGCTTTAAAGCGCGAAGATAACCAAACGGCAACGGCTTTAAACCAAGGCTAATAAAATCTAGCCCGATTTTTTTAGCAAAGGGTGTAAGCCTTTTGGAATTGGAATTTGATAGCACCGTCATTTTAATGCCGTTTTGGCGCATTGTATCAAGCCATTCGGGAAGTCCATCTGTCAGAACTTGTCCGTGATGGGTTGAAAGGGTGTTATCAACATCCAAAATAAGTGCTTTAATACCGTATTTATTTAAAATATCGATAGTAATATCGGTAACTCTTTCAAGTTTAATTTTAGGTCTTAAAAACATTTACATACCTCAATAAAAAAGGCGGTTGAAAAACAACCGCCTTTATCACTTAATATTAGCGGAACTTTCTTTTACGAGCAGCTTCCGACTTCTTCTTACGCTTTACAGAGGGTTTTTCATAGTGTTCTCTCTTACGTACTTCTTGAATTACACCGTCTTTAGCGGTTTGTCTCTTAAAGCGACGCAAAGCGTTATCGAGTGATTCATTTTCTTTAATTCTAACTTGACTCATTATATTCCCTCCCTCCACTATAATAGCAGGGGTAATTTTTTATTAGTGAAAAAGGAAAACCTTTTTACTGATTAAGTGCAATGATGTTTGCAACAATTGCTAATACAAAGAATGCAATAGCAAAGTATTTAGTCATACGAGCAAGCCTTGCATCCCATGTTCTTGCCTTGGTTTTTGACAAGAAAGTATCAGCACCACCGGAGATAACGCCGTTAATACCTGCACGACGGCCTTGCTGGAAAAGTACAACAAAAATAATTGCCAATGATACCAAAATAACCACTGTGCCAACGATATATTCAAGTGCGCTCATAATTTCACCTCCAATGATAAATAAGCATTTTATATAATAACATACATTACAAAAAAATGCAACAAAAATTTTTGAATAATGAGTTATTTTACAACAATATTTACTAATTTCTTAGGAACATATAATTCCTTAACAATGTTCTTGCCCGAAATTTCAGCCATAATAGCCGTTTCAGCCTTTGCAAGTGCAATAGCATCGGGTGCGGAAATATCAGTAGCAACATTAAGACGTGCCCTGATTTTACCGTTAATTTGAACTACAATTTCAACAGTAGCATCAACACATTTAGCTTCATCGAACTTAGGCCATTCGGTTTGGTTAAGCATACCCTCAAAGCCGCAAAGCTCCCAAAGCTCTTCAGTAATGTGTGGTGCAAATGGGTTAAGAAGAATTATAAATGTCTTAAATTCATCCTTAGTTACAGCGCCTGAAGCGTTAATGCTGTTCATAAGTGACATAAGCGCTGCAATAGCAGTGTTCATCTTAAGACCCTCAATGTCCTCGGTAACCTTTTTAATGGTGCGGTGCATTTCAGCTTCAATATTGGAACGATAGCCTTTTTCATCGGTCAAAATATCTTGCATAGCCCATACTTTATCAAGGAAGCGCTTACTGCCCTTAATGGATGACATACTCCAAGGTGCTGCCTTTTCGAAGTCACCTATAAACATTTCATAAACACGCATAGTATCAGCGCCGTAGTCATTGATGATTTCATCAGGGTTAACTACGTTACCGCGTGACTTAGACATTTTTTCACCGTTTTCACCCAAAATCATACCGTGGCTGGTACGCTTAGCATAAGGCTCAGGATTGGGAACAGCGTCGATATCATAAAGGAACTTGTGCCAGAAGCGGCTGTACAGAAGGTGGAGTGTTGTATGCTCCATACCGCCGTTGTACCAGTCAACAGGGCACCAATACTCAAGTGCTTCTTTAGATGCAAATTCCTTATCATTATGCGGGTCGCAATAACGGAGGAAATACCAAGAAGAGCCTGCCCATTGAGGCATAGTATCGGTTTCACGTTTTGCAGGTGCACCGCAATGAGGACAGGTAGTGTTTACCCAGTCGGTCATTTTAGCTAAAGGCGATTCACCGTTATCGGTAGGCTCATATGATTCCACATTAGGTAAAAGCAAGGGTAATTCGCTTTCGGGAAGGGGCACGTAGCCACACTTTTCACAATAAACCATAGGAATAGGCTCACCCCAGTAACGCTGGCGTGAAAATACCCAGTCACGAAGCTTATAGTTGGTCTTAACGCTACCTATACCCTTTTCAGTGAGCCACTGCTGAATCTTCTTTTTAGCATCCTCAACAGATAAACCGTTAAGAAAATCGGAATTAACTAAAACGCCTGTTGCACAGTCGGTAAAGGCTTCCTTCTGAACATCCTCGCCGCCTGCAACAACCTCAATAATCGGCAAATCAAACTTTTTAGCAAACTCCCAGTCACGAGTGTCGTGTGCGGGAACAGCCATAATTGCGCCTGTGCCGTATGAAATAAGTACATAGTCCGAAATAAAAATCGGAATTTCGGTATTATTAACGGGGTTAATAGCCTTAACACCTAAAAGCTTAACGCCGGTTTTATCCTTAGCAAGCTCGGTGCGTTCAAAGTCAGACTTTTTGGCTGACTGCTCTTGATAAGCCTGAACCTCATCATAATTTTCAATTTTGTCGGCCCACTTTTTGAGTAAGGGATGTTCGGGCGACATTACCATATAGGTGGCGCCGAAAAGTGTATCCGCACGGGTGGTGAAAATTTCAAAGGTGTCGCCAATGGTAGTATTAAAGGTGACCTGAGTACCGTAAGAACGACCGATCCAGTTGCGTTGTTGAGTTTTTACACGGTCAATAAAGTCAACGTCGTTAAGACCGTCTAAAAGCTTTTCGGCATATTCAGTAATTTTAAGCATCCATTGGCTTTTTTCCTTTTGAATAACCTCACTGCCGCAACGCTCGCAAACACCGTTTACAACCTCTTCATTAGCTAAAACGCATTTACAAGAGGTACACCAGTTAACCGACATTTCCTTTTTATAAGCAAGACCTTCTTTAAAAAGCTGTAAGAAAATCCACTGAGTCCACTTATAATATGAAGGGTCGGTTGTATTGATTTCTCGGCTCCAGTCAAAAGAAAAGCCAAGGGACTTCAACTGCTTTTTAAAGTTAGCCACATTATTTTCGGTAACAATTGCAGGATGAATATGGTTTTTAATTGCAAAGTTTTCGGTAGGAAGGCCGAAAGCGTCCCAACCCATAGGATAAAGCACGTTATAGCCCTGTAAACGCTTTTTACGGGCAACAATATCAATTGCCGTATATGAACGGGGATGACCTACGTGTAGGCCCTGCGCCGAAGGATACGGAAATTCTACAAGACCGAAAAACTTCGGAAGAGTATAATCGTTTTTGGCTTCAAAGGTGTGGTTATCATCCCATACCTGTTGCCATTTCTTTTCAATTTTAGAATAGTCGTAAATATTAGCCACTTTTTAGTCCCCCATTGCTTCAACTAAAATTTCTTCTAAATTAACTGCGGGTGCATCCGCCCACATTTTATCAAGTCCGTAAAATTCACGGTCTTGACGTGAAAATACATGAACAATAACTGATTCATAGTCAAGCGCAATCCAACCTGTTGTTTTACCTTCAATGTGGTGAGGTCTTACCCCCGCCTCTTCAAGCTTTGCTTCAACCTCACCAGCCAATGCACGAACGTGTGTTGAAGATGTTGCGGTT
Organism: Oscillospiraceae bacterium; assembly: GCA_015066005.1. Taxonomy (GTDB): domain Bacteria; phylum Bacillota; class Clostridia; order Oscillospirales; family Acutalibacteraceae; genus UBA737. The sequence continues at coordinate 46,119 of SVPF01000003.1, forward strand.
GCAATAACAAAATATTCGGTTAAAACAGTTAAATCGCTCACCTTAACTGCCGAAAGCTCCCTTGCCTTTTTGCTGTTAAGTGCGTTAGCCGCAAGCTTTACAATTTCAAAAGAATCCAAATCTATTTTCCTCCCACTGCCTGATTATAGGCATTAAGTGTATCCAAATGTACACGTTTTTTATTATTTACTAAATCACAAATAGAATATTGTAGTGCGTATATAAACGCTTTATCAAGCGATTCATCAACATACTGCCTTATAACCGATACATCATCATAATCCCTGTCGGCTGAAGTAAAATCAGCAAGAAAAATAATTTTTTCCAAAAGTGTCATATCAGCCTTTGCAGTTGTGTGATAACGAATGGAGGAAATAATTTCCTCATCTTCAATATTCAAAATGTGTTTAACATAAGCCGCACCGGACATTGCATGCCACAGCTTTGCGGCGTTTTTTTCAATATCGTTAAGCATTATACCAAACTGTGTAAAAATTTGCAAGTGTTCTTCTTTAGGGGCATTTTTAGTAACATCGTGAAGCAGCCCCGCAAGGTAAGCCTTGTCCGCATCGCCGCCGTACTTTAATGCCAATCGCTTGGCTTCGTCGGCAACACAAAGTGAATGATAAAATCTATATTCATCAAGGCGGGACTTTAATAAATCAATATAATCTTTATACACCGTAAAGTCCCCTTTCCTTAATATAATTATAAATTTTTTCGGGAAGCAATTTGGCGGCGGGAAAATTTCTAAAATCGGTTGAAGATATATTAGAAATTTCATTATCCATTAAAATAATTTGCATACCCATATTTTTAAATTTTTCAATACAGCTTAAAAATTCTGTATTTTCGGTTGAAGTGCGACTAAAAACAATAAATGGCAGCATTTTCATAAGCTCTTCATATTTATACCATTTATCAAAATAAACCAGCATATCGCCGCCGCACACAAAAGCAAGGTTATCATTTGGAAAAATTTCCTTTAAAAGCTTTACCGTATCATAAGTATAGCTTTTGCCCTGCCGTTTAAATTCAATATCACAAACCTCGGCCTTATTAAAATCAGCCGCGGCAATTTTGCACATATTAAAACGGTCATCATCGGTTGCTAAAAAATCAACCTCTTTATGAGGGGGAATTTTATCCGGCATAACAAGAATTTTTGAAACTGCTTTACATTCATTCAATGCATTAAGCATTTCATAATGACCTTTATGAAACGGATTAAAGGTTCCGCCGAAAATTGCGGTAAGTGACATAGTTACTTCACCAATTTTATAGTTTTATTATCTTTGCTTTCGCGGTAAAGAATAAAGCGCGAGCCGATTACCTGAACAACATCGGACTTTGTTGCCAAGGAAAGCTCATCTGCGGCCTCTCTTGAAGAAAGCGGGCAGGTTTCCAAAACACGAAGCTTAATAAGCTCACGTGCCTCTAAAGCATCATTAACCTGCTTTATTGTATTTTCACTAATACCGGATTTACCAACCTGTAAAATTGTTTCATAATCGTTCGCCATACCGCGAAGCTGTGCTCTTTGTCTACTGTTAAGCATATTTAAACCTCAATATATTTTTTAAGTTCTTCTTTAAATAAAACAAGCGCCCTGCCGCGATGGCTTATAGCATCCTTTTGTTCGGCAGTTAACTGACTAAAGGGACCCTTTTCACTGATAAACAGGGGGTCATAACCGAAGCCGCCGCTTCCCGTTTGCCTTTCAAAAGCAATATGACCGTGGCATTCGCCCCTTACAGTAAACTGTCTTCCATCAGGAAAAACACAGGCAATTGCCGCAACATAATAGGCTGTGCGCTTTTCCATAGGCACACCGCTAAGCTCACTTAACAGCTTGTCATTATTTTGCTCATCGTTACCGTGCTCACCCGAATACCTCGCTGAAAACACGCCCGGTGCACCGCCGAGATAATCAACACAAATACCGCTGTCATCGGCAACGGTAATATAACCCGTTTGACTAAGCCCCGACTTTGCCTTAATAATTGCGTTTTCCTCAAAAGTCTGACCATCCTCTACAGCATCCTTAAAAGGAAAATCCAAATCGGCCTCACACAAAACATCAAAGCCCATAGGAATTAAAATTCTTTTAAGCTCACGAAGCTTTTTTTGATTTTTGGTTGCAATAAAAATTTTCATACATTACGCCTCGTCAAAAATACCGTTTACAAATTCGTTTGCGCTAAAGGGCTGTAAATCGTCAATACCTTCGCCAACGCCGACAAACTTAACCGGAATTTTAAGCTCGTTTTTAATGGGAATAATTATGCCACCCTTGGCTGTACCGTCAAGCTTGGTTAAAACAATACCTGTAATATTTGTAACGTTTTTAAATTCGCGTGCCTGATTAACCGCGTTTTGACCTGTTGCGGCATCCAGCACAAGCAGGGTTTCAACCGAAGCGTCGGGCAGCTCACGACCGATAACACGGTTAATTTTTGCAAGCTCATCCATAAGGTTTTTCTTATTGTGAAGACGGCCTGCCGTGTCACAAATAATAACGTCAGCACCCTTTGATTTAGCCGAAGCAATTGTGTCAAACACAACGGATGCAGGGTCGGTGCCTTCCACACTTTTAACCATTTGAACGCCCGAACGTTCAGCCCAAACAGCAAGCTGGTCAATTGCTGCCGCACGGAAGGTATCAGCCGCGCCAAGCACAACCCTTTTGCCCTGCGCCTTTAAAATTGAGGAAAGCTTACCGATGGTGGTGGTTTTACCAACACCGTTAACGCCAATTACAAGGATAACCGAAGGTGTTGTATTTAGTTTAAGACCTTCATCCTCGCCAAGCATTTCGGCAATAATTTCCTTCATTAAGTTTTTAATAATATTCGGGTCGGTAATGCCCTGCTCTTTGATTTTTTTGCGTAGCATATCGCAAATTTCGGTAGCAGTATTAACACCGATATCCGACATAACAAGCATTTCCTCAAGCTCTTCAAAAAGATCCTCATCAATTTTTGTAAAGCTGTTAATAATGCTTGTAACACCGCTTGCAATTGAATTTCGTGTTTTTTGCAAGCCAAGTTTAATTTTACTGAATAAGCCCATTAAATCACCTGTAAATTATATATCACTTAAAAAATAAGCTTGTGAATCGGCACGATTGCCAAACTCATCCACAACCGAAATTCTAAAATATACATCACTTTCTAAAAGCTTGAATGTTGCAGTGTTAACACATTCACCTTCATCAGCCGTAACAAAGTCGCAACGCCTGCCGTGAGTAGAATAAAAAACACTCTTAGCATCCGAGCATTTGACCGTAACCAAATCGCCGTCAACCGAAATTTTTACGATTTCCGGGCCAGTTGATGTATAAAATTCACCTTTTAGTAAAGCATCAATAATTTTAGAATATTCAAGTTTATCTGCTTCAACCATAACAAATGTACCGAACGAATCGTCTTTTTTGTTGTGGTTGTCATCACCCGAGGTGATATATATACGTTTACCGTCGCGCAAAAAGTCATCATGAATATTTATATCATATTCAAAAAGACCGCCACGGTTGCAGTTTGTGTTAAAAATCTCTACACCCCAAAGACCTTCATACTTTGAATATTCACGGTAGTTTTCCAACGACCAACGCGGATGATTGTAAGAAACGAAAAAACCATTGTCATTGGCTGATTTAATCAATTTGTTTATACCGTCAGCGCCGTAAACTCTTTCACAATCGTAATTAGGTTTTTTAATTTTTTCTTTAACAAATGATGCTGAAAAATGGTCATAGGTCGAATTATAGAAAAAACTATAATCGTTATCCTGTTCTTTCGCATAAAAATTAAGATGGCAAACCTTCATATTATGATTTTTAAGGGTTGACTGGTTGGGAAACTCTTTAATTGCAACCTCACAGCTTGTCAAGGTTAAAAAATCACCGTCATCAAGATAAGAATTATTATGAATAGCCTCGTGATCGGTTATGGCAATAATACTATATCCATGTGATTTGTAATATTCCTTTAATTCCTCGGGTGTCAGCTTACCATCAGATAATGTGCTGTGACAGTGTAGATTACCCTTATATTTATTGTTCTTATAACCAAAAAGAACCTTTTCCATTTTAAGCACCCTGACTGTCTAAATGTAATTTCTTTTCAAGCTCGGAAACATTGAGCTCTAAAAGCTTTGTGATACCCTTTTCCTGCATTGTTACACCGTAAAGCATATCGGCAGCTTCCATCGTGCCGCGGCGGTGTGTAACGCAAATGAACTGGGTATTAAAATCAGATGAACGCATATAATCGGCAAAGCGTTCAACATTAATATCGTCAAGCGCGGTGTCAACCTCATCCAAGAAGCAAAACGGAGGCGCATTTACACGCATAATCGCAAAGTAAATCGAAAGGGCGATAAGCGCCTTTTCACCGCCTGACAGACCGTCAAGGCTTGGCACGTTTTTACCGGGAAGCTTAACGTTTATATCTATTCCGCTTTCCAAAATATTTTCAGGGTCGGAAAGTGTTAGACTAGCTGTTCCGCCACCAAAAAGCTCGGTAAAGGTTTTAGTGAAGTTTTGACTAATCTTTTCAAAGCCTTCAGTAAAGATTTCCTGCATTTGAGATGTCAATTGGTTTATAAGCTTTTGAAGCTGAGCACGGGATGCTTCAACATCATCAATTTGCGCTGATAAGAAGTTATATCTTTCAGAAACCTCTTTAAATTCTTCAATAGCCGAAACGTTAACGTTACCAAGTGAACGAATCTTATTTTTAATATCAATAAGTTCCTTCTTGGCTTGTGCGGGATTTTCAATTTCAATACCAATTTTTTCCGCTTCGCTTCGTGTTAATTCGTATTCGTCATAAAGCTTACGAATAACATCATCATATTCACGCATCATAACCTCTTTGCGTTCGGTAAGACGGGCAAGCTCGCCACCGATTTGTTCACGCTTTAAGGTGTTTTCACGCTCGCTGTTGCGAAGCTCAACACCGAATTTTTCGGTTTGATTACGTTTTTCAATAAGCTCAGCAATATTCTTTTCGCTTTGCTCAATTTTGGCTTTAGCATCACCTATGCTATCGTTAACCGACTGAATTTCAGCCTTGAGGTTTTCATTCTTAAACTGCAAGGCAGCAATTTCGCTGTCAATGGTAACGCTACGCTGTGCACGGTCACTTATAAGCGCTTCAAGGCTTGTTGCCTGTGAAAGTAAAGCTTCAATATCCTTTTGTGCTTCAATTACAGACAGCTTAACCTCGGTAATGCTGTTAGCAAGACCTTCACGAACAGTGTTAAGGCTTTCCCTATTACCTGACATTTCATCAATTTTAGCCTGAATTTCAGCCTTTTCACCATCAATAAGTGAAATTTCCTTTGCGGCCTCAACCGACAAAAGCTTTAATTCTTCAAGCTTTTTATTACCAAAGGCTTGCTCATCGTTGAGCTCCTTAAGGGAAAGCTTAACGCTTTCACGAATATCGCCAATACGCTTAAGCTCGCTAACTGCACGGATTTTATCCTCATTTGCGGTTAAAATGTCAGCCTTAATTGCTGTAATATCAGCCTCAACCTCAGCCAAAGAGCCTTGCGCTTCACTTAGACGCCTTGAAAGGTCAGCCGACTTTTCCTTTAACGACTTAACCTCGGCTTCAATGTTGATAATATCATTGCCGCGGCTTAATATGCCTGAATTTTTAATAACAGAACCACCTGTTAAAGAACCACCCGGACTTACAACCTGACCGTCAAGTGTTACAACCTTTACGCGATAACCGAATTTTTTGGCAATGGTAACCGCACAGTCAATATCCTCAGCAACAACACAAGCACCCAAAAGATATTTGACAATTTCATCATACTTTTTATCGTTTTTAACAAGGTCACTTGCAATACCAACATAACCCAGCATATCCTCAAAGCCGTGTTCTTTAAACTCACGGGATTTAATGGTTTGAACAGGCAAAAAGGTTGCACGGCCTGCTTTGTTATTTTTGAGGAAGTTGATTGCGGCCTTAGCGTCAGCCTCGGTTTCGGTAACAATATTTTGAATAGCATTATTAAGTGCGGTTTCAATAGCAAGTGAATACTTGCTGTCAACCGTAATAAGTGAAGAAATCGGACCGCAAATGCCACGCAAAAGACCTGTTTCAGCCTTGGAAATTACAAATTTAACCGAATGGGCAAAGCCATCCATATTATTTTGTAAATCACGAAGAATTTGTATACGGCGTTCCTTTGCCTCAACATCCAAGTTAACGGTGTCAAGCTCTTGCTTTAATTTATCGACCGACTGTACCCTTGAATCAAAACGAAGCTGATAACCCTTAAGTGAGTTATTATAGCTTTCAATTTTTTCTTCAATATCATCCAAAAGCTTTTCAATCTCTAAAAATTCGCCGTTTAAATTTTCAATTTCCTTCTCTCTGCCTGCAATAAGGTCTACCGAAACACCGCGGCGGGCTTCAATTTCACCAATGGCGGTTTCAGCAGTAACCAGCTTTACACGCATATCAGAAGCCTTAGCAGTTAAGGTGTTAAGGGCACGGATTTCATTTTCAATTTTACGGCTGTTCGTATCATTTTCAAAAAGCAATTCATTAAGCTTTGCTTCAAGTGAATGAAGCTTTTCTTCAAGCTCAGCTTTTTTGGCTTCTGTTTCCTTTGCCTCGTTATTTTTAGCTTCAATTTCAGCCAAAGCATCCGTGTCGGAATTTAAAAGCGCCTGCTTTTCATCCATCAGTCTTGTAATGCTTTCCTCGTTGTGAGAAATATCATTATTCAAAACAGTAATAACACCGTTTGATTTAACAATATCCTCATTAACCGAAGAAATATTAAGGCGTTCACCCTCAATATCTGAAGTAAGCTTTGCAAAAAGTGAGGTGTTTTGCTCGGTTTTACGGTCAAAATCCTCAAGCATTTGCTCAATTTCTTTATATTGTGCCTCGGCAACCATAATTTTGCTTTCCTGACTTCTTAACGCTTCCTTAGAATTGTTAAGTGTATGAAGCCATAGGCCAATTTCAAGCTCCTTCTTTTGTTCGGCTAATTTTAAAAATTTTTCAGCCTTTTTGCTTTGTTCCTCTAAGGGACCAACGCGGGATTCAAGCTCGTCGACAATATCATGCAGGCGAAGTAAATTGTCCTGCGCGGCGGTAAGCTTTCTTTCAGCCTCTAATTTACGGTAACGGTATTTTGAAATACCTGCAGCCTCTTCAAAAATGTCACGGCGTTCATTGGATTTTGAACTGATAATATTATCAATTTTGCCCTGCCCAATCATAGAATAACCGTCTCGGCCAAGACCTGTATCCATAAAAAGCTCGTGTATATCCTTAAGTCGAACAGACACATTATTTATGGCATATTCACTTTCATGTGAACGGTAATAACGGCGGGTTATTGAAACAAAATCATTATCAAAATTTAAAGAACGGTCGGTATTATTGATATTAAGTGTAACCTCACAAAAGCCGTGAGGACGACGCGTTTCGGTACCGCCGAAAATTACATCCTCCATTGACTGCCCGCGAAGGCTTTTAGTGGATTGCTCACCCAAAACCCAACGAACAGCGTCAGAAATGTTACTTTTACCACTGCCGTTAGGACCAACAACCGCAGTAATGCCCTTGCCGAATTTCAAAACCGTTTTATCCGCAAAGGATTTAAAGCCCTGAATTTCAATTGAGCTTAACAGCATTTATAACACTTCCCTTTCTATTCTAAATTCCAATTCTTCAACATTTTTGTCAGCCAAAACCTTACAGTCAAAGCCACGTTTTTTAAGATATATCAGATTGCTTTTTCTCTGCCCAGTCATTTGCGAAACACATTTGGGGTTAACAAAAATTTTATATTTTCCTTCGGTAAAAAGACAGCCGAGCACCTTTGAAAGCATAATTTGCGAATAGCAAAGCTCAGCAAAAGCGGGATGCCACGGACCCGCAACATAAGAGCCCTCTTCAATTGAATGAAGACCAAGTCTTATAACACGAATACCCGCTCTGGTTAACTGCAAATATAGCTTGCTTGCAAGCTTTACAGCTTCGCCTAATTCTTGTGGCTTATAAATATTATCAAGATACAGTGCCTCTAAATCAGTATCCTTTAAAACAATGGTTGGATAAATCCTTACAGTATCGGGCGCAATATCAATGATTTTTTGAACGGTGCGAAGAGTTGAATCACTATCATCAGCATAAAGGCCTGTCATAATTTGAAGGCCCAATTCAAACCCGTGCTTTTTAATAAGCATTGCGGCCCTTTCAACGTCGCGTGAGGTATGACCGCGATTGTTCATTTTAAGTACACGGTCATTAAGCGATTGAGCACCCAATTCAATGGCAGTAACTCCGTACGACTTTAAGAGCATTAAAATTTCATCATCAATTGCATCGGGTCGGGTCGAAATTCTGATACCCGAAACTATACCAACATTAACATAGTCGCTTGCAGTTTCCAAAAGGGCTTCCATATAACCACGGTTAATAGCAGTAAAGCTACCGCCAAAGAAAGCAATTTCGGTGGTTTTGGGGTCATATTTTTTAGAGTTCAGTGCCTCTTTTACAGCGCTTTCAACATCTTCAGGATGAGGTGCCTTGCAGGTACCCGTAATATAGCGCTGATTACAAAAGCTGCATTTGTTTGGGCAGCCGATATGCGGTACAAAAACAGAAATATTTGAATGTGTTTTACTCATATCTCAGCACCCATAAGCTTAAGTGCTTCCTTAGCGGCCATTTGTTCGGCCTGCTTTTTACTTTTTCCCTTACCCTTACCGATTGTATTGGAATTAAGGTGTACTTCAACCTCAAAAATTTTGTCGTGGTCAGGTCCGCTTTCACCTGTTAAATGATAGGTGACGATTTCTTCAGGGTTACGCTGAATAATTTCCTGCAAAGCAGTTTTATAATCTTTAAACACCTCATCATCCCTATGCTGAAGCTCGTTTGAAACAAAACGTAAAACAAAGCGTCTGGCCTCTTCCATACCACCGTCAAGATAAATTGCCGCAAGCACAGCTTCAAAAGCGTCAGCTAAAATAGAATCCCTTTCTCTGCCGCCGCCTTTTTCTTCACCCTTACCTAAATGTAAAAAATCCCCCAGACCGATTTCACGGGAAAAGGAGCAAAGTGCTTTTTCACACACCAAGGATGCACGAAGCTTTGTAAGCTCGCCTTCAGGAATAGTTTTAAAGTTTTCAAACAAATATCTTGCAACTATTACCGAAAGCACCGAATCACCCAAAAATTCAAGACGTTCGTTAGAGGTTATTCCACCACGTACCTCATTGGCATAGGATGAATGATTAAGTGCATTTTCCAAAAGCTTTACATTATTAAATTTGTAATCAAGTTTATTTTGTAAAACTTCCATTTTAAAAAATCCTTTATTCGTTTACTTCTTCTAATGATTTTGTAATGTTTTCAATTACATTGTTTTGTGTAAATAACACAGCCTGCTTAATTGCATTTTTAATTGCCTTTGCATCAGAATTACCGTGTGCTTTTATGACGGGCTTTCTTACACCCAAAAGGGGTGCGCCGCCAACCTCGGAAGAGTCCATCATACTTTTAAGCGCATATAAATCCTTCTTTATAACTAAAGCCGCAAGCTTGTTTTTTAGGCTTTTATAAAGTGCATTTTTAACAAGCTTAAAAAATGTCATTGCAGTACCTTCAATAAGCTTTAATGCAATATTGCCTGTAAAGCCGTCGGTTACAACAGCATCAACAACACCCTTAGGCATTTCGCGTGATTCAATATTACCGACAAAGTTAATGGGGGCTTCCGATAAAAGCTTGTACGCTTCCTTTTGAAGCTCGCCGCCCTTAGTGTCCTCGGTACCGATATTCAAAAGACCGATTTTAGCATTTTCCTTGCCTTCAACACCCTTTAAATACGCTGAAGCCATAATGCCAAACTGACAAAGCATCTCGGGACGACATTCAGCATTTGCGCCCATATCAAGTAACATATAATGTCCGTCGGGCGAAGGAATCATACCTGCAAGAGCGGGGCGTTTAATACCCTTGATGCGCTTAACAATAAAGGTACCGCCAACAACAATTGCACCGGTTGAGCCTGCAGAAACAAAGGCATCTGCCCTGTCCTCAGCGAGCTCCTTAAAGGCTAAAGCCATAGAGGATTCCTTATGCGCTTTTAAAAGGGTTGTGGGCTCGTCGTGCATATCAATAACATCATCGGTGTGAATAATAACAAGCTGACCGAAGAATTTTAATTTATTTCCTTCAATTACCTCTTCAATCAATGCCTTATTACCTGTAAGAGTAATTTCAACCTGATTTTCAATAGAAGCAATTGATGCACCCTTAACAATTTCAAGCGGTGCGTTATCGCCACCGAAAGCATCTACAACTATACGCATATTAAAACTCCTTTTCCTCAAACCACGAAAGTGAGCGCTGAGAAAGCGCCATATATCTTTCGCGTTTATCTCTTATATGGGGTAAAAGCTCGGGAATGATGCCAAAATTAGCACCCATTGGCTGAAAATTAGCAACGGTTTCATCGGTAATATAACCAAGTAAAGCACCAATCATTGTAAATTTGGGTAAAACCACAGGTTCGCCGTCATTAAGCCTTGCCACTGCATTAAGTCCTGCAATAATACCGCTTGCTGCAGATTCCATATAACCTTCAACACCTGAAAGCTGACCTGCAAAGTAAATATTAGGGTTGGCCTTGAGGGATAAATCATGACTTAAAATTTTAGGGGAATTTATAAACGAATTGCGGTGCATAACACCAAAACGCATAAATTCAGCATTCTCAAGACCAGGAATAAGCGAAAAAACTCGCTTTTGTTCAGGAAATTTAAGGTTGGTTTGAAAACCGACAAGGTTATATAGTGTACCCTCACGATTTTCGGCACGAAGCTGTACCACCGCCCAAGGTCTGTGGTCGGTACGTGGGTCACGAAGTCCCACAGGCTTTAGTGGGCCGAAACGAATGGAATCCTCTCCCCTTTTGGCCAAAATTTCAATCGGCATACAGCCCTCATAAACGTTAGGCTGCTTATCAAATTCGTGAATAGGGGCCGATTCAGCATTTATTAGCTCGTTATAAAAAGCGGTATATTCATCTTTATTCATTGGGCAATTAATGTAATCATCCCCGCCTTTACCGTAACGCGCGCCATAAAACACCTTAGAAAAATCAAGGCTGTCCTTAGTGACAATAGGCGCTGCAGCATCGTAAAAGCTTAAATTGCCGCCATCACACAGCTTTGAAATATTTTCAGCAAGAATACCATCGGTTAAAGGGCCTGTTGCAATTACTGTAATACAGTCGGTAGGAATTTCATTTACAACCTCATTTATAACCGTAATATTGGGATGGGTTACAATTTTATCGGTAATATATTTAGCAAAAAGCTCACGGTCTACCGCCAAAGCACCGCCCGCTGCCACTGAACAGCGATCCGCCGCTTCAAGACAAATTGACCCAAGCCTTCGCATTTCTTCCTTTAAAAGCCCCGCCGCCGAATCAACGCGGCTGGCTTTTAAGGAATTTGAGCACACAAGCTCAGCAAAGTTATCGTTTTTATGCGCAGGGGTTTTCTTATTTGGCTTCATTTCATAAAGGTTAACCTTTATACCTTTATTGGCTATGGTAAATGCCGCCTCACATCCGGCAAGACCTGCACCGATAACATTAATTTGTTTCATTCTTATTTTCCTTTTTGGTTTTTGCGCGGCTGGGGCATTCAGAATTCATACAATATTTTTTGCCCTTCATACCGTTTATAATATAGCTGCCGCATTCCTTACAAACATCGCCTGTAGGAATACCAGGGGAAGCAAAATCACATTTGGGATAATTTGAACAGCCGTAAAATTTATTACCCTTCTTTGAAAGTCGTTTAACAAGCTTACCGCCGCATTTTGGACAAGGCTGTGTAATTTCATCCTCAGGAACTGGCTTAGTGTTTTTACATTCCGGATAACCGGGGCACGCAAGAAATTTTCCGTAGCGGCTTGATTTTACAACCATTTTTCTGCCGCATTTATCACAAATAACATCACTTTCAATATCGGGCACCTTAACCTTTTTACCGTTAAGTGAGCTTTCAGCTTTGGTGTAAAGAGTGTTAAAGTCTTTGCAGAACTCTTCAATTGTATTAGTCCACTGTAGTTCGCCAGCGCCAATTTTATCAAGCTGTTCCTCTAAACCTGCAGTAAACTTAATTTCAAAAATTTTGTTAAAATATTCAACCATAAGGTCCGATACAACCTTGCCAAGCTCGGTTGGCTTTAAGAACTTTTTAACACGTTCAATATAATCGCGACCAAGAATGTTCGAAAGAATAGGCGCATAGGTTGACGGACGGCCAATTCCGTTTTCATCCAAGGCTTTAATTAAGGTAGGCTCTGTATATCTTGCGGGGGGCTGTGTAAAATGCTGGTTACCTGTAAGGTCGCGTAATTTCAGCACATCGCCCACGTTCATATCGGGAAGTGAGCTTTCCTGCTCTTCCTCTTCGTCCTTTCCCTCAATGTAAAGTGCTGTATAACCGTCAAAACGAACCGAATAACCGCTTGCTTTAAAAAGATAATCATTAGCGGTAATATCAACATTAACGGTATCCTGCACGCAAGCGGCCATTAAGGAAGCAATAAAGCGCTCCCAAATGAGCTTATAAAGCTTATACTGTTCAGTTGTTAAGGATCCTTTAATATCATCAGGCTTTAAGTCAACAACGGTAGGACGGATAGCTTCGTGAGCGTCCTGTGCACCGCTTTTGGTTTTATAATAACGCGGGCTTGAGGGTAAATATTTATTACCATAGGTATCAGCAATAAACTTGTTACCTGCCGACCTTGCTTCTTCGGAAATGCGCAATGAATCGGTACGCATATAGGTGATAAGACCCATTGTACCGTGTCCCTGCACATCAACACCTTCGTAAAGCTGCTGTGCAATACGCATTGTGCGTTGTGCGGTAAAGCCAAGCTTACGTGATGCTTCCTGTTGAAGTGTTGAGGTATTAAACGGCGGTGCGGGCTGACGGTTGCGCTTACCCTTTTTAATACTTGAAACAGTATAAACCGCATTTTCAAGGTTTTGTAAAATTTGGTCAGCGGCTTCTTTATCGGGAATTAAATCAATCTTGCCGTTTTTATCGCCATAAAGTTTAGCAATAAATGACTTTCTGCCAGCAGCAAGCTTTGCGTCAACAGTCCAATATTCCTGCTCTTTAAACTTTTCAATTTCCTTTTCACGTTCAACAATTAAGCGAAGCGCAACGGTTTGTACACGGCCTGCCGACAAACCGCTTTTAACCTTTTTCCATAAAAAAGGACTAAGCTTATAGCCAACAATACGGTCAAGCACACGGCGGGCTTGCTGGGCGTCAACAAGGTCCATATCAATTTTTCTGGGTGCTACAATACCCGCCTCTACACCGCTTTTAGTAATTTCATTAAAGGTAACACGGTTTGCGGCATTTAAATCAAGTGCTAAAATTTGTGCCAAATGCCACGAAATTGCTTCACCCTCGCGGTCAGGGTCAGTTGCGAGAAAAACTTCATCGCTCTCAGCGGCGGCTGCTTTTAAGGATTTTATTAAATCCTTCTTATCAGCCATATTTATATATTCAGGTCTAAAGCCCTTATTAACATCAATACCGAATTTAGACTTTGGTAAATCGCGTATATGACCTTGAGAAGCCATAACAGTATATTCCGAGCCCAAATACTTTTTAATGCTTTTCACCTTTGTAGGTGACTCAACTATCAAAAGCTTTGACATAATATTCCTCCGATACTTATTTACAAATTTCGTACTGCCCTCCGGGGAGCGCACGAATGATAAATTCCATTTCCAGTTCAGTTAAAGCAGAAAGTAAATCCGACGAGGAAAGACCAGTGTTTAAATCATCCGGATAAAATTTTTGCTTATCTAAATAATTATACACTATTTTTGCCTGATTTGAAAGACTTACATTCAATATTTTTTTATTATTTTTAACTTTTTCGGGTTTTGGAGCCTCTTTATAAGCTTTTTCGATATCAATTTTATCGGGAAAGCGTGAAATATATTCATTAAAAATGTCTGAAGTATCTAAAAGTGGCTTTGCACCATCACGCAAAAGAGCATTTGACCCCAAATATTGTTTCATATTCGGCATACCGGGAATTACAAAAACATCCCTGCCCTGACTTACTGCATGGTTAGCGGTAATAAGCGCACCGCTTCTTTTCCCTGCTTCAACCAAAACCGTACCAAGCGATAACCCGGACAGTAAACGATTTCTAACCTGAAAGGTACCGCGATTGACAGGCACATCGGGCGGATATTCACTTATAAGACATCCGCTTTTAGCTATATGCTCACGCAGGGCGCGGTTCTCTTCCAAATATGAAACCGAAAAACCGCAGGCCATTATCAAAACGGTAATTCCCTCGGCCTTTAAGGCGCCGATATGTGCATAGGTATCACTTCCTATAGCACCGCCGCTTACTACAATAAAGCCTGCTCTTGCAAGTCGGTAGCCGAGTGAATATGCCGCCTTCTTACCGTAATCACTCACAACACGAGGACCAACAATTGAAATAGAGGGTAAGCTTTCAAAATCAGGCATTGTACCCCTGACATACAGCACAATGGGTGGGTTATCTATTTGCCTTAGCATTTCAGGAAAATTGCGGTTGTGATAATGTATAAGCGTTATGCCTAAGGTGTTACACTTTTCGCAAATTTCCTTAGCTTCACTTAGCTTAGAATTATTAAGCTTTTCGTAAACGCTTTTAGGTAAAAGCTTTTGACGGGTAACAGCATCGCTTTCATACACCGCCTTAGCCGACGGAAAAGCTTCAAAGATTCTTGCAATATAGCGGCTACCTTGTTTTAAACAAAGCTGTAACCAAACATAATATTCCATTATTTCATCATTTCCCACATTGAAATTGAAGCAGCCGTTGCCGCATTTAGCGATTCAGCCTTGCCACACATTGGTATAGTTATACGCTGTGTTGCAGCTTCCTTCGCAACATCGGTCAAGCCGTTAGCCTCATTGCCGATAAGCAAAATGCTGCCGTCAGTAAAATTGACCTTGTTAATAGGCATAGCATCACCATCAACCACACAGGCGTAGGTTTTAAGTCCCGATGCGGCAATTTCATCCACAAAATCATTAAGAATAATAACCGGCATACGCAAAAGTGTGCCCATTGAAGCACGAAGCGATTTTGGTGAATATGGGTCAACGCTGTCGCGTGATAGAATTAAACCGCTAACACCCAAAGCCTCGGCCGTGCGTGAAATTGCCCCCAAATTTGAAGGGTCGTTAAGGTTTTCAAGCGCAATGTACCTGCCACAACTTGAAATTTCAGGTGAAAATGATGGAGTTTTAACAACTGCAATTACCCCTTGCGGTGAGGTCGTATCACTGATTTTTGTAAAAAGGCTATCAGGAATTTCGAAAATTTCATCCGCATTAGCGAAAAATTTTGAAAGCGTAGCTGCATACTTTTCCCTTGCTGTTTTGGAGATAATCAGTTTATCAAACCTTATTGAATTGTCGCACGCATCATCACAAATGCGAAGCCCTTCAAGCACAAAAAGCCCCTCGCTTTTGCGTACCTTTGCCGAGGACTGCAAGCTGCAAACAAGCTTGATAAGCGGATTATCCTTACTGGTTATTACCTTAAAATTCACCTAAAAATCACCTCTTTAAAAACGAAAAAGTCGCCCGAATATATAATACTCGGGCGAAAAAAATTACTTTTCAAGAGCCTTCTTAGCAGCCTTTACTAAGGTTTCGAAGCCCTTAGCATCGTTAACTGCGAGGTCAGCCAACATCTTACGGTTGATTTCAATACCAGCCTTGTTAAGACCGTTCATAAATGATGAGTAGTTCATACCGTTCATTTTGCAAGCAGCCGAGATTCTTGTAATCCAAAGACGACGGAAATCGCGCTTCTTAAGACGACGGCCGATGTATGCATACTGACCGGATTTCATAACTGCTTCTTTAGCAGTTTTAAAAAGCTTAGACTTAGCGCCGAAGTAGCCCTTAGCAAGCTTTAACACTTTATTTCTTCTTTTGCGTGTAGCTAACGCACCTTTAACACGTGCCATTTCTTATACCTCCGATAATTACTTCTTACTTGTAAGGAATTAACTTCTTAACGGTTGCTGTGTTGGTTACGTCAGCAACTACAACCTTGCGAAGATTTCTCTTACGTTTTGTGGTTTTCTTGTTGAGAATGTGTGACTTAAAAGCATGTGCACGTTTTACTTGACCGGTTTTGGTAAGCTTAAAGCGTTTCTTTGCGCCACTGTGAGTTTTAATTTTAGGCATTTTTATTCCTCCATTTGATAATTTACTATGTTATTTGCTAGATTTGGGAGCCAAGAACATAAGCATGTTACGTCCTTCAAGCTTAGCAGGCTTTTCAACATTGGCAACATCCTGACAGAATTCAGCAAAACGCTTCATTGTTTCTAAACCAATTTCAGGATGGCCCATTTCACGACCGCGGAAGCGGATGGAAACCTTAACCTTGTTGCCGCTTTGAATAAACTTAATTGCTTGCTTGCCTTTGGTTTCAAAGTCATGTACGTCGATACTTAAACCTAAGCGAATTTCCTTGGTTTCAATAACCTTTTGGTTTTTCTTATTTTCCTTTTCACGCTTTGCCTGTTCGAAGCGGTATTTACCGTAATCCATAACCTTGCAAACGGGCGGTTGAGCGTTGGGAGAAATGCAAACCAAATCAAGCTCGGCCTTATTTGCTGCTTCAAGTGCCTTTTCAATTGAAACAATACCAAGCTGACTTCCGTCATTCATAATGACGCGAACTTCCTTAAATTTAATACCTTCGTTTATAGCAACTTCTTTACTGCTAATGCTAACGCACCTCCAAATTAGGAATATAACAAAAGCGTGGGCGCAATAACGCCCACGCATAAGAATACCAAAGAAATTGGAACTTATTGACCCTTTTAAACAAAATCTGAGGGTGAGGACGATATACGCACTACTTTGTTGTAACAATTATTATACACTAATTTACGAATTTGTCAAGTATTTTTTTAATTCTTCGGCTTTTTCGGTGTTTTCCCAAGGCAAATCAATGTCAGTCCTACCCATATGGCCGTATGCCGCGGTCTGACGGTAGATAGGTCTGCGAAGATTTAATGCATCAATAATTGCCGAAGGGCGAAGGTCGAATACATTATTGACTGCTTCAACAATTTTTTCGTCACTAATTTTTCCTGTGCCAAAGGTATCAACCATAACAGAAACGGGGCGCGCAACACCGATAGCATAAGCCAACTGAATTTCACATTTATCTGCAAGACCTGCAGCAACAATATTTTTAGCAACCCAGCGGGAAGCATAAGCAGCGCTGCGGTCAACTTTTGTTGGGTCTTTACCCGAGAATGCGCCGCCGCCGTGACGGGCATAACCGCCGTAGGTATCAACAATAATCTTACGGCCTGTAAGACCTGTATCGCCCTGAGGACCGCCAACAACAAAACGGCCTGTGGGGTTAATAAAGAACTTGGTGTTTTCATCCAAAAGTTCAGCAGGAACGATAGGTTTAATAACCTTTTCCAGAATATCAGCGCGCAAGGTTTCAAGTGAAACGTCTGCAGTGTGCTGACTTGAAACAACAACGGTATCAACACGGGTAGGTACACCGTCGTTATATTCAACGGTAACCTGTGTTTTTCCGTCGGGGTTTAAGTAGTCTAATTCCCCGCTTTTACGAACATCGGTAAGGCGTTTAGCCATTTTGTGAGCTAAAGAAATAGCCAAAGGCATTAATTCTTCAGTTTCGTTACAAGCATAACCGAACATCATACCCTGGTCGCCTGCACCGTTTAGGTTATAAGCATCCTCTTGACCGTCTTTAAGCTCAAAGGACTTGTCAACACCCATTGCAATATCGGGTGACTGCTTGTCAAGGGACACCATAACAGCACAGGTATTACCGTTAAAGCCTGCCTTTTCACTGTTGTAACCAATATCACAAACAACATCGCGAACAATTGCGGGAATATCAACCTGTGCGGTGGTGGTAATTTCACCCATAACGGTAACAACGCCTGTTGTGCAGAAGGTTTCACAAGCAACACGGGCATACGGGTCTTGGCTGAAAATAGCGTCTAAAACCGCGTCTGACACTTGGTCTGACACCTTGTCGGGATGACCTTCTGTAACCGATTCAGATGTAAAAAGCATTTTTGCCATTTTAAAATTCCTTTCCATTTTTAAAAACTTCACAAAAAAATTACCGCCTACTTTCGAGGCGGTTTTCTATAAAACAACCTCATCTTTCGGATATCTCCGACGGATTTAGCACCTTGTAAAAACAGGTTGCCGGGTTTCATCGGGCCGTGCCCCTCCACCCGTGGCACGTTTGTGCCACAACTAAGTTTGCCCTTACGGTCAAGTGAAGTTTTCTTCAAAAATGAAGTTCACTTCGTGAGTGAAGTTTCGCCTGCGGCGAAGTGGCAAACTCAACTTCATTTGGGCTTAAGCCCAAACTTCATTGTGAGCCTTGCTCACAACTTCACTTTTGCGTTAGCAAAAACTTCACAAAAAAAGACGGAGAAACCTTTTTATAGCATCTCCGTCAGATAAGGCGTTATTTTTTAACCTCATCTTTCGGATATCTCCGACGGATTTAGCACCTTGTAAAAACAGGTTGCCGGGTTTCATCGGGCCGTGCCCCTCCACCACTCTTGATAAGGACGATATTTAATTTGCGTTAATCATTGTAACATAAAATCGAAATTTGTCAAGTTATTTTTGCTATTCATTCAATACGAAGTTATAGGTTTCTGGTAAATCTACATTTGGGATAATTTGAACAACCATAAAACTTTGCGCCTGCATTCCAACCTTCTTTTACTGTTCTCACCACAAGATATCCATCACATACAGGACATTTTATCTCATTTACTTTTTCATTATTTTTATTAGTCGAATTTTCCTTTTTTCTTAAAGAATTGTTATTTTGCAAAATTTCAACATGATGAGATTTAATGTTTTTAGATGCTTGTGAATAAGGATATAATAGTTTATATATTTTAGAAATTTCACTTTCATCAAGAACTTTTGTTTTCGTATCTTCAAGAATACTTGCAACAGTATTTTCCAGGTTACATCTATTAATCACATTAATATTCTTACTAGACAATTTAATACTTTTTAATGTACATCGGTCCGAAAATATTATTATTGAACGCATTGGATAATCTTGCCTAAGAAGTTGTTTCAAATACTTAATATGTGTCATATTTTGCAAAATTGGATTGTAAAAACATTCTTTATGACTTTTGCCATGTCCTACAGGTAAAGTTTGGTACCAAAATTCTCCCGTCTCACTACCGAAAATCCAACCGCTATAATTCTTACTTTCGAAAACAAATATCCCTTTGGAACATATCATTAAAACATCTATTTCTGTTGTTTCTCCATTTGATTTTGGAATGTATAAATTAAAAAGCAATTTTGCACCAGTTGTCTCAAATTTTTTTAGATTGTTATATATCAAATATTCGCCATAGTTCCCCAAATTATTATTTCTACTGCTATATGGTATTTTAGTAATTTGATAATAAGAACCGCTTTCGTACTCTTCTTTATTTTTCTTACATGCATTGACTATTATAATAATTGGAAGCACAACAATACAAAGAACGAATAAAAACGGTAAAAAAGTCATTATAAACTCTTGCATTGATATTCCTCGTTTCAAATAATTTATTAACCCAATATATTATTTTTTCAGTATCGGTGACAACTTTTTATAAACCAAAAAGCAAATTGCGGCATCAATAATTCCCTTTGCAAAATTAAAAGGCAAATTGAAAATAACAAGCGCTTCAAAAAGGCCGTCAACCGACGGCAAAATTGCCTGATACATACCAATAATTGCAGGCATTGGCAAGCCGTAAAGCACTGAAAACGCGGGGTAAACAATAAAATAATTTGAAGGTATGCTTACAATTGCCATAACAAGTGCGCCCACAAGTGAGCCAATTAGCGCAAATTTGCGGCTTTTGTTAAACTTATAAATTAACCCTGCCACGCCAACGAAAATAGCGCCAAGGATGAAATTTGAAACCTCACCCACACCTGCGCTTGTGGTAACAAAAAGGTGTAGCAGATTTTTTAAAAAACATACCAAAATGCCATAAAGCGGACCGTAAACAAAGCTTACAATAAGTGCGGGCAATTCCGAAAAATCAAACTTTACAAATGACGGAATAATTGGTAACGGAAATTCAAGCAGCATAAACACAAAGCCTACCGCACCAAATAAAGCACAAAACGCAAGCTTTTTAATTTCTTCCTTTCGCATTATATCACCTCTAAAAAAATAACGCCCTTAAAAAAAGGGCGTTAAAAGTTTAAAATAACTTCTATCTTCTCTCATCCAGACTGTACTGTCGGCTTTGGAATTTCACCAAATCAGCCTTACGGCTCGCGGGCTGTTACCGCCGGTGAGGAATTTCACCTCGCCCTGAAGATTATGAAACTATTATACGACAATATACGACGTTTGTCAATTATTTAAAGTACATAAATAGCTGACATTTAATCATACCGTTATAAAGCTTGCGGCGTTTATCTGCTTCCCTTCCGTAATGCTTTTCGAATTCGTCGTGCGGGCTGATAATATAGTATTTTCTTCCCTCGCCCTGTTCGAACTGTTTGCCCATTACCTTATAAAGCTCCTCAGCGGCTTTAACGTCCAATAGTCTTTCGCCATAAGGTGGGTTGCAAATGGTAAGACAACGCTTTTCGGGGGCTTTAAAATCCCTAACATTGCCAATGGCGGCCTTTACATATTTTTCAACACCTGCTTTTTTAGCGTTTGCAAGGGTAAGCTCTACACAAGCGGGGTCAATATCAAAGCCCTGTGCCCTGAATTCAACATTTTTAAGTATTAAATCCTGAGCACGAGTGCGTTCCTCGCGCCAAATTTTATCATCTAAAAAGCCAAAGCGTTCTGCCGCAAAAAAACGGCGTAAACCGGGGGCTGTTTTAGTGGCCATAAGGGCCGCTTCAATTAAAATTGTACCGCTGCCGCAAAAAGGGTCAAAAAGCTGTGTGTCGGGGAAAATTCGCGCTAAATCACACATTGATGCTGCCAAGGTTTCCTTTAATGGAGCATCGTTTGAATTACGGCGGTATCCCCTTTTATGAAGTCCCTCACCACTGGTATCAATCATCATAGTAACAACATTTTTGTGAATGGAAAAACGAACCTTATATTCGCTTCCCGTTTCGGCAAAAATGTTTATATGATAACGCATTTTAAGGCGTTCAACAATCGCTTTTTTAATAATTGACTGACAGTCGGGAATGCTGAAAAGCTGTGAATTTATACTCCAACCGTTTACGGGAAAGGCATCGTCACGGCCGATATAATTTTCCCAAGGCAGTGCTTTAACACCATCAAAAAGCTCGGTAAAAGTGGTTGCTTCAAATTCGCCCACATTTATTAAAATTCTTTCGCAAAAACGCGAGCATATATTTGCGCGGGCCAGCATATTTGCTTCACCGCTTAAAAGCACACGGCCGTTTTCGGCCTTAACATCTGTAAAGCCCATACGGCGAAATTCATCAGCGGCTATGCTTTCCACACCGAATAAACACGGTGCAACTAATTTAATTTTATCCATTATTTAACCTCAAAAAAAGGCGAAACATATTAGTTTCGCCAATTTATTTTATCTTGTTCTTCTTTTGGTGCGACCTTGTTCGGGGTTTTTGCGCTTAAGGTCGGAAAACTTTTCATCACTTGTTTGCTTAAAGCGATTCATCATTTCTTCAAAGCTTGCAGGCTCCTGCTTTTTGGGAGTCCAGGTATATGAATTGTAGCTGGGCTTCGCAGTCTCTGTTTGAGGGCGTGCCTCTCGTGGTTTGCGCGGTGCGGCCTGAGTTTTTTCGGGCTCAAGGGCACGCTTAATTGAAAGGCTGATTTTGCCTTCCTCGGTGATGTTCATAACCTTCATTTTAACAACATCGCCAACCTTAAAAAGCTCGTTAATGTCGTTAACATAAGTGCGGGAAACTTCAGAAATATGTACCATACCCGATTTCCCTTTGCCCAAATCAGCAAAAATACCGAAATTTGTAATACCGGTTATTTTGCCTTCCACAATTTCTCCCACTGTGAGCTGCTGCATTTTTTATTGATGTCCCCCTAAATTTTGCCTAGTTGCCCGAAATGTCAACAAATACCTGTTCATCGGAATAGATATAGCCTAGTCTTTCACGGGCAGCTTTTTCGATGATTTGTGTGTTTGATTCGTCCTGAAGCATGGCTTTAAGCTCGGCAATATCATTCTCGGTTTTAGCATATTCTTCCTTCAAAGCTTTAAGCTCGGCCTGACTTTCATTAAGTGTTGACCAAAGGTTTAAAAGACTGCCGAAAACATAAACACACACCAAAAGGCAAAGAACCTTTAAAATTATACTGCGCTCTTTGCGTTGCTTGCGCTTCATTTTTTGGCACCTCCAACAACTTAATATAGTATAATATACAACACTTTACCCGCTTTTTTCAAGTGGTTTTTTAATATTTTTCAGTTTTGCTAAGATTTCAAATAACTTTTTCACCCATTTTGTTAAAATAGTACCAATAAAATCAAGAAAACGGTTAATATTGTCTATTACTATTCCATTTATTTTCCATACAAGCTTAAACAATTTACATAAAAGCCAAACAAAAAAACGTGATAAGGTGCAAAAGCATAGTATAAAGCCCATAAATATACCAATTAAAATATATCCTCTTATTTCGCCGTTGGATAATGCCATAAACAACACAAAGGTTGCTACACCAATAACAGCAAAATATATTAAATCCTGAAAAAATACAGTCAAATCATCAACTGCTTTTATTTTACGAAAAGCCCGTAAAAAATCATAAATCAAGCAATAGATTATTCCTGCACAGATAGAAACTAAAAATGAAAAAAGCTGAAACGAATTATCAATTTCCCACATAATTATTTAAACAGTCGCCCGAAGAACGACCCACCGTTTTGGTTTTGTGTATATGCAAGTGCAAAAAGCTTACCTTCAAGTGAAAAATCACCTGTTTTTGTATCAAAATTTATTATATGAAGCTTTTCTCCCTTAAGGGTTAGTGTACCGAGTGCAGTATCTAAAATTACTGTTTCATCATCAAAGGACACACATTCCTTAACACCCGTAATATTTAACCGTTTTCGGTTTTCAATAATTACATTGCTGTTTTGCCTAATAATTTCTTCCATAAAAAAACACCCCTTAAAAATATATTTAAGGGGCATTTTAATTATTCAATTATTTTATACATAAGCACCGCATCTTCCTTGTGAATGGTTTCGTTAAGGCTTAAAACCTCAACCCTGACAATACGGGTACCGAAGGAAATTTCAACCTCATCCCCAACCTTTACATCATAAGAAGCGCGGGCAGCCTTACCGTTCACGCTGACACGGCCTGCATCGCAAGCCTCGTTAGCAACGGTACGGCGCTTAATAATTCTTGAAACCTTTAAATATTTGTCTAATCTCAAAACTAAAACCTCAACATAAAAAATTAAGCCGTCTTAACAAGACGGCTTAAAAGGTCAATTACTTAACAGCAGCTTTTAATGCAGCGCCTGCTTTGAATACAGGGTTCTTAGCAGCAGCGATTTCAATCTTAGCCTTAGTCTGAGGATTGATACCGGTGCGAGCAGCGCGTTCGGCAACCTTAAATGTACCGAAGCCGATAAGCTGTACAGAACCGCCAGCCTTTAATTCAGCAGCTACAGTGTCAACAAATGCTGCAAGTGCCTTTTCAGCGTCCTTCTTAGAAATGCCTGCTTTTTCAGCGATAGATGCAACTAATTCTGTTTTGTTCATGATAGAACCTCCAATAAAATTTTTAAACGGTAAGCCTTAAAAAAGCTTGTCCGAATGTAACGATGTACATATTACTTTTACCATACTTAAAACAAAAAATCAATAGTTTTTCGTAAGGTTTACAAAAAAAGTTAAAAATTTTTCAAAATTTTGTATATTTTTTAATATAAAACATTTTAAGTCATTAAATAAGGGCTTTTATAATGGTTTCAACGTAGTCATAAAGCAGGGTTTCATCGGAATTATTCATTATTCTGTAAGCATCCTTTGCATCGTTTCCCGCATCATCGGAAACACGGCGAACAGCCAAAAACGGTGTGGAAGAATATTCACACACATAAGCAATTGCGGCAGTTTCCATATCACACGACATAGCATTAAAGCTTTCGGCTAAGCTTACTCTTACAACATCGTCACAAATAAAACGGTCACCTGTAACAGCAGTGCCTAATTTTGCATTTGGAATAATACCCAAGCCTAAATTCATAAGGCTTTTATCAGCATTATAAATATAGCTTGCCTGCGCAGGCTTTTCGCAGGGCTTGTAGCCCAAAACCTGTAAATCAAAATCGTGCTCTAAAAAACGGTCCGGAAGGGTTATTTCACCACGGCCGATTCCACTCACACCACCTGAAAGACCGTAATTTAAAATTATATCACAGCCCATACTGATAAGGCAAACTGTAGCAGCGGCGGCATTAACCTTACCTATACCGCACAAAATAGAGATAACCTCCATACTGCCGTTTTCGGTTGAAACTAAATATTTATGGGCTTCTCTGTTTAAAATTTCAAGCCTTTCAAAGTCACCCTGCTCTACCCTTTCACGCAAGGCTTTATATTCATCCGTATCAGCAACAACAATACCGATTTTATTACAATTCATTTTAGTACCTCAATTAATCCTCTTCGGTTGTAAATTCAAGTTTTTGACCGCAAATTGGGCAAAAAACTGTGTTTTCTTCAATGGCGGCGCCGCAGTTAGCGCAAACCCTGTCGGCCTTAGCCTTGCGAATTTCTTCCTTAATTTCTTCAATTTTTGAAAGCTTTTCATCGATGGATAAAATCAATTCATCTACAGCGGCATCATCAATTTCGCCATTCTTTTTAAAGCCGTAAAAGGCTTCACCCAAAGCTTTGTAATCCTTACCGATTTTATTTTCCAAGGAAGCGATATTAAACTTTTGCTTGCCTGTGTCTACAACATCCTCGGTAGCCTTGACAGCAACGTCAAGCGCAACCTTTGCCTTGTCTAGTAATTCATCAAATAAATCCATTATAAAGTCCTCCGTTAATTTATTTTGTAATCTAAGTAAAAATTATCTGTTCCGTCTTTTCTTTCCATAAGCTCATCAAAACGGTTTATATATTCATATGGATATTTAAAATTAAAAATTCGTTCGATTTTGTCGCCATTAGGCTGACGAAGCTTTGTTACCGCCGAAGCGCCGCAGGCCAGAATTGTGTGTGTTTCATCCATAATGTAAACATTATAAAGGCATTCAAAGCCAATTTTGGAATACCCAACATTTTCAAGGTTGCCAACCGTTTTGCTTTGGCGGTACATATAATATGGAACAATACCATTTTTATTTAAATGGTTATACGCAAAATCCACCATATCGGATGCAATTTTACCCATTTCAATTTCGGGCAAATTACCGCTTACCGTCAAATTAGAAGCGCGCTTCATTGAAAGTGAGTGTACCGTTACACTTTCGGGCTTAAGGCTTGTAATTTTTAAAACCGTTTGCTTAAAGCTTTCAAGGTCATCACCCAAAAGCCCTGCAATAAGGTCCATATTTATATTATCAAACCCACATTCACGCGCCAAATTAAAGGCTTCAACCGTTTGTAAAGCAGTGTGTCGACGGCCGATAATTTCCAAAACCTTATCGTTCATGGTTTGAGGGTTTATGCTGATTCGTGTTGCGCCACCCTGCTTTATTGCCAAAAGCTTTTCCTTTGTTATTGTATCGGGTCGGCCTGCTTCAACGGTATATTCTAAAACACCGCTCAAGTCAAAATTTTCCCTAACGGTATTCATAACCCTTGTTAACTGCTGTGGCGAAAGGGTTGTAGGTGTACCGCCGCCTATGTAAACCGTCATAAGCTTTAAATTGTTAGCCCTTGCCTTTTTAGCGGTAATTTTCAATTCCTCACACAAAAGGTCAACATACTGCGGGATATAGGCCTTTGCCTGTTCAACCGAATGTGACACAAATGAGCAATAATTACAGCGCGACGGGCAAAACGGAACCGAAATATAAAGGCTGAAGGAATCGGGCCGTGATTTTTCGGTTATTTTATTTTCACCCTTTACAGTTTCCTTACAAAGAGCAATTTTTTTATCACTGACCATAAGGTAATTTTTAAAATAATTTTCGGCAAATTCAATACCCTTGGTTTTAGTAATTCTTGAAAACAGCTTTGCAGGGCGTACACCCGTTAAAATACCCCATTGGGGTGAATAATTAAAGCATTCCTTTAAGCAATCAAAAAGCGCAAGAGCTAAAAACAGCTCACTGTCCTTCAAAAAATCACCGTTAACGGATTCTATGGCGCGCGTGGAAGAAAAGCGCTTGCCGTTTATAAAAAGCTCGGCTAATGCATTTTCGGAAAGGTCAGCTATAGCTACACAGTCACCCTGTACCCTATAATCCAAAAACTCAATTTTTTCAAAGGGTAAAAAAATCCTTATTAACTTTTCAAGCTCGTATTTAAAATCATTATTTATTAAGCAAAGTTGCATTTTAACCTCTTACAAAAGGATTATATCTTTTTTCATTCAAAACGGTTGTGCTACCGCCGTGGCCTGAAAGCAAGGTTATATCATCACCTAACGCGTAAAGCTTTTTAATAGATGCCTTTAAAGTTTCAAAGCTACCGCCGGGAAAATCGGTTCTGCCAATGCTTCCCGCAAAAAGCGTATCACCCGAAAACATTACATCACCACAAAGATAGCAAACACCGCCAACGGTATGCCCCGGGGTATAAATAACCTTAATTTCAATATCCCCAACAGTAAATACTTGACCGTCCTTTAAAGTTATATCGGCACAAAAAGGTGAAAGCGGTGCACCAAACGGTGCTGATAAATTAACATAATTATCACTTAAAGCGGGGGCATCAAATTCACCAATAGCAATTTTGGTATCAGTAAGACTTGCAAGCTCATCAGCAAAGCCAATATGGTCAAAATGCCCATGGGTAAGCATAATTAAACGCTCCTTACCCTTTGCATTTTGTAAAAATTCAAGTGCTTCATCCGAACGAAAGCCGGGGTCAATAACCACTGCCGCCTTTTCGGTTGAAACAAGGTAACAATTAACCTCAATATCACCTAAAACTAAAGCCTTAATTTCCATGCCTTCTCCATATTTCCGTATCAAACAAAATAGTAACGGGGCCATCGTTAACAAGCGATACCTTCATATCGGCGCCAAAAATGCCCTTTTCCACCCTTTTAACACCAAGTTCTTTAAGCTTTTCACAAAAAATATCGTAATACTGACTTGCCAAATCAGGCTGCATTGCATTTATAAAGGATGGGCGGTTACCCTTTTTCACATCAGCGCAAAGGGTAAATTGTGAAATGACAAGTGCCTCACCGTTTATATCAAGAATTGACCTGTTCATTTTATCGTTTTCATCACAAAAAACGCGTAAATTTACTGTCTTTTTTGCAAGAATTTCAATATCCTCCAAGGTATCGCCCTCGGCCGCGCCAAATAAAATCATATAGCCCTCATTACAGCTTCCGACTATGTTACCGTCAACCGTAACCGAAGCCGAGGATACCCTTTGAATTACTGCTTTCATTTACTGATTTATCCTTTCAACGCTGAAAATGCCGCGCACCTTTTCAATGCGGTTTATAATGCTGTTAAGGTGTTCAACGCTTTCGGCGCTAATTGTTAAAATTACGGTGCAATTACCGTTTTTGAGCTGTCGTGCGCTTATGCTGTGAATAGGCACACGCATATTGTTAACAGCATTCATAATTTCAATTAAAATACCCTGTCGGTCAATAGCTGTTGCTCGAAGGGTTGAGGTGAAGCTTTCACTCTTAGTGCCGTCCCAATAGGCTGTAATCCAACGGTCAGGCTCGGGACTGTCGGCAATATTAACCGGAACATTATTACAGTCACGCTTGTGAATTGAAACACCGTGACCACGGGTAATATAACCGATAATATCATCACCCGGAAGCGGATTACAGCAATGTGAAAACTTAATAAGGCAGTTGTCAACGCCTTCAATGATAACGCCGTCTGATGATTTTTTGGACCGCATTTCGCTAATCGGCACAATTTCGGGCTGCTTCTTTTCGGCAGCTTTTTTGTTAAAGTCTTCTTTAACACGGGGAATAATTTTTGAAAGTAATATTCCGCCATAGCCAATAGCCGCATAAAATTCCTCACCGTTTTGCAGGCGGTGGCGGCGGGCTAAATCTTCAATATATTCTTCAAGCTCGTCATCATTAATATCAATATTATTACGGCGAAGCTCTTTTTCAAAGTCAGCCTTACCCGTTGCAATATTTTCAGTTCGTTTTTCCTTTTTAAACCAAGAACGGATTTTAGCCTTTGCGGATGATGTTACCGCAATATTAAGCCAGTCGCGACTGGGCCCGTGACCTGCTTGGTTGGTGGTTAAAATTTCAATAACCTCGCCCGTTTTAACCTCGTGATTAATTGGCACAATTTTACCGTCAACCTTAGCGCCAACCATTCTTACACCTACGGCCGAATGTATTTGGAAAGCAAAGTCAACAATAGTTGCACCAAGCGGCAAATTTATAACATCGCCCTTTGGGGTAACGGCAAATACATCCTCTTGCGAAAGGTCAACCTTAATATTGCGAATAAGCTCGCTTCCATCATCGGTCGCTTCCTGATTTTCAATAATTTGTCGAACCCAAGCAAGCCTTTCCTCAAGCTTTTTATCGTTATCCTTAATACCTTCCTTATACTTCCAATGCGCCGCAATACCGAATTCGGCTGTGTGGTGCATTTCAAAGGTGCGTATTTGAATTTCAAACGGAATACCGCTTCGGCCGATAACCGTTGTATGAAGTGACTGATACATATTGGGCTTAGGGGTTGAAATATAGTCCTTAAACCTATTTGGGATAGGGCGGAACATATCGTGCATTATACCCAAAATGTTATAACAGTCTGCAACTGTATCGGTAATAATACGAATCGCATAAATGTCGTAAATTTCATCGAAGTCACGGTTTTGGATATACATCTTACGGTAGATACCGTGAATTGACTTTACACGACCCTGAAAGGAAAGTGTAACATTTGGCATTTCTTCGCGAAGACGGTCCTCAATGCGACTTTTAATTTCATTTAAAATTTGCTCACGGTGCTGCTTGCGGTGCATAAGCAAATCCTCAATATCGTGATAAGCCACTGGGTCAAGGTGCTTAATTGCTAAATCCTCAAGCTCTTCTTTAACGGGTCGAATACCAAGACGGTGCGCAATCGGTGCATAAATTTCCAAGGTTTCAACCGAAATATCGCGTTGCTTTTGCTCGCGCATAGCATCAATTGTGCGCATATTGTGAAGTCGGTCAGCAAGCTTAATAATAATTACGCGAATGTCCTGCCCCATTGCAATAAGCATTTTTCTAAGGCTTTCGGCCTGCTGCTGTTCTTTGGTGGAAAAGTTAAGTCGACCGATTTTGGTAACACCGTCAACCAAAAGTGCAACCTCACCGCCAAACATTTCCTTAATATCATCGAGTGTATATTCAGTATCCTCTACAACATCATGCAAAAGGGACGCCGCAATTGACTGACTGTCCATACCCAAGGAAATAACAATTTTAGCAACGTTAAAGGGGTGGTAATAATAGTCCTCACCCGAAATACGCTTTTGTCCCCTATGTGCATTAACGCAAAGTGTGAAGGCCTTTTCCACCATTGCATAATCATAATTACTGCCGTAATTTTCCATAACCTGTTTAAGCTCGTTAAGGTTTTTAATTTCAATTTCGGTCAAGTTGTTCACACTCCTTTGTTAATCTGCCGAATATTGGGGAATTTAATAAATTTGTTTTTTCCGTTGTTTGCAATAAATAATATTTACCTTTTTCAAGCTTAATTAAATTTAATTGCAAAAGTGTATCAAGTGCAATTTTGGTTTTAGCATAGCCAAGGCTTTGTAAAAACATATTTATAAGCTTTTCGGCCAAAATACCGTTTGGGGTAATTGCACGGTAAATACTACCAACCTCACTACGCGTTGGTGTAATATTTTGTGGGCTATACTTCCTGCCCGATTTAAAGGCTTCAAAATTTTGAATATTATCAAACAGCGTATCCTCTTCTATATTGGATAAACGCATTTCCTTAATAACAACATTAACGGTATAATTGCCGTTAAAAATATTTGTGGAAA
This sequence comes from Oscillospiraceae bacterium, assembly GCA_015066005.1. Lineage (GTDB taxonomy): Bacteria > Bacillota > Clostridia > Oscillospirales > Acutalibacteraceae > UBA737. The sequence goes on from SVPF01000003.1 coordinate 76,395, forward strand.
CGGTTACCGCCAAATCAAGCGTGTCGCCAATATTATAGCAAAAGCTTTCAGCGTTTAAACCAAAGGCCAAGGCCTGAAAAGCGTTATCGCCCTTTGAAAACAACAGCTTTAAATGCTTGTTGTTGCCGATGGGGGTAATTCTTTGCAGGGTAACACCAAATACGCCAAAAAGCGGTTCGGGGTTTTCATAACCAAAGGGTTCAAGAGTTTTAATACTTTCGGATAAATCGACAGTTAAAGCCGCTGGGTTAATTTTACAGTCTAAATTAAGTATGGGCGGTGCGTAGGCTGTTTTTGCGGCAAAATTATTTACAGCCACCCTAAAATCGTTAATTTTGTCACTTAAAAGGCTTACACCTGCCGCTTGAGAATGACCGCCAAACTTGATTAAGTGCCCGCTTGCGCTGTTTATGGCATCATAAAGTGAAAAGCCTTCATAGCTTCTGCCTGAGCCGTGCGCCGTGTCACCGTCGCGCGAAATAACAATTGCAGGCTTGCCGTATTTTTCACAAATGCGTGAAGCCACAATACCGACAACACCGTGGTGCCAACCTACACCGTCTACAACAATTACACGGTCATAGCAATAACCGTTTTGTTCAATTTCGGTAATAGCTTCATCACAAATTTTCTTTTCGGTTTGCTGACGAAGCGCATTGTCGCTGTCAATTTCATTAGCAATTTCAAGCGCGTGCATCATATCATCGGTAACCAGTAATTCAACCGCACGGGCGGCGTTACCCATTCGTCCTGCGGCATTTATACGCGGACAAATGCCAAAGGCAATACGTGAAGCGTTTACATCACTTAAATTAACACCTGCAACATTTAATAAAGCGCGAAGCCCCACAAGGCAGGCCGACTGTTTAAATTTTCTAATGCCGTATTTAACAATTATACGGTTTTCAAGTGTTAAAGGCATAATATCAGCAATAACCGCAACCGACAAAATATCGGCATAAAGGGGTAAAAGCTCTTCGGGCTCGGCCCCCTCCATAACACAAATAAGCTTAAATGCAACCTCGGCACCGCAAACAGCCTTAAAGCTTGAAGGGCAATCCTTTCTATGAGGGTCAACAATTGCGGCTGCTTCAGGTAAGCATTCGGGCGGTAAATGGTGGTCAGTTACAACAACGGTCATACCAAGACTGTTTGCAAGGGCAATTTCATCATAACAGGAAATACCGTTATCAACCGTAATTATTAAATCAACACCCAATTCTTTTAGATGGCGAACGGCATCGCAATTCATACCGTAGCCTTCGCTGAAGCGGTCTGGAATATAATAAATACAGTCAGCGCCTCGACCCTTTAGATACTTATACAAAAGGGCTGTTGCTGTAACACCGTCGCAATCATAATCCCCATAAACCGCAATTTTTTTATTTTCGCTTATACTCAAATTTACCATATCGGCGGCGTGCATAATATCAATAAGCTCATACGCATCAGAAAAATATGGCTCGTCAGATAAAAATTGCTCTAAATCAGTTGGGTCGGTATACCCGCGCGAAGCCGCAATAAGCGCAACAATAGGCTCAACATCACATTCAAGTGCCAATTCTTTCGCTTTAATTCGGTCAACAGTCTTAACCTGCCATTTCTTGTATGCCATACTTTTCACCGCCTTTTAGATATATTTATCCAATATAATAATATATAATAACATATTTCAACACTATTTTCAACATTTATGTGGACAAAAACTACGACAAAAAAGTGATATGCACCCAAAAGGTTAGACACCTTCGGTAGCGCATATCACAAACGGTCATTTAACAGGCGGGACATCTTTTTCGATTTCCTGCTCTTTAAATTTTTCTAAAAAGGAATGAATTTCGCCCGAATCACAATCGCGATATGCGGGCATTGTAGCCAAATTAACATTGTGAAGGCTGCGGAAAATATTATCAGCAGCATTCGGGTTAATTGTGTTCATATATTTAATAAGGGCTTTGGTTTCCTTTCGTTTTGAAAGGTCTTCCCTGTCCTTACTGTCTTGAGTCAGCTTGCAGGCGCACTGCAAAAAACGAAGCCCGTTATAGTTTGCCCAGGAAATAATATCGGCTTCCTTAACCCTGTAAAGCGGACGGATAAGCTGCATTCCTTCAAAGTTGGTGCTGTGAAGCTTTGGAAGCATTGTTTTAATTTCACTTGAATAACACATACTCATTAAAACTGTTTCAATAACATCGTCAAAATGGTGTCCTAAAGCAATTTTATTACAGCCAAGCTCCTTTGCCTTACTGTAAAGACAACCGCGTCGCATACGGGCACAGAGATAACAGGGTGAGCCACCCACACGGGTTGTAACGTCAAAAATATCGCTTTCAAAAATAGTAATTGGTATATTAAGCGTTTTTGCGTTTTCTTCAATAAGGGCGCGGTTTTCGGGTGTATAACCCGGGTCCATAACCAAGAAAACAAGCTCAAACGGGTATGCACTGTGCTTTTGAAGCTGCTGCATACATTTGGCAAGTATCATAGAATCCTTCCCGCCCGAAATACAAACGGCAATTTTGTCGTTTTCATCAATAAGCTCATATTCCTGCACAGCGGCAATAAAATTAACCCAAATAGTTTTGCGGTATTTTTTAATTATGCTGCGCTCAATTTCGATATGCTTTTCAAATTTTCTATCAGCCAAAATAATCTCCTAAAAATAAAAATCCGTTGTAGATATATTATACCTACAACGGATTAAAATTTCAATACAAATTATGCGGCTTTCTTCTTAGTAATTGCCTTAATAACAAAGAGAACGCCAACGGTCAAAACTGCAGCAAATGCAAGTGAAATCCAAGCATTTTGAACAAAGCCTGAGAAAATATAACTTACGAAAGAAATTCCTGCAACAGTCAAAGCATAAGGAAGCTGAGTGGATACGTGGTTAATGTGGTCGCACTGTGCACCTGCGGATGACATAATTGTGGTATCCGAAATGGGTGAGCAATGGTCACCGCAAACCGCACCTGCAAGACAAGCAGACATACTCATAATTCCAAGAGGTGTTGTGATGTCGAAAATGCTGGTAACGATGGGGATAAGAATACCGAATGTACCCCAAGATGTACCTGTTGCAAATGCAATACCGCAAGCAACAACAAAAATAATTGCGGGCAAGAAATTGTTAAGCGCACTAGCGTTTTCCAAAGCACCCTGAACAAATGCATCAGAATCTAAAAGACCGGTCATGTTCTTAAGTGCAGTAGCCATTGTCAAAATAAGAATAGCGGGCACCATTGCGTTAAAGCCCTTAGGAATGCAAGCCATTGCATCCTTAAAGCTGATAAGACGGCGTGCAATAAAGTAAATAATTACAAACACAAGTGCAATAATACCACCCCAAGGAAGACCTACGGTAGCGTCTGTATTGGAAAATGCATCGATAAAGCCGAGTGACTTATCGTAATTTGCAGAAGCAAATACCCATTCTTCACCCATACATCTACCAACATAGAACAATGCATAAACGCAAATGCCTATAAGTACGACAATGGGAAGAATAAGGTCAACAACCTTAGCCTTGGGATTAGCATTGCTTTCTTCTTCATCGGCAGCTACAGTGCCGGAAGTAAAGAGGTCGCCATTATCAGCGTTTAATTCATGAAGCTTCATAGGACCGTAGTCAAACTTCATAAGAACTAAAGCGATAATGAATACAAATGTCATTAAGGAATAAAAGTTGTAAGGAATAGCTCTTACAAACATAGCAATACCGCTTACGCCTTCGGGTGCATACTCAGAAACAGCAGCTGCCCAAGAAGAGATGGGAGCGATCATACAAATAGGAGCTGCGGTTGCATCAATAAGGTAAGCCAATTTAGAACGTGAAATCTTAGCCTTATCGGTAACGGGACGCATAACTGCACCAACAGTTAAGCAGTTAAAATAGTCATCAATAAAGATAAGTACGCCAAAAGCAAAGGTTGCAAGAGATGCACCGATTTTGCCCTTAACGTTTTTAGCAGCCCAACGGCCAAATGCCTGAGCTCCGCCTGCCTTATTTAAAAGGGCAACAATAACGCCAAGACATACCAAGAAGATAAAGATACCTGCTGTACCTGAAACAGCTGAAATAAGACCGTCGGTAGTAACAGAGTCCAATGTATGTATTGGGTTAAAGCCTGTTGCAAGCAAGCCGCCTGCCAAAATACCGATGAAAAGTGAGGAATAAACTTCCTTTGTGAGAAGTGCCAGGCCGATAGCAATTACGGGTGGGAAAAGTGACCAGAGTGTGCCGACAGGCTCCATTATGTTACCTGTAAAAGCGCAAAGTACACCAAAGCCCACAACGAATGCAATAATCAGCACTTTGGGGATAATTTTCTTTGCTTTCATTTTAATTCTCCTTAAAAAATAAATAAAAACCGTAACTGCAAAAAGCAATTACGGTAATTTAAAAAATAAATAACCGATAGCTCTCCACAAAAGTGACAGTCAGCAGCATATTTTACTGCAAACCAACAGAAATTTTAAAGGCAATAAAACTTCCATTTCGGCGGTCTTCCCTTTCGTATACAGATTTGCCTACCTTAATGTATACTACTGATGAATACCGCGCCTCTATCAATGGAATAATAACACATATATATTTTTTAGTCAATAAAAAATTTACAAATTGTTAAAATATTCAACAATATCGTTTGCATTTTGCTCACTTATGCCCTTAACCAACACTAGATCGGCTTTTTTTGCCGACTTTATTTTAGTCATACTTCCGAAATGCTTTAAAAGAGCGTTGGCCTTTTTATCGCCTATTCCCTTTATATTGGTAAGCTCGCGTCCCAGCATTTTTTTGCTTTGAAGCTGCTTTTGGTAACTAATTGCAAAACGGTGTACCTCATCCTGAATATTAGTAATAAGCGTGAAGACACGGCGGTTTGATTTTATTACAATATCACCGCCGGTTGTAGCGATTGCACGGGTGCGGTGCTTACTGTCCTTTACCATACCAAAAAGCGAAATGTTAAGACCGTACTTTTCCAAAACGGGCAAAACTGCGCTTATTTGTCCCTTCGCACCGTCAAGCAAAATAAGGTCGGGCAAAACTGCAAAATCGGGGTTTTCACCCTTTTCATATTCACTAAAACGGCGGTCTAAAACTTCGTTCATTGAACGGTAATCATCCTGTCCTAAAAAGCCCTTAATTTTAAAGCGCTTATATCCCGCCTTATAAGGCTTAGCATCTTTAAAAATTATCATACCCGCAACATTATTGTCACCCGACATATTGGATATATCATAGGCTTCAATAATACGCGGTACTTTGTCTAAATTAAGCAAATCCTTTAGTTCATTAAGCACCGACATTTCACGGGTGGTCTTTTCGGTCTTTTCCGAAAGATTCTGAACGGCATTATTTTGACACATTTCAATAATACGCTTTTGTTCGCCTTGCTTTGGTACAATTAAGCTTACCTTTTTTTCGGAAATTTCGGTAAGCCATTTTTCCAAAAGCTCGCTTTCGCCAAATTCCTCATCGGTTAAAATACGTGCGGGAATATCGGTTTTACCCGCGTAAAACTGCTGTAAAAATTCGGCATAAAAATCCTGCTTTTCAAAAACATCCTCAATAAAGAAATGCTGTTTATCCCAAAGCTTAAAATTACGGAATTTTAAAACAGCAACGCAAGCCGTACCGTCAAAAATTACCGAAGAAAAAACATCCTGTTCCTTGTAGCTAATTTCAACAACCTTTTGTTTTTGCTTAATTTTGTTAATAGCATTTATTCTGTCACGAAGTCGGGCCGCAAGCTCAAAATTAAGGTTTTCGGCGGCATTTTCCATTTGCTTTGTTAAAGCGGAAATAGAATTTGCCTCTATATCCCCTTTTTTAATAAATTCGACTGCTGAAGAAACGGTATTATTATAATCCTGCGCCGAAATATTGGCCCTACAGGGCGCATCGCAAAGCCCAATATGATAATCAAGACACGGTTTTGTTGGCTTGTCAAAGCTGCGGTTACAGCTTGGTAATTTGAATATTTTGCGCACCTCATCAACCGTTTGCGAAACGATAAAGCCTGAATTATACGGCCCTATAAATTCACCCGTTTTATCAAGCTGTTTAACTGCTTGAATTTTCTTCCATTTATCGTTAGTGATTTTAATGTAAAAGCTTCCCTTATCGTCCTTAAGCAAAATATTATACTTTGGCTGGTGCTGTTTTATAAGCGAATTTTCAAGTATTAACGCTTCAAATTCGCTGTCGCAAATAATATATTCAAAATCGAAAACGTTGCTTACCATTTTGTGTACTTTCGGTGTATGCTGGTTTCCTGCGCCGAAATACTGTGTAACACGGTTTTTAAGCGCCTTGGCTTTGCCGACGTATATAACCGTTCCGCCCTTATCCTTCATGATATAAACACCTGGCTTTAAGGGCAAATTGTTAGCCTTTGCTTTAAGTTCCGATAAAGTCAAAAAAATCACCACCTTTAATGCTATTTTATATTATTTTGTGCTTTACTTCAACAATAAATTTTTATATAATATACTAAAATACTTTTGGGGTGATTTCGTGCGCAAATTTTTAGTATTACTTTTTGCTTTAATTATAGCTTTGCTGACCTCTTGCAGTGAAAACACAACCTCATCCCATCCTGATATTGTGGTAAATTTACCCGACGGAAGCATTGCAAACGGTCAAACAAGCCTTCCTGACAGTATTGATAAGGACACAGTCAGCGTTGGCAAGCCCGATGTAATTGTTGATTATTACGTTGGCAGCAGCACAACGAAGAAATTTCATTTAAAGGACTGCACATGGGCCCAAAAGCTAAAGGAAGAAAACAAGGTTTATTTTTCGGGCTATAACGAATTTATTAAAAACGGCTTTACACCCTGTAAAACCTGTAATCCATAATATTTCAAATTATAGTTTATCGGGCTAACGCCCAATGCGTAATTCGTAATGCGTAATTCGTAATTATTGTACAAACCCTTGCCTCCATCTGATGAGGGAGGTGGATTTTTGCGAAGCAAAGAGACGGAGGGAGAGACCGAAAACACTGTAAATAAGCACTTTCTCTCCCTCAGTCACGAGTTCCTCGTGCCAGCTCCCTCGTCAGAGGGAGCCAATGATATATCCATCTAACTGAGCGATAAACCCCAATTAACAAATACATAAATAAACCCTTCCTCCATATAATTATATATGGAGGTTTTCCTATGAAACTTAAAAATTTTATTTGGGCTTTTATAATAATAGGTGCTGCAGGCAGTCTTGGGCATTTTGTTTATGAGTGGAGTGGTAACAACACAATTTTAGGCTACTTTTTCCCCGTAAACGAAAGCACTTGGGAACACTTAAAGCTACTATTCTTCCCCACCTTAATATTTTCCGCAGTTGAATATTTTATAATTAAAGACAAAGTAAAGGGCTACGTACCATCAGTCTCGGTTTCGCTTATGGTGGGGCTCATTACCATTGTTACAATTTTCTACACCTATTCGGGTATTTTAGGCTTTAAGATTGAATGGTTTAACATTGCAATTTATTACATTGCTTTATTTGTAATGCTTGCCATTAAAGCCTTGCTTATTATGACCGATGTTGTGGACGGCAGGCTTGTCACATGGCTTTCGCTGATTTGGATTTTTGTAATGGCACTTATGTTTATTTTCTTTACCTATAATCCGCTTGATTTAGGTATATTTAAAGCTCCGTAAAAAAGACCTACCGTTTTGGTAGGTCTTTTAATCTATACTTTCTTCTTTTTGGGCAAAAGAATTACAACAATTACTATAACAGCCAATAATGCCACACCGCCGACAACAAACCAAATATAATCAGCACGTGGACCGTATATTCCTTTATCAACATTATATGTCATACCGCTACGGTCGGGCAAATTAAAAATGTATGTAGATGTCGTTTTATCACTTGTTGTTACCTGTGCTTTTGCCATAATATATGCTTTATCATATTTGCATTTCCACAAACGGCCATATTTATCAACACATTCCATCGGAACAAATTCGGAATTACCGTTATTAACATGCAAAATTTCTAGCATAAGCTTTTTGGGGGCTGTGCCGTCCTCGGTTAATTGGTATTTGCCAATTTCTTCAACATAAGCATCGTAATAAAAGGTAAGGGTTTTACCAACCTTTTCAACCGTATAATTTTGCACATTGTAAGTGCCATCATCATTCTTTACACTTTGAAAGCCAACTGTAAGCATTTGGTTAGGAAGCTTATTAACACTTTTACAGCAGCCAATATGCCAAGTACCAACCTTTGTATTTTGCCAATTAATTTTAAGGGGCCAAACCTCATCAAAGCCAAACTGAATCACCTCACCGCCAACAAGGTTAATGGTGCCTCCGTTTGCGGTAATATCATCATATCTGCCGCTTTCAACAGTAAAATTAACCTCATCCTCAACGGTTATGCTTATGTAATCCTCGTTATCATAAATGCCACCCTTACCCGTGCTGTCGAGTAACACAACATCGGTTTCGCTGTGAAAGACAAAGCAAGAAAAGCGTGATGTATCATCGGCAGATAAGGTGTAACCGTTAAAATCAAGCGAAATGTCAGTATAAATATGGTACTGATCGTTAAGAACAATATTGTTTTTCAAAACACCCTTGCCGCCGTTTTCAAAAAAAGAGGCAAGCTCTTTTTCAGTTGTTATTTCATAAACAGTTTCGGTTGCATTTGTGCTCACAAAAAGTGAAAGTGAAATAAGTATAATTGTAAATAGTAAAATAAAAATTTTCTTCATAAAACACCTTTTAAAACTAATCTGTTGCCTTTTGAATTATATCCACAACATTACGGTAATTTTCGTAATTAAACACTCCGCTTATTGAAAAGGTATCATCTTTAATCTGCCTAGTCACCGTAAAAGAATAGACCTCTTTGTAGTGCAGTAAACCGTAAACGCCTTACCGCCACTTAAAGCGGAACACCTGCGGCAAAAATATCACCGTAGCTTTCAAGTACATCCCAATTAGCATAACCGCCCATTGAAAGACACGTTACACAAATGCATTTTTTGTCACAAGAATAGGTTTTCTGTATTTTCTCCGGCAAATGCAACACGCTGCCTAAGGTTCCACCTTTGTCACCTTTTATAACCACATTCACAGCGATTTTTATCATTGGATACATATTCACCGCATCCCATACAACGCCACTTACCTTCAATTTCCAAAATTTCCTCTACTTCATGGTCTGCTTCGATTTTTTTAGCAGGCGTAGGGATTGAAAGCGACATCCCAATAACCCCTGCAATAACAACGGCGTAATGAAAATATTGAAACGGTATTGTAAGTTTATTTGGCGTTTGGACTAATATGGATAAATAACTATAAAACCAGTTATTATCAATTATTGCACTTATTGAAGCTAAAAAATCAACATAACTTGATAAAACAAAAATCAAAAAATATAGAACATAAAAACAAAAGGTTATTATTATAAACACTTTACCCGGTTTTATTTTGCATTTACATATCCATTTAATTATAAGGAAAAATACAAGCACCTTTAATAATGGCAGAACAGCTTGCAAAATTAAGTATGGTATACCACCTTCAACATATAAAAACAAGTACACAAATTGAAAAGGCGTATATATAACCAAGGCTTTAAAAATGCTTTGTATGCTTAAGTATTTATAAGTAACAGTTATCAAAGCAATAACAAGCGGTAAAAATTCAAAAATGGGCCAAGCAAACCAAACCTTATATCCAAAATTTGATGGCAAAGAAATGTAAGCAATTGTTTTAAAAATAAAGCAAAACAAAATTAACGCGGCCGCAACAATTTCTTTAATATGCTTTTTCACAATATCTCCCTACTTTTATTATTTTTTAAAATTCCACATAATAATTATATAGAGTTGACAAACCCTCACGATACAAATGTGAATCTGATGACAGTGTTAAAACCTTTGGCGTAGAATAGCCGTCAATTTCGCTGAAATCAATAACCGTCATACCGGTGTGACAAATATCAAAATGAGTGGCAAAAGCAGGATAAGGCATATTTAAAATGTGGCTTAAAAAAGCAATTCCAAAGCCTTGATGCGCAAATAAAGCAACCCTTTGATTGTTAGGCTTTATAACCTTGTATTTTCCCGTACCGTCAATACGTTCATAACCAAGCTCTTTAAAAAACTTATTACTTTCAGCGGCAATGCGTTCTATTCCCTTTTTATAATCATATTCTTTAAATTTGGGATGCTCATACCATTTGTCACCCAAATCAATAATTTCTTTGTCACTAAATAAATTTACAATATTACCGTCCTGAAAAAGCCACTTGCGTTCATTGTTTGAAAAATATGACAATTCCATTAATGCATAATGCTCGTTTGTAAAATCCAATAGCTCGGGCTCAAGTCCCAGCTTTTCACAAGTTGGTTTTGCTGTCATTATTGCACGGTTTGAAGTGGAAGAATATATTTTATCCAGTCCATATAATGAAAGACGTTTAGAAAGCGCCTCGGCTTGTTCAATACCCAATTCAGTTAAAGAATCGGGATCATATATAGGGTCCCCGTGTCTTAAATAAAAAAATAACATAAAACCTTCCACCTTTTAAATATACAATTTTTTTAAAAACTGCTATTTCTATTGTATTATAAAATCCCAAATAGTTAAATTCTTCAAAAACACCTTTAATAAGAAACAAATCATCAATAGGCGCCTTTGTAGCTTTAAAGGAATATATTTTATTCGACAAGCAATAAACCGTAAATTCCTTTCCCCCGCTGTTTAAATAAGCATTTTTAAGCTTTTCTTGGCCTTCCTTAGTAAGCCAAATTTTTATATCTACACCGCCAACGCTATCCCAGTAATCCATAACGCAATCAACCATATCAATATCCTTATCAGATATTACTGTTTTGCCTTTTGAATCCACAATTCTAAAGCAAGAAGGCGGTGAATATTTTACCACTCCCTTTGATTTATTTTGTGAAAACATCCAACTGAACAAATCACGGTCGGCCCAAGCAACGCCACATACCTTCAATATTCCAACAAGACATGCAATTACAACAGCACAAGTAGCAATGTAAGTAGACAAAAATTTGAGTTAATTGTTCTTGATTTTATCTTCAACAATAAATCCGCCTACGACACCGACAGCAAGTGCACTAACACCAACTATAATTAACCACCACCAAGCAATACTTCCTGCTTTTCCAGCATTTTCCTGTGTATTGGTATTACTGTCGGTTATAGGTTCTTGTGGCTTTTCATCAACACTGCCATCATGACCTGGAGCACGCTTAACGATTACAGTGTATTCCTTCCTGTCACCGTTTTCAGCAGTGCAAATAACCTTAACGGTGTTATCTTGTCCTGCGGCAAGGTTGTCGCCACCAACAATTTCTACCGATGCCTTTTTATCAGCCGCAGTACCGCTTACCTTAACACTTGTGGTTTCATAAGGTACCCAAACGATATAATCGGTTTTATCTGCATTAAACACAGGTGAAAGCAAAAATCCGTCAACCTTTATTCCTGATAATTTATTATTACCACTTGCAACGTAATTCGGGTCAGCTTCACGACTAACAACAATAGTGTAAGTTTTCTTTGCGCCGTTTTCTGCAGTAACTGTGACGGTTACGTTTGTTTTCTTGCCGGGAGCAAGTGTAGGGCTATTAACATTTACCTTTGCATGATAATCGGTTGCTGTCGCTGTAATGTTGAGCTTTGAAACACTAAACGGCACACTTGCGGTGTAATTTGTTGTATTTGCCGAAAAGCTTGGTGAAATTGTTGCGTTGCTAACAGTAAGACGGCTAAGGGTGTTTTCACCTGATAACGGAACCGCAACAGTTTTTGAATATGAGATTGTACCTAAATTTTTATCGGCACTACCGTCGGTTGCAGTTACGCCTGTGCAAGAAATTTTAATACTTGTACCCGTTGCAACAGATTTAACCTTAAAGGTTGCCGTAAACAACGTCTTGTTACTATTAATAGGTTTTTCTACAGTGTCATCATAAATTGCGAATTTGTTACCGTTAAATTCAACCTTCCAAGGAGAAGCTATTTTCTGACTGGTTACCGAAAGAGTTACCTGGCTACTATCATATGACAACATGCCTTCTACACCATAAATGCCACTGCCATTAAGATTAAAGCTTACGGTTATTGTATCACCTGCGCGAACTGTTGCAGGACCTGTAAGGCTTGCGCTTGCAGTTGCTGCCGAAACGGTCATAGGCAACATTAAGCCAAGGCACAAAACTAAAATTGTTAAAATTGAAATTATCTTCTTCATTATTACTCTCCTTATCTGGCAACTATATCACCCTTACCAAGAATTTTCGACTTAACCTGAATAAAGTCTGTTATGGAAATATTTCCTTCTCCACTAGTATCGGCAGCAATGGCATAAACACCGGAAAGTAATGTTTTTTCCAAAACGTGTGCCTTAATGGCAATCATATCGGTAATATTAACATTGCCGTCTCCGTTTGTGTCGCCTGTGACGATTACGGTACATTGTGCCGTAACTGTATTGCCGTCTATGATTTTGACAACCATACCAGTGCCGATTATGTCATTTGCACCAACTTCTTCATTACCTTTATAAACCTTGCAATACTCGCCTTCGTTAATGCCGTCAAGTAACTGCGAAACGGTTGTACCATCAGTAATCTTGCTGATATTATTTCCGTTTACATTGTAAGTTAGTGATGTAATTGTTGAAGGCGTCTTTGATTTTACAGTGACTGTAAATGTTATAACTTTTCCTTGATAAGTTATAGTTATGGTTTGTATACCAATAGTAGAAGAATAACCAGTTACAGTGTAGTTAGTAATCGTTCCGCTTGTATTATTATCATAATAAGCAACAACCACTAGGCCTGATAAATCAAGTTCTTCACCCTCGGTGTATTGTAACTTAATAGGTAAATTTGAAATAGTAATATCGGTTAAAATTCTTGCTTTATTGCAACTTTCGCAGGTCAAACTTTCACCATTATCGTAAGTATGAGATTCAGTGTTAGTTTTTGAATCACATTCCAAACATAACTGCCAATGCTTATAATCATCCGATTCCCATTCGCCATTTGTAACATTGCCACACTCGCGAACATAATTGCATTCGTTGCACTTCTCATCACAAATGCAATCAAAAGAGTGTTCTTTAATGTTTGTTTCCTTACCACAAAAAACACAGTTTTCCCAATGTTGTAAATCGTCAAAGTTTTTATTACCTACATCACTTGTGCATTTGTGTTCCGAATGAATGTGTGGTAAATCACGCAAGGTTGGAAAACGATAATCTGCATTAGAATTTATTATCCAAACCGAATTAAAATCAAATGTCGATAAGTTGGATGCGTTGGATAATTGTTGCGTTGTTATACGATAAGTATTGTTTGCGCTACCAACGCCAACACCGCTGTATTCATTAGTATAATAACAGTTGTTAAGTTTGGTATCATATTTATAACCTATAATACTGCCCATTTTTTCGGCTGAAATATCTCCAACATTATAACACTGCTTAATACTTCCTTCTGAAATGCCACCGTGGCCCGCTATACCACCGGCAATACCTTTTGGTTCTTCTATGTTAAGGGTAGTTCCACAAATTTTTCCTGTATTATAACAGTTTTCTATAATATGAGGATAATAACCAATTATACCCCCTATTGTAACTGGAACTTCATATGATTTGTTAATTAAAGTGCTTATATTACCAGTATTATACGATTTTTTAATAGTTACTGTACAACGAAAATCAGCGCCAACAATTCCACCAATACTAATAGCTGGGTCTTCTACGCTAGTAACTGATTTCATAAAAATATCCCCTGCATTACTTGCTAACGATATACTACCACCACTAACTCTACCAGCTATGCCGCCAACATATATGCGAATTGAGTATTTAGTATTATCTACATATATATTTATATTACCTTGATTACGAACTTTTTGGATGGTCGCACCTGAACTTCCTATTATTCCGCCAATTTTAGAATTAAAAAAATAAATTGGACCAACATATGAATTTATTACAATATCAATATCATTTACAGCGTCAAGAATTTTACCATTTCCACTGCCGATTATTCCGCCAATATTACTTTCCAATAACTCGGTTTCACTTGTAATATCTATTTTTCCGATTGTATGTACATTTTCAACAACGGAGTTGGCGCTAGTTTTTCCTATGATTCCACCAACACAACTATCATCTGTCGTAATGTCATTTCCAACCATTTCAGTCTCAACTTCAACATTTGAAATAATACCATTGTTATAACCGACTATCGTTCCGACATACGATTCGGTAAGATTTGAAAATTCAACATTACAATTTTCAAATTTTATATTTTTTATAATACCATTGTTTCTACCAAAAAGTCCCATATAACTATTACTAAGCGCAGTCGATTTGATGGCAAAACCACTAATTGTATGCATTTCACCATCTAACATTCCGTTAAAGGAACTTAACATATTTTTTTCAAAGGTGTAATTTAATACTATATCATCTATAATTTTAAAATGACAACGAGAATTTGCATACTTTGAAACGTTTAGGAAATGCTGTGCGTTTGCAATTAAATACGGTGAAAACAGGCTTCCGTTTCCGCCTGCAAAATCATCAGTGTTTTCGGGGGCAATTTCAGGCATAGATTTCATAATTTTCAAGGTTGGTGCAGGATATTCCAAGGTTTCATCTATTTGCCATTCCTTATCAAAATCAAAACCCTCAAAAAATTCCTTTGTTTTTAATTGGTCAACTGTGGCTTTTGCACCACCATTGTTAGTGGTAGGGTAACTTAGAGAAAAGAACGAATAGCAATAATTGTTTTTCATCGTGGCATTGTTATTTATACCAACAATACCATCTAAAGATTTATTGGTAGATATAATTCCTAAATTATAACAGTAGGAAATTGTACCACCGTCATTTGAACCCGCTATACCACCGGTATAACAACTTGTATAATTAGAAGAAGAAGTACAATTAGTATTAATTTTACCGCTGTAAAAACAATTATTAATGGTGCCATAATTCTTACTTACCAAACCACCGACGCTACTATTCTCGCTTGAACTAAATGAAATTTCAGATGAGCTGTAACTATTAGATAAAACACCGTTATTATTAAGTATAATCGTTGCCGAATCTGTAACGATTGCTTTTTTTAATGCTATATTTTTCACGGTGCCTTTATTATAATTGAATAAACTTTTAGTTAATCCCATAATCGAATAACCATCGCCGTCAAAATGACCTGTAAATGGTTCTGAATTAGTACCAATACTGTTCCAATTTGAATTATCATTGGCTGTGAAAACGATATCGTTTGCTAATTTATAGCACAAATCAGGGAATTTTTGAACGTTGGCAAGCTGACTTATGTCAGATATCAAATACGGATAAATTAAACTACCTATTCCACCTGCAAAACCTTCTTGATTTGCACCATTATCTATGGGTATATGCTTAACAACTTTTAAAACTGGAAAGGTATAATCCGAAAGATTGATAAATTCCCAGGTAGTATCAAAACGGAAGCCCTCAAAAGTGGCTTTTGTTTGCAATTCTTCGATTGAGCAACGATAACCCGCATTACTTCCTTGGGCGCATCCCTTTACTTCGCTTTCTAAAAAGTAGCAGTGTAAAATTGTGCCTCGGTTTTCCCCGGCAACACCGCCTTGTTGGTTTGCTGTAACATTTCCGGCGTTGTAACATGACGATATTGTTGCGTCCGTAAGATTATATCCTACAATTCCACCGGAAATAGTACCATAATTTTGAGCTTTGATAACATTGCCTATGTTATAACAATCAGTTATTAATCCACTATTTTTGCCTGCAATACCACCGCCGTAGGTCATAGTAGAAACAGTCATTGAATTATAGCAATTAGAAATAGTGCCTGTATTATTGCCGACAATACCACCAACATAAGTGTATCCCGAAGAAGTGTCAGTAATACTGCCGTTAACTACTGCTAAATTCATTATGGTACCGTTATTTATGCCGAACAAACCCGAACAACTACCGTTATAGTTCGATACTTTTGCAAAAAGCCCAACAATAGCAAAGCCGTTACCATCAAACGTACCGTTAAATGGAGTACTATATACTTCTCCTAACGGAGCCCATCCCTTACCTTTATTATAAAAATCTCCACCTTCAGCAAAATCTGCATCATCAAAAACAATATCTGCAACCATTCTATAATGTGCATCAAGGTTGTTGCGCACATTATTCAGGTGTTCTTTTGTTTCAATTAAATAAGGATCTGTTTCCGTACCACTACCACCGGCAAACTCCGTGGTTACTGCATCTGCCGTTACTACGCCTAAAGGCAAAGTGGAAATAATCATAGCAATAGAAAGCAACATCGTAAATAGTTGTTTCCCTTTATTTTTAATCTTCATAATAATGAGCCTCCTCCAAGGATTTTGGATATTGAAAAAGTAAGCCAACCGAAGCTGCCACAACAAAATCTTTAATATATTTTTTCATAATATCACCCAAATTTTCGCTATTTTAAAGCTGCTATTTCAAGCGTATTATAAAATCCCAAATAGTTAAATTCTTCAAAAACACCTTTTAAAACTAATCTGTTGCCTTTTGAATTATATCCACAACATTACGGTAATTTTCGTAATTAAACACTCCGCTTATTGAAAAAGTATCATCTTTAATCTGCTTGGTCGCCGTAAAAGAATAGACCTTTTGTGTAGCGCAGTAAACCGTAAACGCCTTACCACCACTTAAAGCATACGCCTTATTAAGCTTGTTTTTACCATCTTCGGTAAGGTGAACATCAATATCAACTGCGCCATCATTATCCCAATCAATTGTGTAATCCGTATAAAATAAATCATCATCCGAAATTACGGTTTTTCCATTTGAATCAACAATTCTAAAATAGTGAATATAATCATATTTACCACTCGGGTTACTTGCTTTATTCTGAGCAAACATCCAACTGAATAAATCACGGTCACGGTATGCGGGATTCCAAGCATCGTGTCCCACACCATTAAGCGGATAAAGCGAAACCTTTTCACCACCTGCAGCTTTGATTGCATTAAACATATTTTGTGAGTTATTAAAAGAAACCGTTGGGTCATTGGTGCCGTGGTAAATACGAATAGGTATATCAACAAAAGCTGCTCCGTTACCGCTATTACCACCACCGCAAAGCGGAACACCTGCGGCAAAAATATCACCATAGCTTTCAAGTATATCCCAAGTAGCATAACCACCCATTGAAAGACCTGTTACATAAATGCGGTTTTTGTCACAAGAATAGGTTTTCTGTATTTTTTCCAGCAAATGCAACGCGCTGCCTAAGGTTCCGCCTTGGTCACCTGTATATTGACGGTCCAAATTCCACCAAACAGAAGTTTGAGGACAAATTAAAATGCATTGCGATATAAAATCACCGTTATATGTAAACATATTTCTAATATTATTTAGTTGTTTTTGGTTATCGCTTCCAAGCTCGCCCGCGCCGTGTAAAAACAAAATTACGGGATATTTTTTGGAAGCCGAATAATCCTTAGGAATATACAATGCATACGGAAGTGAATTGCCATTTTTTGAATCATAGAATACTTCTTTTATCGGGTCGTTAACATCAAAATCGAAATTTACATTATATACCTTTGTCACCTTTTCGGGACGGGTTGGTGTTGTTGATATACCGGATTGTGTGTTAGCAGGCTTGCTATTATTTGGTTTTGAATTTTGAGCGTTATTAGGTTTTGATGTTGCGTTATCATTAGGTTTGGAAGTTACAGCCTCATCGCTTGAAGAGTTATCCGGCTTTGATAATGCACCACTATTTTTGTCCGGATTATTTTTACACCCAGCAATTCCGAACAACATTGTTAATATTAAAATAGAAATAATTGTTTTTTTCATAAAACATCCTCCTCATTTTTAAAATACATTTCCAATTGATTTATTGTAAAATGTTGTTTTGTAAAAAAGACAATACAAAATTCCTTATTTAAGGTTACGTCATCAACACTGTATATCGTCGTATCACCTTCATACAGTCTACATTCAAAGCCCACAACCTTATTGCCGTCAAAATTAACCTTAAATATAAAATTATCTTGATTAAAGTTTTTAATAATATTAAAACCATCAATATACTTGTATGTTGAAAATTCAGAATATGACCTGCTAAAATCAGGATAATATACACCCCCACCGCTTGATAGACAACTGTAATATTTATCCCCTTTTTTAAACGTTATCATAGCTCCCAGTGGGTCAATATCACTATTATTAACAACAACCTCAACAAGTCCCGTACCGCCAAGCTTTTGCGCCAAAAAGCCTCGTTCATCATTAAGATTAATTGTAAAATAGGTAACCATTGTAACTGTAAATACTTTATTAGGGTCAATTGGATATTCAGCATAATTCCAACTTAAATTCATAATCGGGGATTTTAAAACGCTGCGGTAATTACTGCTTAACGGCAGCAAGGAATTTTCGCTTAAAATTTGCTTTGCCGAATAAAAATTCAGTTTATCTATGCTATCAATAAAACAGTCATTATCGACAGGCGGAGCAATATCAGAGGTATCGTCCACATAAGGCGGCGTAACTGTTGAACTGTCTTGGTTGTTACCGTCAGTTGAATTGTCTTGGTTGTTACCGTCAGTTGAATTGTTTTGGCTATTATTTCCTGTTGGATTATTATTAGAAGTATTATTGTTTTGTGGTTTTTCGGTTACATTGCAGTTATTATTAAAAATCCCGCTTTTCCACAATCCAAAGCCTGTGGTAAAAATTATCGCACAACAAGTTAATGATGCCACAACTCTTAAAATAGTCTTCTTTATTTTTTTACGTTTTACAATATAATTTTTTTGTCGATTTAAAACACTATTGGCTATTTCTTCATAATTCTTCATACGAAAAGCCCTCCTTTTCAAGAGTTAATTTAAGAGATTTCTTTGCCCTATAAACTAAATTTTCAATTTGCCGTTTAGATTTTTTCATAACCTGTGCCGTCTCATCGTTTGAAAAATCCTCAAAATATATCAGCCATAAAACCTGTCGGTATTCGGGACTTAAATTTTCCAATGCATTATGTAAAATCTTTTTTCTTTCATCCCTTAAATATAAATGTTCAAGGTCAATTTCCTCCTTAATATAATTTTTTACATCTTCAATTGACGAAATCATAAACTTAGTATTATGTCTTAAATAATCTAATGTTACGTTTCGACCAATTGCATAAAGCCAGGTTTTAAATGAACTTTTAGACGAAAATTTTGGTTTTTTAATTGCTATTTTATAAAAAGTTTCTTCCATTAAGTCTTCGGCAATAAAAATATTATTAACATAACTGTTTATATATAAAATTAAACCGTTTTTATATTCCTTAATAAGCAAAGTTAGACCTAAGTCATCACCCTCAAGGAAACGGAGATAAAGACTTTCTCCGATATCCAAATTTTATCCCCTCCTAACCTTTACTAGTTATTAGACGAATTAAAAACGAAAAACTCTCACTAATTATTAAAATTTTATCATAAAATTTATTTTTGTTCAATTATCAGTATAAAATAAGACCCAACTTTAATGTTAGGTCTTTAAAAAATCAATACTATTCCCTTTTATAATTTCAATATAGGTTGAATTTTTCTTCTACAATATCATCTTTTGAATTTACATTTGAATAATTAATAATTATTTGTGTGGCATCATTTGAAAAATACATTTCATTTATATCCATATAAATTCGCTCATTAAATTTTCCTGTAAATTCTTTATAGGTTTTATCTATGTCAAACATATCCTGCACAACCAAAGTAGTTTCATTTTCATCAAATACAAAATATGCCACCAAATTATCAGTTGTTGCAATAGGACCTGAAAAATATCGTGAAACCTTGCTTTTTTCTATATCGTAAAATCTATAAGTTGGAAAGACATTTGTGCCGCTAACACCATATTCAAGTTGAACTATATTGTCTTTTTTAGAAATATCAAAGCTACCGCGATAACCGTGATAACCCTTATCTAAATAATTGCCATAATTATCAAAAATTTCATAAAAATTACCGGCATGTTCATTACTTTTATATATTACGTAATTCTTATCTTTTTCAGTTATTTCTTTAAACGTATACTCAAAATTTTCAAATGTGTTAAAATAGGCGTCTATCGTAGGGTCAAGCGTGTGATCCCAATATACATTTTCACTATTAACATCATTGTTTTGCAAATTATTTTTACAACTGCAAAGTAATGAAAAAGACAACAAAATCATCAAAAAACATAATGCACGCTTCATAATATCACCGCCAATATAATTATATCATCGCATTATATCCAAAGCAATTAATTTATTGTTTCAATTATGTTACAAATTATAGTTTATCGGGATAATGAAGCACAAACCAAAGCCTTCCCCAGTAGGGGAAGGTGGCAGGCGAAGCCTGACGGATGAGGTGTAAAAAACAGTTTGTACTTACAAAGCTCCTCATCCACCG